>JBEEIB010000564.1:0-24943 GCA_041167675.1 Verrucomicrobiota bacterium
CCGAGTTGGTCAAGAAGCTCAAAACCAGCTCGACAATGGACCGTAAAGGCTAAAGGTCACAGCCATTTGCAGCTGGCAGAGCGGCTACGGGGCTTTCTCGGTTAGCCAATCGGCCAAAGAATCGGTCATTGCCTATATCGCCAGCCAAGAGATCCATCATCGCAAGATGACGTTCCAAGAAGAGTTTCGTACCTTTCTCAAAAAGCACGGAATTTCGTTCGATGAGCGTTATGTGTGGGATTGATCAAATAAAATCTTAGGCCCCTTCAGGGCCAATCGTTTGATGGGTTGCTCACCCGGGGTTAAAACCCCGGGCTGAGTCCTTCTGCCCCTTTTTGGGGTAGAGAGCCATCCCAAAGACGTAAGTTAACGCTTATGTGGGCGCAGCCCTAGGTAATCCTGAAGCGCGGCTTCGCCGCTGAAGCCCGCTAGTATCTTTTGATCTACCAAAGTCCGACAAACTGCTCAAATTTACGGACCCTTTGGGAATTGAAATCGCCAGAACAATTGAGCGGCTAGCACAACTTTTGCCACGATAAATCCTGCTGCGAGGAAAAACAAAAGTCCGGCATTCAGCTCCGAAGTTCCAATCAGATTGGCTTGAAGTGCCGCGTAAATGAAAATCGCATCGGCAACGAATTTAACTGCGCCCAACAGGTAAATCCTCGAGGCGATCAAGTCCAATGTCTGTTCTCGCCGTATAGGAGACATCCAATAGTCACGATTAGGAATCTGCACAAATTTTTCCGGCTGCCGTTTCACCAGCCGTATCGATATCAAAGCAGCGATAGCGATCAGGACCGGAAAAGCTCCGGAAATTGCAACAAAGATCCACTTTGGTCCTTCCGCGCCAATGTGCAGCCAAGAAGGAAAATGGGCATGCACTCGTTCTGGCAGTTGGTTGTATGCCCAGAATAATTCAGCGACACAGGCCGCGAACGTCAGGAAAAAGAGCGACGCCGTCAAACGAATCGCTGGCCGGCGCAACTTCGGACTTTCATTGGGCGCGAGAGCGTTTAGCACCATGAAACGACATCAACGCTGTGTCCGTCGTTGCTTACTCCCCAGTGCGTTTCGTACTAGCAAAAGTTCGCTAACATTCTCCGGGGTGAAAAGGCCAATCAGACGGCCGGTATTGTCCACGACCGGAAGCGCCGGCGAACCGGTCTGTTGGACGAGCGCCAGTGCACGCTCGAAATTGGTATTGGGTAAAATGGTTGGTAATCCGGTGATCATCACATCGGTTACCAGCGTCTCCGGCCCGGAACGGCGCAAAGCGAGGATCAAATTATTCTTGGTTAACAATCCGGCAAACCCGCCATTGTCGTCGAGAACTGCAAACTCGTGCTGCGATGTACCAAGCAACATGTCGATTGCTTCATTCAGAGTCGCCTTGTGATCTAGCGTATCAAAACGAGTGACCATTGCGCTAGAAACCGGCAAACCGGCCGTCATATAACGCATCTGCACGATGGCTGACTCAGTTTCGGCTCCCATGTAAATGAAAATGGCGATTAGAATCAGCGGTATATTGCCCTTAAAAATAGCAAAAGCAGAGACCCCCATAGCCAACGCCAGGCCCTGACCGATGGTTGCGGCGATTTGGGTCGCTCGAATATACTTCATGCGCGTCGCGAGCAGAGCGCGCAGAACTCGCCCTCCGTCCAAAGGAAAAGCCGGGATCAGATTAAAAAAGAACATTAGAGTATTGATCCAGAGCAGGACCCACAAGAAGTCCATCGACTTTCCTTCGGAAAGAGATTCGAGAGTCAAATTGCCAGTAACCGCCAGGACCAGAACGAGGACTGCCGCGATAATAACGTTTACCAACGGACCGGCCAGGGCGACGACTAACTCTTGCCAAGGTTTGTCTGGCATCCGTTCGAGCCGTGCCAGACCACCCAGGGGATGGAGCGTTATATCGACCGTGGTTATTCCGTAAGCTTTGGCAGCGAACGCGTGACCCAATTCGTGGAGTAACACGCAAATAAAGACACAAACCCAGATCAGAACCGCATTCAATGCGCCGTTGCGATCTCCCGTGTAAGAATAAATGTAGAGAAATCCGCCCAAAAGCAGAATGAATGTTCCGATGTGTACTCGGATATCGATTCCGGCAATTCGAGCGACTTTAAACGACCATCTCATCGGATTCTTTGTTAGAAAGTAGCGCTACTGTGCACCAATGCTGACCACACTTAAAGTCCATGTCATTCCGAATGCTCGGCGGAGCGAACTATCCGCGATCTCACGGGATGAGATACGACTCAAGGTTCGAGCTCAAGCTCAGGATGGAAAGGCGAACGCAGAAGTCATCCGATTTCTCGCCGAGTTGATCGATTGTCAAAAATCGAGAATTGCGATTAAAAAAGGTGAAAAAGCGCGGATCAAAATCATTGAAATAGCAGGTATCAACCCGGAAGCAGTGTGGGGCAAGTTGGCGAACAATTCGCTACCTGGCAAGCAATAAAGACGGAGAGCAGTATTGACAAGAGAAACGATATATTTCTATCTGTGATGTAAACCGGTTTACTAAACCGGTTCAGCCCGCCGGGATTCTCTCCAACCATTGTATGCAGCTTCCGAGAAAGATCACCATCCGGGATGTAGCAAAAGCCGCCGAACTTTCGGTCACTGCCGTTTCTCGGTTTTTGAACGGCGATATCGTACTCCCCAGGACTTCCGCCTCTCGGATCGAACAGGCCGTCCGCGATCTGAACTATCAGCCCAATCGGCTAGCCCGTAACTTGAGTCTCGGCCAGAGTAAGATGGTCGGACTGATTATTCCGGACATTTCAAATCCCTTTTTTGCCAGACTCGCTTGCGCCGTCGAAGAAGTGGCATTCGAGGCAGGATACGGGGTTCTCCTGTGCAATACGCTGAATGATCGGAGCCGGGAGTTAGCCTATCTCCGACTGTTGAGCGGACATCAGCTCGACGGCATCGTATTTCTCACCAGTCACGCTGAGGATCGGGAGTTGGCAGAGATCCTGCGGCGAAATCGTAACGTGGTCCTGATCGACGAAGATGTGGCAGGCGTTTCTGCTCCGAGGGTCTTCAGTGAAAATCGGGTCGGCGGATATCTCGCGACACGCCACTTACTGGACTATGGCCACCGACAAATAGCCTTTATCGGCGGACCCAAGAATCTGCTCTCCACTCAGGAACGGTTCACCGGATTCAAGAACGCGCTGCAGGAACACAGGTTAAAGCCGGCCACGAATCTTATCCGGTTCGGACCTTATACTTCGGATTTCGGTCGGGACGCCGCCCTCGCGTTTCTTAATTCGAGGAAGCGACCAACCGCAATTTTTGCATCTAGTGATTACGTCGCTCTCGGTGTGCTCAACGCAGCTCACCGGTCCGGTTTGAAAATCCCCGATGCCCTTTCCCTGATCGGCTTTGATGACATGCCGTTGGCCGAGCTTTTGCAGCCTCCTTTGACCACCATCCGCCAGTCCGCGCAGGAACTGGGTGCAGCAGGGACGAGAATTCTTTTGCAAGTGATCGCTGGCGTAAGGGTCGAACCGATGGAGACGCGGCTTCCAGTCGAGCTCATACGACGAGATTCCGTCCTGAGGCTGCGACCGAAAATTCGAGCCACAGCAAATAAGAGATGATTGGAACCGAGAATATCTGGTTACGCGTTGCCAAAATTTCGAAACATTTTGGCCCGGTGATCGCATTGGAGGCGGTCGAGGCCAGTGTACGCCTAGGTGAAGTGCTCGCGTTAGTTGGCGATAACGGGGCCGGGAAGTCGACGCTGGTGAAATTACTGTCTGGCGCCTATCTTCCTTCGGCTGGCGAAATAACCGTCGAAGGCAATCTAGTCACAATCGAAAGCCCTGGTAAGGCAAGGAATTTGGGCATCGCGACGATCTTCCAGGAACTCGCGCTGGTCGAAAATCTGACTGTCTACGAAAACATCTTTCTGGGCAGAGAGCTTGTTCGACCGCTCTTTGGGCTACCGATACTCGCCAAGAGGAAAATGCGAGACCGAGTCGTGCAATTGATCGATGAACTTGGCTCGCATATCCCATCGCCTGGCGCCCTGGTCTCTGACTTGTCCGGCGGTCAACGTCAGGCGGTTGCCATCGCGCGAGCCATCGATCTGGAAACGAAATTGGTCATTATGGATGAACCAACAGCCGCGCTCGCTGTCGTTGAAACTCGCAAAGTGCTAAAATTGATCGAGCAGCTTCGCGCCAACGGCAAAGCCGTGCTGCTGGTCAGCCACAACTTGAACGACGTTTTCGAAGTCGCAGACCGAATCCTTGTACTGCGACGCGGCCGGAAAGTAGTTGAATGCAAACGGTCAGAGACGGACCCCGAACAGGTTGTCAGTTGGATTACTGGAGTTAAACCTGGCCCACAATTCAAAGAGCCAGACTACAAAATGCCCCCCAGTGGGGATCAATATTGAGAAAGGTTAAAATGCGCAGACAAAATCGATGGTCGGCCGGCCTGGCTGCAGGCCTCTTGCTGTTAACGGCAGAGTTCGGCCTGGCCCAGAGTAAGTCGAAAGTTGCCTTTGTGCCGCAGATCGTCGGCATACCGTACTTCAATGCGATGGAGGAAGGTGGTAAGGATGCCGCCCAGAAGTTCGATGTAGAGTTCGTTTACACCGGACCGACCGACACGAATCCGGCAGAGCAGCTGCGGATCGTGAACGGGCTCATCGATCAAGGAGTATCGGCAGTCTCCCTTTCGGTACTTGACGCCAGTTCGATCGACCCGATTATCAGGAAAGCAAAGGAAAAAGACGTCAAAATCTTCACGTCGGATTCTGACGCACCGCAAAGCGAAAGAGCAGTCTATGTCGCCCAAGCGCTGGATCAGGATCTCGGGTTCACCATCATAGACGAACTCGTAAAACGGATCGGCGAGCAAGGAACAGTGGGCATCGTTTCGGGCGAAGCTACCGCCACAAATCTGAACACCTGGATCCGCTTCATGCAGCAGCGCGTAAAAGAAAAATACCCAAAGATAAATCTATTACCGCCACAATTTGCTGGAGGTACCGCTCAGCGCGCTTTTCAGATCGCTACCGATCTTATGACGGCGCATCCAGACCTCAAGGGCTTGATTGCGGTAGCTTCTACCACCTGTCCAGGTGTGGCTCAGGCGATCGAATCGGCCGGCAAAATTGGTCAGGTCATTGGGACTGGCTATGGTTCGCCTAACACGGTGCGCGCCTACCTGAAGAGCGGCGCGTTCGGATTCAGTGTCCTCTGGAATCCGCGTGACCTCGGCTACTTAACCGTCTGGGCCGGAAAACAGTTAATCGGCAACAAGGCGTTCGCCGAATCTAACTCGGTGCCAGGACTCGCAGCTCCCGCCAAATACGATTCCGCCACCAAGGTGCTGCTGCTCGGTCCTCCCACCGTGTTTACAAAGGACAACGTCGATCAATACAAATTCTGAAGTGAACTGGAAACAGCTGTTCCTCGGTCGCCGCGAGGTAACGCTCGCGCTCGCTTGTGTGAGCGTTGCGATTCTTTTCCAGTTCCTGTCACCCTATTTCTTGACCGCACAAAATCTGACAACGATCCTCCGAAACAGCGTCGAGCTATTGCTCGTAAGCTTGGGCATCTCGTTCATCCTGGCTACGGCCGGAATCGACATTGCGGTCGGCGGCGCACTGGGAATCTGTGCGATTTTCGTCGGATGGAGTATCGAGGCAGGCTGGCCTTTGGCAGCGGTCTTGTTCATCGGACCTATTATCGGAACAGCGCTAGGGTTTGTTTCGGCGGCTCTCATTGTTTGGGGAAAAATACCTCCAATCATCGCGACCCTCGGCTTGTTCGGTGTCTATCGATCGGCCATCTTCCTACTCCTTGGTGGGAGCTGGATTTCCGGGTTACCCGACACCCTTCGGCTCGTGATAAACCAATCTATCGGCGGGATTCCGGTCGTCGGCATTTACGTTCTTATCTTTTATTCAGTGGGTTGGCTGATCATACGATGGATGCCACTGGGCACGGCAATCCGCGCGACCGGTGAAAACGAGCGAGCTGCCAGGCTTTCTGGGGTCGCAACCGGCAAAACCAAATTTTTCGTTTATGGCTTTACCGGCCTGCTCGTTGGCTTCGCGGCTTTGCTTTATGTGGCCCGATATCGAAACGTCGAGACTTCGACCGGAGGTCTAGTCGCACTTGACGCGATTGTTGCTTCCGTTTTGGGCGGTGCCTCCGTCCTAGGTGGAAAAGCGAACCTTCTCGGCACGATGTTAGGAGTCTTTCTTGTCCGCTTGTTACAGAATGGCTTCGTGCTGGTCGGAGTTCCATCACTTTGGGAGCAGGTGATAACCGGGGTTCTTTTGATTGCGGTGTTGGTCCTGGACGCATTGGCCGGTGCCCGAATCTCGAACTACCTGCGCTCGGCAGCGAACCCATGATAACTGCCGGAAGACAAGTCCGGTTCGGCGGACTCATTCTCCTTTGGGTGATCGCGCTCGCCGTTTTTGCGGCCCGCGCGCCGGCTTTCTTCAGCCTGGCCAATCTCACCTCGATTTTTCAGTTCTCGACTCTGTTGGCATTAGTAACGCTTGGCCAGACTTTCGTGATTCTTACGGGAGGCGGTGGCATTGATCTTTCGGTCGGCGGAATTGTCAGTCTTGGTGGATTGCTGATCGCTTTTCTAATCAAACAAGGTACGAGCCCCTTCATTGCAGCGATCGCCGGAGTTCTCTTTGGTGGCCTCTTGGGAGGCGTTAACGGCCTCATCATTACTCGATTGCGACTGTTACCATTGATCGTAACGCTGGGAACATATTACGCCTACAACGGTCTCGCTCTCGCCGTGACCGGCGGAGTGCCCATTTCGGGACTACCATCTTCTTTTGGTCTGCTCGGACAATCCGCAGTACTGGCAGTTCCGCTACACACGCTCGTGATTGTTTTGCCCACTTTTATCGTGATGGTTTTCACCCTCACTCAGATGCCTTTGGGACGATGGATCTACGCGATCGGAAGCAACGAAAGAGCGTCGCGGCTGATTGGTCTCCCGGTAAATGCAATTCGGCTTGGAGCATATACGTTCAGCGGGATTCTCGCTGCACTGGCCGGTCTAGTGGCAGATTCCTGGCTGTTAAGTGCCCGCCCCAATATCGGCGATAATCTCGAGTTGTTATCTCTAACGGCGACTCTTTTTGGCGGCACGAGCATCTTCGGCGGATCAGGCGGTTTGATTGGCTCACTCCTTGCCGTGCTGTTCTTCACCTCACTGCAGGTCGGGCTTCAGATGTTAAACATTAACAACATCTGGCAGCTCGGAGTGGTTGGGCTTTTTCTCATTGGCAGTGTGGTCTTGGACAGAACCTTTCGAAACAGAGACACCAGATGAAAAACGAACTAGAACGACGCATCGTCGATGCCGTTAACCGCAATCGGGAACAGATTGCCCAAACCCTCCAAGAGTTAATTCGGTTTGAGAGCATTGTGATGGCGGACCCGAGCAAGGCCGGCCCGGGCGAACGAGAATGTCAGAATTACCTGGAGCGCAGACTTACGGCCGCCGGATTCAAAACCGATCTCTGGGAGCCGGATGCAGACGCACTTCTGGAGATCTACCGAGGCAAACCGGGTGCACAGCAAGGTCGAAATTTCCGTGGCCGCCCTAATCTTGCCGGAACGCTTCCCGGATCCGGCGGAGGCAGATCGATTCTTTTGACCGGCCACATCGACGTCGTTCCGCCAGGCGAAATCGCCCACTGGCTCCATGCACCATTCGCTGGCGCAAGAGAAGGGAACAGCATTCACGGCAGAGGCGCCGTCGACATGAAGGGTGGAGTCGCATGTATGCTTTCGGCGGCTGAAATTCTTCGGGAGCTGGACGTTCCGCTATCTGGCGACATTCTTTTCGCGACCGTCGTCGATGAAGAGATTGGCGGTATGGGCACATTGGCTATGGCGGATCGCGGCTATCGAGCAGACGCAGGGATCCTGACCGAGCCAACCGGCAACCGGGTATCGCCGCTCTGTCACGGGATTCTCTGGGGCAAAATCGTCATCGACGGGATTGGCGGCCATGCCGAGTTAAAGGCACGGCATTGGGATGCTGGCGGACCGGTCGATGCCATCGCTTTGATGCGATTCATTTTGGACGGGATCGACGTATTAAACGAACGCTGGCGAACTGATCCGCGAAAGAATCATCCGTTGATGGAACTTTCGAACCAGATCATTGTCACTCAGGTACGAGCGGGAGAACATCCAAGCTCCACGGCGGGGCGAGCGGAGATCATCGTCGATGTGCAGTATCTTCCCTCAGAAAAAGACGCTGATGGGGTCGGAGGCTCAGTCAAGCGCGAAGTCGAATCGTTAGTCGCCACGATATCGCGGGTTGATCCCTGGCTAGCTGAGCATCCCCCTCGAGTCGAATGGATCCTTGATGCCGACTGCGCAGAGGTGGAACCAGATCATGCAATCATTAGCACGTTTGCTGAAGCTTGCCGGACGGCGTCTCATCCGTTTCAGCTCTGGGGAATAGGAGCACACACCGACATGGGCATCCCAACTGACCTTACAAAAACGCCAACAATAAACTTCGGTCCAGGTGACCCAAGCCAGGCGCATCAGCCGAATGAACATGTGTCAATCGATGATCTTGTGACCTGCACGAAGGTCATCGCCTTAGCGATCGCTCACTGGTGCCGCTGAGACCCTTTTTATGGAAGCAAATGTATTGTTAGTCGGAGAGAGTTGGATCAGCAGTTCAACTCACCTGAAAGGATTCGATTTCTTTTCCTCGACCTATTACGCGACGGGTGGCGATTTTTTGATCGCTGCACTCAGTTCGGCCTCGATTCAAATTACCCATCAGCCAAGTCATGAAGCGGCCAAGTCGTTTCCATTCGAGCTCAGTAAACTGCAGGCTTACGACGCCATTGTCCTCAGCGACATTGGGGCAAATACGCTATTGCTCCCACCCGAAGTTTTCCTGGAAGGTAAACGCGTTCCAAATCGTCTCCAGTTAATCAAGGAATACGTGGCGGAAGGAGGAGGATTAGTCATGGCTGGAGGTTACCTGAGTTTTCAAGGCATTTACGGTTCGGCCCGTTACCATCGCACACCGATCGAAGAGGCATTGCCGGTTTTGCTTTTGCCAATCGACGATCGGATCGAAAGACCTGAAGGCATCAATCCCAGCGTTACCAGGAAAGATCACCAGATCACCCACGGTATCGACGGAGCGTGGCCTTATCTTCTCGGATTTAACGAAGTAAAACCAAAGGAAGGCGCCGAAGTCCTGGCAAAAGTGGAGGAATATCCGCTCTTGGTCGCCGGATCCTTCGGCAAGGGCCGATCGGTGGCCTGGACATCCGATGTCGGTCCGCACTGGTGCCCAAAAGAGTTCGTCGAGTGGCCCGGATACACCAGACTCTGGCGACAGATAATCGCCTGGGTAGCGGGCAGGTGAAAAGCAACATCAAAAGGTCCAAAAAAAGCACGTGAACCAAACTCGCGGATCAATCGACGCGCATGTTCATCTGTCCGGGAACGGCAAAGGAGGAGCGGATTGCTGGCATCGCCGCCGCTGGTTCATGAAACCCTTCTTGCAGGCAGGGTCTCGCGATATCGGCCTGAACTGCGCCTTCGATGATGCGCATTTCGACCAAATGTATCTCGACCAGCTACTCCACTGGGTATCCCAATCCTCGCTGGAAGCGGCCGTGCTGCTCGCTTACGAGTGGGTCCACGACGACCAAGGAGCAGTCAGGAAGGATCTTTCCGACGTTTTCGTCTCAAACGATGCGGTCTTCGCGGCAGCGAAACGGTCCTCCAAGCTGCTGCCGGGAGTCGCAATCCACCCGGCCCGACCTGACGCCTTGGAAGAGCTCGAGCGCTGTGCGGCGGCGGGGGCGGTACTTTTGAAACTGTTGCCGTGCGTTCAAAACGTCGATTGCAATCTGCCAAAGTTCAAAAGGTTTTGGACCAGATTGGCCGAACTCGGATTGCCTTTTCTGGCGCACACCGGTGGTGAGTTCTTCGTGCGCAGCTGCCGAAACGATCTGAAGTCTCCGCAGTGCTTACGGTTGCCACTCGAGTGCGGAGTCACCGTCATCGCTGCGCACTGTGGCACCCGTGCACTCCCATGGGACGGCGATCACTTTGAGGAGTTCTTGCAGATGCGGAAGCGTTTCCCCAATTTCTACGGCGACCTGGCTGCTCTATCGCACATCACCCATTTGAAATCGCTGGAGCGTTTACGGGGCGAGCCTGAGCGCCTGGTACATGGAACCGATTACCCAGTGGTTACGGCGGTGTTTCCTTCCTGGTTGAAAGGCTGGATCGACCGCGAAACCATGCTGCGTCTCCGCGCGATCTGTAATCCGCTCGAAAAGAAGATCCAACTGACCAAGGCCCTCGGATTCCCGGACCGCGTCTTTACCGATCTCTGGCAACTCTTGCCGACGGCGACTGCACGGCGGTAGCGCGTGTCGCTCCGCGACCGCACGGTGGTAGGCCGCGTCCGTCCCGGACCGCCGAATCGAGGGCAGCATCGAATCCTGTTGAACCAAAAACGGCGACCAAAGAATTATCCATCGCCTCATCACCAGGCCTACCCGGCAATGGCTTGCCGGGGGTTTCGACGGTCGCGGAGCGACGCGCCCTACCGTCGGGACAGACACGCCCTAGCGCCGTCGCGCAGGCCTCCGCTCCCCTTTGCTCGATGCCCAAACAATGCTAGTTTCCGAACTCTTCGCATGAACTACAAGGAGACATTGAACCTGCCCAAGACCGATTTTCCGATGAAGGCCAACCTCATTGCGCGGGAGCCGGAAGTTTTGGCTAAATGGCAGAACGCAGGTCTCTACCGCCAGATTCAAGAACTAAGAAAGGACGCACCACTTTTCGTGCTCCACGATGGTCCGCCGTTTGCCAACGGTGACGTTCATATGGGCACGGCCCTGAACAAGATCCTCAAAGATCTGATCGTGAAGAGTCGCTCGATGCTGGGCTTCCGGGCACCGTTCGTGCCCGGTTGGGACTGCCACGGTTTGCCAATCGAATTCAAAGTGGTCAAGGAATCGCGGGGACTTTCGCCGCTCGAAGTGCGCCAGCGGTCTGAGCAGTACGCTCGAAAGTATATTGAGATTCAACGGAATCAGTTTCGGCGACTGGGCGTTTTCGGCGACTGGGAAAATCCATATCTGACCCTCGATCCAGCGTACGAGACGGTGATTCTGCAAGTGTTCGCGGATATCGTCGAAAAGGGGTTAGTCTACCAAAGTAAGAAACCGGTCTATTGGAGTACCGGTGCCCAGACCGCTTTGGCGGAGGCTGAGGTTGAGTATCGAGACCGTCACGATCCATCGATCTATGTCGCTTTCCCGATCGTTTCCGGGGGATTGGCCGGTCGTTGTTCGATCGCCATCTGGACGACAACTCCCTGGACCCTTCCAGCCAACCTGGCGGTCGCGGTGCACCCGAGATTTACCTATGTGGTGCAAAAATTTTCGCACCCGAACGAGGAGTCTTCGCGAACCCTCTTATTGGCAAAGGAGCGGATCGCTGCATTCACCGAAGCTACCGGATGGGTAGCGGATGGAGATCCAGTCCAGCAGTTGCTCGGAAGCGAATTGGAGGGAACCTCCTACCGTCACCCATTCCTTGATCGGGACGGCGAAGTCCTGACCGCAGATTTCGTCACACTTGATGCCGGTACCGGATGCGTTCATATCGCTCCAGGTCACGGTGAAGATGATTACCAGCTTGGTTTGAGGCATGCTCTCCCACTTCTTTCACCGGTAGATGACTACGGACGATTTACTTCGGAAGTGGGCGTCACTGAGTGGGTAGGAAAGTATGTTTTTGATGCGAATCCGGATATCATCAAGCTGCTTAAGCAGCTTGGTGCACTCCTGGGAGAACAAACGTTCGAGCACTCCTATCCCCACTGCTGGCGTTCAAAAACCCCGGTAGTATTCCGGGCAGTCGAACAGTTTTTTATTCGGATTGACGAGCTTAAAGACGACGTCTTGGCGGCCGTGGAACGCGTTAAATGGGTGCCTAGTTGGGGCCGGAATCGGATGTATTCGACCGTCGAATCTCGCCCCGATTGGTGCATTTCCCGGCAACGAAGCTGGGGAGTTCCGCTCCCGGTATTTTATCGTGATGGCAAACCGCTGCTTGAACCAAATTGGATCCGCAAAGTGGCCGGATTGGTCCACGAACAGGGTACCAATGTTTGGTACGCGCTAAGCGATGAGGCGATCGCCGAAGAATTAGGATTGCCCCCTGGATTGACGAGAAGGAATGACACGCTTGATGTTTGGATCGATTCGGGAGTAAGCCACGAAGCGGTGTTGAAAACACGCCCCGAGCTCCGCTGGCCCGCGGACGTCTACATCGAAGCAACCGATCAGCATCGCGGCTGGTTCCAATCTTCTCTGCTGACCAGTGTGGCCATCCACGGAGAAGCTCCGTATCGGGAGGTGATCACTCACTCCTTTGTCGTTGACTTGGAAAGCAAACAAAAGCTTTCCAAGTCCCAACAAGGCGCCTACGCGAAACCGACCGAAGCCGAATACTATATTAACAAATACGGCGCCGATATCGTCCGGCTTTGGGTCGCGAGCGTGAATTACACCGACGAGGTCCCATTTGGCGAAAAGATGTTCGATCAATTGACGGACACCTATCGTCGCATCCGAAATACGCTACGGATCTTAGTTGCCAACCTCGCCGATTTCGATCCCAAAAAGCATTACTCCGGCCGGCCAACACTGATCGACCGCTGGCTGCTCACTCGTCTTCAGGAAGTAACGCATCAGTGCCGCGAGGCGTATGAGCGCTACGAATTCCACAAGGTTTACCATGCCCTAAATCAGTTCTGCGCAATCGAGCTGAGCAGTTTGTATATCGATATCACGAAAGACCGCATGTATTGCGATGCTCCAGATTCTGCTCGGCGTCGAGCGACCCAAGGAGTCATGTACACGGTTTTCGATCACCTCGTACGGTTGCTTGCTCCCATCCTGGCGTTTACCGCCGACGAAGCGTGGAGCCATTTCGGCCGGTCGAGTTCTGTCCATCTCGAATCGTTACCGCAAAGCGACAGCAAACTGATCGATGCACAAGCAGTAGCCGACGTGGAAGCGTTGCTCCGAGTTCGAACGGTCGCTGCCCAGGCGCTGGAAGCGGCTCGCCAACAAAAACAAATCGGTAACAATTTGGAGGCCCACGTGAAACTCACTTTGCCGATTGGCGATCGGGTTCATCGGTTGGACCATGATGAAGTCGAAGAATTCCTGATCTTGAGTCATCTCGAAATCGTAACCCGGGAAGCTGATCCGGTGGCAACTGCGTCAAAGACTAAGCGCGCCCGTTGTGAGCGATGCTGGCGTCATCGCTCGATGGTGGGCACGATCCCCGCTCATCCCACACTTTGCGATCGTTGTGCCGCTGTAATCGACCAACTGGCGATCAAGCAATGAAGTTTCTGCTCCGGCTGAGTGTACCGTTGGTCCTATTGGATCAGCTGACCAAGTGGCTCATTCAGAAAAATATTCCTTACGGGAGCGAAATCCCTATCATCCCGGGATTTTTCAGCCTCGTACATGTGAGCAACACCGGCGCGGCCTTCAGTCTGCTCCAGGGAAACAATCCTTTTTTCATCGTTCTTGGCGCGTTGGCGCTAGCCGTTGTCTTTTTTCTGCTAATGCGAAATCAATGGGAGACTGAACCCTCGCGCCGGCTCCACTGGACGACCAAAGTTTCCTTCGCCTTGCTTGCTGCCGGCATTCTTGGAAACCTAATTGATCGGCTAGTGAAAGGGAGTGTGGTTGATTTTCTCCACTTCTACATCCGGGAGTACGCCTGGCCCTCATTCAATGTGGCTGATAGCTGTATTTGCATTGCTGCGGGGTTGCTGATTCTGTCTTCATTCCGAAAACAACGGCCAGTTACGGAGAATTTGTAGCGGTGTAACGTCAACCCCGGCAGGGCGATACAGTTCCGCCACCCTAGGTATCGCGGGCCAAGAAGGTTAGGCGCCGGACTGTGACCTTCGTCGCACCCCTGGTTTGACTCACACGTCCTCTCGCTGTCGCTCGACGAACGTGTACCGCCCTACCTTGCTTGGCGCTGTACCTGACCTGTGCTCCCAGACGCTACCCATCACCTACTAATCGACGCACCAACGCCAGGGCCTCTTCGCGAGAGTGGATTTCTCCTTCGAGTTGTGCCGTCTGCACCCTTTCCAAAATTTCGCCAAAGCGCGGGCCAGGAGAAAGACCGAGAGCGATCAAATCATGGCCGTTGACCAGCGGCGGTGGTATCAATGGCTCATTCTCAAATTCCTTCTCTTTCTGCACAAGGAACTCAAAATTCTCGAGATCGCCGTGACTACTCAGGCAATCGACTCGATGTAGTTCAAGCTCCAGATCAAAATTATCTTTAGCCATGAAACGCCGCAGTCGCGCCGGCCGCATCTTCGGAACGTCCTTGAACATCATGTGAGATCTCACCGCACCCACCACTGCTTCGATTTCAGCGCTGGAAAAGCGGAGCCGCTCCATGACAGCCACACTCATTGCGGCGCCTACTTCGTCATGGCCATTAAAGCGAATGCGACCTTCCGCGGGATCACACGTTTGGGTCGGCGGTTTGCCGATATCATGCAGCAGCACCATCACGGCCAGCAACGGAGAGGCGTCCGGTGGTAACAATTCCAGCATCTTGCGGGTGTGCACAAAAACATCGCCCTCCGGATGAAATTGAGGAGGCTGTTGGCAACCTTTCAGAGCACTTACTTCCGGAAGAATCTGCTCCAGCAATCCACTTGCGTCTAAAAGATCGAACCCGCGCAATCGATGAGGGTCAGCCAGAATCTTCATTAACTCGTCGCGTATTCGCTCCGGGCTGACCACTTTTATTTGATCGGCATCCGCCCGCAACGCATCCCATGTCTCCGGATCGATTTGAAAATCCAGAGTCGCTGCAAATCGGATTGCCCGAAGCATGCGAAGACGATCTTCGCCAAAACGCAGTCGCGCCTCCCCAATCGCCCGGATCAGTTTTTTTTCCAAGTCCTTCCGACCTCCCACATAGTCGACCACAGTATCCGCGACCGGATCGTAGAACATCCCGTTAATGGTGAAGTCGCGTCGTCGAGCGTCCTCTTCCGGGGAAGAGAAGGTTACCGTATCCGGGCGACGGCCATCCAAATAAGCGCCGTCGGAGCGAAAGGTAGCAACCTCAAATTCCCATTCATTTTCAAGCACGCGGATGACCCCGAACTTGGCACCGACTGGAACTGTGCGAGCAAAAATTCGCTGGACTTCTTCCGGACGCGCGTCGGTGGCAACGTCGATATCTTTCGGAGGGAAACCGAGGAGAGCATCCCGGACGCATCCACCGGCAAAATACGCAACATGCCCGTGGTTGCGTAAATGGCGAACGACCGATGTCGCAACTTCTACCAATGGGGATGAATCAAGCAGCTTCGGCAACCTCACCACCTCCATCGAGCGAGCGCAAGTCTGCGTTCGCTGCATCGACGGCAGCCGCCAACGGCAGTTCCAGCTCCATATAGATCTGAGTCAAGGCAACGAACCTCTCTTCTTCAGTCAAGTGGATCAATGGAATGTTCATTTTTTCCTCCTATTCGCCGCTGCCGCTGGTTCGGTTCACAAAAAACCCACCGCCGGGATTCAGCGGTGGGTTTTTTCGAAAATTCAGTAATATTTTTCGAGCTTCTTCCTCACCGCTCATCGGTAGCGTCGCAACGCGGCACGACAGAAATGCGCCACATCGTTACCGAAACGCATTTAAGGTGGTTGGCCTGGTGAAGAATCACAATCATTGTCCAACTTTATAGAGCAGACCATCTGCGATCGCAATAAAAACTTCTACAATTGCTGTTACAATTGATTTGGCTCTCGGCCCAAAGGTTTTAATAATGAAGTTGCTGTCGAACCGAGTACGACGTAGCATCGAGAGGTCTTTTAAAACGTCTTTTTGGACTCCCTAGAAGTGCGCGGTCTTGCTACGCTTACTTTGGATTCGATATTATGGAACCCAACCCCGCAAGTGATCTTGGGAACAGCAAGAAACGGACTACCAGCGTGCGACTCGAGAATCTAGACCGCCTTGAGACCGTTGTTCGTGAATTTGGGTTCAAGGACCGAAGCCATTTTTTTCAGCTCTGTACGGATGCGCTTCTGCGCGCCCATCACAACGGTCAACGTCTGGATTGGCCTCCGCGATTTGTAACCCGCGATTAGTGGACAGTAGCCGCAGCTTCCAGCTGCATGGGGCGCCTTCCGCTTGACGAAGTTTTGGATTGAGCCACGATGATCCGCAACCATGGAGGAACCCTCACTCTATTCGTTTCGTTTCGAACCATCGGGACTAGTCTTTTCGCAATTTATTAGATGCAGACTCGGATTCGTCCTTTTGCTCTTAGCACCGATTTTTATTTTTTGTTCTTTCGCTCTAGCACAAGGCGAATCAGGTCAGGCCGGTCCCGAAGATGGCGGTTGGGTTTCGACCTGGGGGTGCGCCCCGGTTTTTCCCATCGGAGAGGAGTTGGCCAATCAGACGCTTCGGCAGTTTGTCAGAATCAGCGTAGGCGGCAACCGTGTACGTATCCGCCTGTCCAATGAGACCGGGACGCAACCATTAGTCATTGGAACCGCCCATTTGGCTATTGCCGGACCGGAGAAAGGAAGCATCGACCTTTCCTCGGATCATGTGCTGACTTTCAACGGTAGCGCGACGATCACCGTACCGCCGGGAGCACCGGTGCTTAGCGATCCGGTGGATTTCGAAGTCCGACCGCTCATGACGCTCGCAATCAGTCTCTACATAACCCGTGAGACAGGCACTGCAGTCATTCATCCGCTGGGCAATCAGCCGGCTTATCTTTCCCAATCTGGCGATCAGAGTGGCGCAACGGCAATCGCTGACGTCGCAACAGTCACTGAGCGCTATTTTCTGACCAGAATCGAAGTGAGTTCACCCAACAATGCAGGAGCGATCGTCGCCTTAGGCGATTCAATCACCGATGGCCGCGGATCATCTCAACGATGCCGGCGACCGCGCGATGGCAGATTCCGTCGATCTGAAGTTATTTGCGAATCCGTAGCAGCCGTCCGATTTGGAATTGAGCGGCATTGTCGCTCGCAAATAGAAGTCAAAAAACGAGCGGGCAACCTAGACGGGTTGCTGAATTTCACTTCGAGATCTCGGCATCTTTGCCCGTAGTTGCGCACCCTTAAGTGTCTGGAATGGCGCGTATTCCGGCTTACCATTGCGATACACTTGGAAGCCAATGAATCGTCCAGACGGTGAATAGATTTCGAGTATCTCGGCGGATCCGTGCCTGGATTGGACGGTTTCACGATGCTTCTGCGTGTAACCTGCCGATTGTAAGCTGATGTTCATGGTTTGCTGTCTTGCTAGTTGATTTTACGGCCGAAGCGCTGCTGACTTTAGAATTTCTAGCAATATTTATAGCGACCGCAGTATCGTTGGTGACAGTCGCGATCGGGTCGTTATATTCGTTTATGCCTACTACTACAGCGGAAATTATCAGCCTGGAGTATAAAGAAGCTACCGATCGATTCCACGCAGTCATCGAGGTAACTATTCCCGAAGGCGATGACTACACCGAGTTGACCTTGGAGAAAATTGGCAACTCCATATTCGGCATACCTTTGAATAATGTCCGACCGGGAGCGCATCGAACCAGTATCGAAGGAAATGGTCAACCGCTGGTTAAGGTGGGCGATAAAATACCGGCAAGACTCTTTACGGCAGATCAATTAAGGTAGGCGGGTTGGTACAGGTGCCGGATCGGCTCCGGTCTCACTTGTGTTTTTCGACCTGACCACTATTTTACCGTTCCCTACGATCGGGCCGTCGATGCAAATCAATTGCCATCAAGCGCTCGTAGCTCAGCTGGATAGAGCAAGGGATTTCTAATCCCTGGGTCACAGGTTCGAGTCCTGTCGAGCGCGCTTGGCCCTATTCGATGCTCAATGTTCTAACGCTCGCAGCTTCGTCGGACGAGTCGTCGTGCAAACCCCCATTCATGCTCCGCGTTCCGAATTTCGAATTCAGCGTATACTCTCATCGGTATCCGGATCGAACAAATGAATTAGTTCGCTCGCGACCGTGAGCGTTAGATTTTCGCCGGCTACCCGGCCCCATTGCTCGTTGATTTGGGCGATGATCTTTTTGTCTTCGCCAATATTGATCTGCAGAATGGAGGTCGCTCCTTGCGGTTCAACTACCTCGACCGTGCCTTTGATCACGTTCTTGGTTGCACTTTCCGGATTTCGCTCGATGACCAGGTGTTCGGGACGAACTCCCACCCAGACATCGTTGATCCCTTTCTTAGTTGCAGCAGCAGCGCGATCCTTTGCTAACAGTAAACGGAAATTCTCTCCGGCAGAAACAGTTCCATCCGCGCCGATCTGACCGCGCAAGAAGTTCATCGACGGGCTGCCAATGAAACCCGCTACATATCGATTGATCGGCGCATTGTATAGGTCCTTCGGCGTTCCAACTTGCTGGACGAACCCTTTGGACATCACGACGATCCGATCACCCATGCTGAGCGCTTCCACCTGATCATGCGTGACATAAAAAGTGGTGACTCCAAGGCGCCGCTGCAGCTTGATGATCTCGGCTCGCATTTCCACCCGCAGTTTGGCGTCGATATTGGACAGCGGCTCGTCCATCAAAAAGACCTTTGGCTCTCTGACAATCGCACGGCCCAGCGCAACCCGCTGGCGCTCGCCCCCGGATAGCTCCTTGGGTTTTCGTTCAAGCAGGTGTTCGATGCCCAGAATTTTCGCAGCCGAGTGAACCCTCTCCGCAACTCGTTCTTTCGGAAACTTCCGCAGCCGCAGACCAAAAGACATGTTGCCAAACACGTTCATGTGCGGAAACAAAGCATAGTTCTGGAAGACCATGGCGACGTCGCGTTCCCGCGGGATCATTCCGACGACATTCTTCCCGCCGATTTTGATCTCTCCTCCGGTCACGGTTTCTAGACCAGCTATCATCCGCATCGTCGTGGTTTTGCCGCACCCGGAAGGACCGACCAAGACGACAAACTCGCCTTCCGCGGTGGTCAGATTGAAATCCTGAACGGCCAGCACATCGCCATACCGTTTTGTTACTTTAGAGAGTTCGACTATAGCCACAGTTGCTCCACTAATATGATTGGATCGACGCTTATCCTTTCACTGCACCAAATGAAAGGCCTCGCGCAAGATAACGCTGAACGAAGAATGACAAGATCACCGGAGGCGCAATCGCCAAGATCGTATTCACAGCGGCGAAGTTAAAGTCGACCCCGCGGGTGCTGCGAGAAGCTAAGATGAATGCGGGCATGGTGGCCGCGTGCTGCGACGTAACCGCCGAAGCGAACAATGCCTCATTCCAGCAAAAGGCAAATACGATGAAAGCGGTGACGATCAATCCATCCAGAGAGAGCGGTAAAGCGATCATCCAAAAGATCTGCCAGAGCGAGGCGCCTTCAATTCTCGCCGCCTCCTCGACTTCCTTGCTGACGTCACGAAAAATGTCCCGCATAATCACCACGCAAAAGGCCAAGTTAAATGTGGAATAGAGAAGGATGAGTCCAATCCAGGTATCAATCAGGCCAAACTCAGCGAGTAGAATGTAAAACGGCGTCAACACCACGACTGGCGGCAGCACGCGCTGGGACAAAAACCAGAGCGTGATATCCTTGCTCTTAATTTTGAATTCAAATCGAGCAAGACTGTAGGCAGCGGGGGTTCCGATGAGCAGCACCAGCAATGTCGTTCCCACGCCGACTAATGCACTACTGAACAGACAGTTCAGAGCTTGCGGATCACCAATGACATCCCTCCACGCATCGAGTGTCGGTGTAAACTGCAGAAACGGAATGATCGCTCCAGGCTTGAATATGTCCGCATGAGTTTTCAGCGAGTTGCCGATCGCCCAAAGGAACGGAACCGCGACCCAAACTGCCGCCAGACAGGCGATCGCCATGGCCAGAAGTTTCGAACCCCATCTTGAATTAGCCCAAAGCAGATTTTCCATAAGCAGGCCGAGTCGATTTGCGTTTCTATTCGATGCGTTTGCGCATCTGTTTGAAGAAATAGCTAATCACGACAGATGCCAGAATGAGGTAGATAATTCCCATCGCCGATCCCCGGCCGAAATCAGTAAACTGAATGGTCGTCAGATCAGCCATGATACTGAAGAGTTGCGTGCTCGTGCCTGGGCCGCCGCTCGTCAGCGCGTAGGGCAAACCAAAAGATTTCAGGCCTTCGATCACACGCAAAAGAATGGCAATGGTCAGAACCGGCCACGCTAGAGGTACTGCGACATGGCGAAACACTTGCCAATGGCTGGATGACTCCAACATCGCTGCATCGTAAATGTCATTCGGAATCGCAGACAACGTTGCCAACGACATCAAAAACACGAACGGAGTCCAAATCCAGATATCCAGAATCATCGCCGCAGCCAGCCCGCCTGCCGCGGTGGAAAGCCACGGAATCTGGATCCCGAATGCCCCCAGCAGTGCGCTGACCAAACCACCTTGGTCGGTAAAAAGTGTGACACCGAGGTACCCGATAGCAACCTCCATCGTAAACAGCGGAGCAGTGAGTACCGGCCGGAAAAAACTCCTTCCGGGGAGCCCAATAGTAATTAACCAGGCCAGGATAAAGCCGGCACAGACCTCAATCGGCACCGTGATTCCGACATAGAGGACGGTGATAAAGATCGAATACCAAAATCCACTGTCGGTTAGCAGACGAGCGTAGTTATCAAATCCGACATAGCCGGTAATCCCTTCGCCCAGTACATAGTTGGCAAAGCTGTAGTGAACCGCAGCCAAGATCGGAAAGAAGGTCAATCCGATAACCCAAATGACCGCGGGAGCGAGCAAGGCGTACTTAAAGCCTCTTTCCGCCTTGCTCTGAACTGATGCTGTCGCCTCCATCAGACCCGTTCTACATCCAATGATTCTTTCCCATACGGCCGAATTAGGCGAACGATTCTGCGTATAGCTTCTTCTGCTTGTCTCGCCCGTATCGCTCGGTAATCCGTTCCCAAGCTTGAGCACAATCATCGAGCGCAGCCTTGGGCTGAGTTTGACCGGCGAGCACCGCAGAAACGCGAACGTCTAACTCATGCCAATATTCAGCCGCTCCCGGAATGCGCAGATACGTTTCCTGCACTGGCAACGAAAGATTTTGGTAGTAGGCATCCAGATACCTTTTTGCCTCGTCGGGGTCCCACCCCTGCTCTACCCATTCCTCGACCTTTCCAGTGCCAACCGGCGGGAAATATTCGAATTTCATCCCCGGCTGAACACCGGTAAATCCATGGGTGCAATTGTATATCGCATTCTTCTTGGTCGCCATAAATGCGAGGAAGTCGTAAGTAACTTCCTTTTTCTTGGAGAACCGCGAAATGACGCAGTGCCAGCTCCCGCCATTGGTGTTGCCGACCGAGTTCAAGTCGAACTTGTCCCACTGGCCTTTAATCGGATCGAAAGCCTCCGATGTTCCAGGAATGATTGTCGCTCCAACCTTTCCTTTGACCGTCGACTCTTTCGGATCCTGAGCAAAGGTCGGAAGATCACCCCAGGTCGGTTCCATGACCGCATGCCCGGCCAAGAATAAGCTCCAACCCTGACCCAAGGTCCAACTGATCGCTTCTTTCGGCCCGCACGGAAGAAACTTCACGTAATCTTCCAGTGCTCGGAGATGGCCCTCGGAGTTAATCAGCGGCTTGAACGTTTCCGGATGGAACCAGAAGTATTTGTTGTTCGGCGAACAGACGTAAGGAGCAGCCAACGTCAGGAAGTGGAAAAACCCCTGCTCATTCACTTTGGCGTGAAGGGAAATGCCCCAATCATCTTTGCCGTCGCCGTTCCAATCCCACCCGGTGAAGAAGGTCGCCACGTCGTGCATTTCCTTCGTCGTCTTCGGTGGATTCGGTAAATCATATCCCAGTTTATCCTTGAACTTCTGTTGGTTTTCCGCCTTTTCGAGAACGTCCCGGCGATAGTACAGGATCTGAGCGTCACCATCGAAGAGGACGCCATAGACCTTTCCCTGCCAAGAATAGAGAGTCCTCATTGCCGGTATCCAGTCGTCCGGATTCCAATACGGATACTTTGGATCCTTTAAGTACGGACCGACGTCGATGATGTACGGTTCTTTCGGCACAAAAAAGTCACCATAGAACCAAGCACCGGTCATGTAGGTGTCGTACTTGTGAGTCGTCTGCAGGTCCGAAAAGATCTGCTGGTGCAGCGTATCAATCGGGACCTCAGCCACATTCACTTTACCGCCCGTTTCTTCTTCCCACTTTGGCACCCAATATTTGAGGCCGTCGCCGACCGTGGCTTTCAGCACCATGACGTTGATGGTCTGGCCTTTGTAGGGCTTGTTCTTGAGGAATGCGATCCGCTCCTTCGTGATCGGTGACTCATTCGGATAATCTGGCGACGAATCGATTAGATTGCTATCCGCCGCGTATGCTCGGGAAGTCATTATCCGGCTCAACAACGCAGCCGAAATTCCCAGCTTAGCAGCCTGGCCAATAAAGTGCCGCCGACTAATTCTGCCTGCTAAAAACCCGGCAGCCAATTCTTGAAAATGCTCTCTCGAGCGGTCTTGGGACATAGATTGTTCAAACCTGATGATGTTTCCCAAAGAACTATTCCGGTCGATCCAGCGGATCTCGCACAGTCGTCAGATGTGCCGACCCAACGTTATGAACTTCGGTCAGGCCGAATGGAAAAGTAGAATGGGGGGATTTCTTTAAAGATAGTGAAATAATATCTCCGTCGTCAAGCAACGCGGGCGGTTTCCGGAGCAAAACTACCGATTTTAACGCGAGGGAAGATGTTTGGGGCCAGTGGGATGCAGAGTAACCCAGTTATCCGATCCTCCACTACTCCTTGTTCTCTTTCCCTTCCCGGTTCAGATTGCCAGGGTGAAGAACAGTCTGCCGAAGCATCTGGTCCTTTTGGTTGCCCTGCTTGGCTGCGCTAGCGGAGCGAGTGCGATAGCAAACGTCCGCGTCGAATTTGTAAAACCGGAGAACTATACTGACGTTTCCTTTCGTTCGATGACTCCGGAAAGTGCTCGCGAACGATTGATTGGTGAGCTGGCACTTACGATCAAAGACGGCGCCGCCAAGCCTTTGTCCGGATATGATCTTTATGTCCGGATCCTCGATGTCCATATGGCCGGTCGACCGGCCTTCGAAGCGCCAGGCATAAATTCCGATTTGCGAATCCGTAACCGGACCACCCCACCAAAGATTTCACTCCAATATGTGGTAAAAGATCGTTCCGGAAAGGTGGTCGCGAAAGGCTCGGAGTTTTTGATCGATCCAAATTACCAATGGAACGTGTCTTACGAGGGCACGGACGAGCTCTATTCTGAAAAGGCATTGCTCCGTTCCTGGATCCTGAGTTTGCCGCAGAAGATCAATCGGTCGTAACGGCGTGTCACCCTCGAGAGAGACGGTACACTAGATTGCTTCCTCGATTGCACTTCCCATCTGCTCGGTCGTGGCTTCACCACCGATATCGCGGGTTCGCGGTCCCCGGCTGAGAACGGTTTCAATTGCGCTTAGCACCACAGCAGCAGCTTCGGGATGACCCAGGTGATCGAGCATCATCGCACCGCTCCAGATCTGACCGATCGGATTGGCGATTCCCCGACCGGCAATGTCCGGCGCCGAACCGTGAACCGGTTCGAACATGGATGGAAACTCACGTTCGGGGTTTAAGTTAGCCGAAGGCGCGATGCCTATGGTGCCGGTTATCGCCGGCCCGAGATCACTTAAGATGTCGCCAAACAAATTGGAGCCCACAACGACATCAAACCAGTCTGGATGAGACACAAAGTGCGCCGTCAAAATATCAATGTGGTATTGATCTACCCGAATTTCGGGATAATCGAATGAAACCGCCTTCACCCGTTCGTCCCAAAATGGCATCGTCACGGTGATTCCATTACTCTTGGTCGCAGAAGTCAGGTGCTTCTTCGGCCGGCTTCTGGCCAACTCAAACGCGTAACGCAGTATCCGATCTACACCGCGTCGGGTGAAGACCGACTGTTGCGTCGCGATCTCGTCCTCCGTCCCTTCGTAGATGCGTCCGCCAACCGACGAATACTCGCCTTCGTTGTTTTCGCGGACGATCAAAAAATCAATTTCGCCCGGCATGCGATTCTTCAGCGGCGATTCGATTCCGGGCATTAATCGCACTGGACGCAGATTGGCATATTGACGGAATTGCCGCCGAATCGGAATGAGTAAGCCCCACAGTGATATGTGGTCCGGCACGGAGGGAAAACCGACCGCTCCTAGAAATATTGCGTCATGATGGCGAATTCGGTCGAGGCCATCTCGAGGCATCATCGTGCCGGTTTTCCGATAAAATTCACAGCTCCACGGAAGATGATCCCAGTCGAAATTGATTCCGAATTTGCGGCCGGCGGCATTCAGAACGCGAATACCCTGTGGTACCACTTCCTGGCCAATGCCGTCGCCGGGAATGGTCGCGATACGATAGCTCTTCATTGGTTCGCAAAAGATAGGACGAAACACGCTCAGGCGAAAGCCTGATACGGTCTACACCGGATCGGCTTGAGCCATTGGCGATCGCACCCAAATGTTTTGCCATCTCAATTTTACATTTTGTTGGTAACCGGCTGGCAAAAAGCGAATCAAGGGCAGTTCCAGAATGGCTCAAACCCGACGCATCGGGAAGCGTAACGAAAAGGCGTGCCTACTAAGCGCGCCGAGGTTTTCGCCCTGCTATGGGAGTTGTCAAACTACCGGATAGGATTCGGTGCTAGGTTTGCATTTTGTTTGCGACTTTAGTCGCGTCGAATTGGGGCATTCGGATTGCTCGATGGCTCCGAGAATGGGCCCGGCGGAACAGCTCGTTAGAGGAGCCG
>JBEEIB010000565.1:0-3539 GCA_041167675.1 Verrucomicrobiota bacterium
TCCTTCATCACGTCGCGCAGGTTGCCGGTCGCCGTCATGCGGCCCTTGCCGGGCACATGGTGGCTTCGGTGGTGAGTAACTCGCCGCCGACGTCCGTCCAGGCGAGCCCGGTGACGACGCCGATCAGGTCCTTGACCTCGCCGTAGCGGTACTTCGGCACGCCGAGATAATCCGCGAGGTTATCGGCTGAGGCCATCACCGACTTCTTCTCCGACAAGATCAGTTTCCTTGACCTAGCGCCCTCGATACCCTGATGACCG
Source organism: Verrucomicrobiota bacterium (assembly GCA_041167675.1). Taxonomy (GTDB): domain Bacteria; phylum Verrucomicrobiota; class Verrucomicrobiia; order Chthoniobacterales; family JAFAMB01; genus DASTDH01. The sequence continues at coordinate 261 of JBEEIB010000565.1, forward strand.
CAATGAGTTAGCATTCGAGCGGACGTGCTTCGCTGTTCGCTTCCATAAAACTCCCTGTTCTCTTAAAAAAATTCCCCACCACCGCACCGGGGCTTCTCCGGTTTTTCGGAATTTTTGGCCCATCAGCCAGAAACAAAGCAAATATTTGCGCCCGCTGTATCATCGAACGGCTTACGCCAATCATATTGTCGTACAGCTTCCAGACTTGCGCGCTGTACCTGATTAGATGATGAATTGCTGGTGCTTCGAAAGTACTCAGGCGTCCGTACATTGATACCGCCAAGCCGAGGCATGCGGTTTAATGGTACGGGCGATAGTTCCGCCGCGTGACGTTGTTGCAACACCCATGAAGGTTTTTAGACGCCGCCACACTCTCGGGCGAATTGATAGGCCGGATGTGGAGTAACTGATGGAGAATTATTCATGACCAGCTTGGCATTGACTTCACCAAGCTCCACTCTGAAGGAAGGAGTTTTTACAAGCAAAATTCGTGCTCGTATCGCGGAGTATGTGGGCATCGATGTCGAGCATATCAACGATGAATCGGACTTGAACGAAGATTTTGGACTCGACTTACTTGACGTTATGGAATCGCTGATCCTGCTAGAGGATATTGTTTTAGAAGAAAGACTAACCAATGAAGCTAATGAGATAGAAGTCGTAGGCGATCTCATCCGACACATAGAACAGCATCATAGTCTCGAGGACTTGGGCTGAACCAAGCACGTCGAGAACTGCGTAGGGGGCGTCTCATGAAGAAGATTTTGCTCGCAAATGTTGCTTTCGCCATCCTGGCCACCGCTCCATCACTCGCAGCGGACCTCCGGCGGCCAGGATACCGGCTTCGTCGAGTACGACCATTACAACTTTGACAGAGGCTCCGATAACTTCGTCTGTGGACCAGTGGCATGTTTCGGACGCACTTTTGGCTTTCCGGTTGAGGTCAAAGAAACCAAGGACGTCTTCAAGGTTGGAGTGAACTTTCTGTGGAGTCCAGGCGCGGGAGGTTTTGGCGCGAGGTATTAGACCCTCGCGGTATTCCCCAGAGCTTTGCGGTATTTGTTGCCTGCGGGCGAGGGGCTAGGATGATATCAATAACGGCGTAATGTGGTCGCACAGCCGCTTGCCCAGCGCGTTCGGGTCTCCCTACTGGATCCGACTGGAGGGAGAGCGGGGACTTGTCCCATATCCCTTTCCCATAGGGTCGAAACGGCGGGGCAGGTCGCGAAGGGGTGCGACGACGCGTCGGAGACTTGACGGGTTATTCCGCTGCTTGCCTACTGGACGGCTATGGACTTCGAAGAGGAAAGCAAGTGGCTACGCCACGTTTTACGGCTACGGACCATCCTGCGGTATGTGAAGGACCCGCGCGCTGAAAGCGCCCTGAGATAATTTATTGCGGAAGCAGAGCAACGCCTCGAACCGTTGGAAGCGAGGCGAAGCACGAAAGCCTCAACAAAAGGAAACGTGAGATAATTGCTGCTTCACATCCCAAAACTAAAGCCCCGGGCGCTGCCGGGGCTTTACTGAACGCCACATACAACTCACGCGGATCTACGCAACGGTTACATAGGAGCAGCCTAAGATGCCTCCATTAAGGATTCATTGTGACTGTCCACAGGCTGCTTGGTTTGCTGCTGTAATGACGCGATCCGGCTGATGAACGGATTGCAGGTCTTGCAGAGCGGAGGTCTCGGAAATGTCGGCACCAGCTGGAATGTGGCCAAGACCGGCGACTACAATGGCGACGGCAAGAGTGACATTCTATGGCACGATAACAGCGGCAACACCGCGATCTGGTTCATGAACGGGCTGCAGATCGGCTCAACCGCGGGTCTCGGAAATATGCCGACGAGCTGGACGATCCAGGGCAAGAACGCCGACTGACGCGGTCAGGGCACGTGGTCTTGCCGATCTTTGTCTTGCGCTTATGAAGCAAGCACAGCGCTTGCTCCGACTTTGTCGGATCATGGCGAGCACAAGGCCGCCCAAGCCAATGTGGCTGCCAAGCCCGCAGCGTTCCATCCCTGATACACTACAGCGTGGGGCAATCGAACCAGAAGAGGCATTTCTGGTAGAGCGTTTTTGGTGCGAACTAAATCAGGTACAAGGAGAAAGTCAGGCGCTGGCCCATCCGGCCGTACTATCCGAAGCCCCATGCGATTAGTTGCGTCGTTCATTGCCGCCATTCTGCTTGCCTCATGTGCTGCCCACAGCAACATCGGAGACTACATCCGGTCAATGAGCGCGTTCTTCTAGCAAATTGCCAACTATGGACACCTGCTGCACCTTCAGATGCGCGAGGATGCTTGGTGGATTCCAGACGTATTCCATGAGTGATATTGTCAAGAAGTTTTGTCATCAAAATATTTTATTTTCTTTCCCTTCCCACTCTTTTATCAGTTTGTTTAACTTATCGGTGGCCTCATTGCGAGTCCAACCCGTCCATAAGGACTTGTGTTCGCAGGTATACGATTCGGGAGAGACAGTTCCGGCTCTCAAAATACAATACCAATCATTCGGTAGGAGTGGACGAGATATATGGTCAACGTACACGAATCCGACTATGAACAGTACAACGAGCATTCTTTTCATTTTGGTCTCCTATTCTTCCGCTTCCTTCAGATCGAACAGACCGATCTCGACCAGTTCGTTGGCCATGTCGGAGAACGTCTTGCCTTCCTTCAAGGCGCGTTCTGGAAGCAGCAGATATTCCAACATCGCTATCAGATGTAAAATCTGAAATAACATCCGACGTTTGTTCCGCGACAGGACTGGAACTAAGCGCAGGATGGGACAAGTCCCGAGGTGGGCATTGACATAGCTCAATCCTCCGCTCGGTTGAAGGATTGATCTGTCTATCGTTCGCGTACTCCCTCCTGTCCCAGTGTCCCCATTCCCATGGACTAGGTTTCGTGCGAGCGCAGCGGTGCTTGTAAAATGAGCCTCCTTTTTCGCCTCGATTTCAGAACAAGACCCCCCGCCCACGGACTTTCAAAATTCCGCCAAGGCCCCGCGCAAGCGGTGCCGTGGGGCTACACTTCGATGTCTCCCCAGTCCTTAATCGCCGCGGCGATAGCGCCGTTGCACCGTGCGGCCGGTCCGATAGGGATTTTCGAACTGGTTTTGCCGGCAGAACCCGCCGTTGCCCCAGGCGCTGGCCATGCACTGCTGGAAGGAATAAAAGCCGCAGTTCGTTCCGCCGCCCTTGACGGCTTCTGTGCACCACGGCGCAGCCGAGGCTGCATCGGTGCCCAGCACGAGGGTGGTCAGCAAGAT
>JBEEIB010000566.1:0-6280 GCA_041167675.1 Verrucomicrobiota bacterium
TTTCTTGGTGATTTCCAAAGCCAGACAATCCCGTTACGCAACTACATTCGGTCGGGCGACCTCATGATCGACATTGAAGCGGAACAGGTGGATGCAGAGATACGAATTACCGCCGGCGCATTCCCAACTGATCAGCCCGAGGATTACACCAGCGCCTTTTATCCATCGGTCTTCCATGACTTCGAAGCCGGAGATTTTCTGGTCGAGGAACACAAGCGGCAGCGAGCCTTAACTCAAATTGAAGAATGGTTGGGTCAGACTTGGCAGATCTTAGTGGTCTGCCACAACGAGGGAGAAATCGAGCGGTTGAGAGACGTCTTGTCCGATAATCACATCGACGTCGAGGCGGTTGATTTCGGAATTGGTAGTCTGAACCATGGATTTGTTTATCCCGCCGCTCAATTGGCTGTCCTTTGTGATGCCGAAATTTTTGGGCGCTACCAGAGTCCGAGTGCTCGACGTTTAGCGGTTAGGAGGGCGCGGCTCCGCGGGGGAAGAGCTCCGGTTGATTTCAGTGAATTGGCCGAAGGGGACCTAGTCGTTCATGTGGAGCATGGAATTGGGAAATATTTGGGAATTCAGGAGTTGGAGCAAGGAGGGATAAAGAGCGAATGCGTCGTTCTTGAGTTTGCGGAGGACGCGCGACTTTATGTACCGTTTGAGCAGGCGTTTCTCATCTCGCGCTATGTCGGAATAGGAAAACGATTTCCTCCACTGAGCAACTTAGGAGATGCCAAGTGGAGTAAGACAAAAAAAGCAGCCGAGACGGCAGTCTTCGACTATGCGGCCCATCTGTTAGATCTTCAGGCGCGACGTAACACTTTGTCGGGTTACGCCTTTCCCCCGGATTCCAAGTGGCAGCAGGAATTCGAAGCCTCTTTTTTGTATACCGAGACGACAGATCAGCTTCGAGCGATCGAGGAGACTAAACGGGATATGGAGACCGAAGAGCCAATGGATCGATTGATCTGCGGGGATGTCGGCTTTGGAAAGACCGAGGTAGCAATTCGTGCTGCGTTCAAGGCGGTCATGAGCGGGAAACAAGCGGCAATGTTGGTGCCTACCACCGTGCTTGCTCAACAGCATTTCGAAACATTTCGGCAGCGGATGTCTGATTACCCGATTCGAGTCGGGATGCTGAGCCGGTTTCTTTCCGCCGGGGAACAGCGGAAGACGGTTGCAGCGATCCAGGATGGCTCAATCGACATTATTATCGGTACTCATCGACTGATTTCGTCAGACATCCAATTCAAGGATCTCGGGCTGGTGGTTATCGATGAAGAACAGCGCTTTGGCGTACGCCATAAAGAACTGCTAAAAGAGCGATTCAAGCTGGTAGACGTCCTGACACTTTCGGCCACACCAATTCCACGCACACTTTATCTCTCGCTAGTCGGGGCGAAAGATATGTCATCGATCGAAACATCGCCACCCAATCGGCTGCCGGTGGAAACTGTGGTCTGCGGTTACGATGAACGGATCATTCGGGATGCCATTCAGCGCGAGCTGCATCGCCGCGGTCAGGTCTATTTTTTGCATAATCGGATTCATTCGATCGAGCGAGTGCGAAACCGAGTGCGGGAGCTTTGTCCGATGGCTCGTGTCGATATTGGACATGGTCAGATGGAAGAAGAAGAACTCGAAACGGTGATGCATCGGTTTGTGCAAGGGGAGATCGACGTCCTGATTTCCACAACGATCATCGAAAGCGGATTGGATATTCCAAATGCGAACACGATTATCATTGATCGGGCCGACCGTTTCGGATTAGCGGATCTCTACCAGCTCCGCGGCCGGGTGGGACGGGCACAACACAAGGCATATGCCTATTTGTTGTTACCGCGGGATTTGATGGCAATCGGTGCGGCTCGTCGCCGAATCAACGCGATTAAACAATATTCCGGTTTAGGAGCGGGCTTTAAAATTGCGATGCGCGATTTGGAAATTCGCGGAGCGGGCAACATTCTCGGCACCGCCCAGAGCGGTCACATCATCAATATCGGGTTTGACCTCTACTGCCAGCTGCTGCAGCAAGCGGTAGAAAAGCTGAAAGGCAAAAGGGGAGTCAAACGTTCGGAGACGTATTTACGACTCGACTTCGTCGTCACCAACGAAGCGGAATTTGTTACTGCCCGGAAAGAGTCGGCCCCGGCGTTTATACCATCCGATTACATCGCTCAACCGCAGACGAGGATTGAGGCCTACAAGAAACTTGCTGCGGCTGACTCGGTTGAGCAGCTCCACCGGCTCAGATCAGAGTGGCGGGATCGTTTCGGACCGTTGCCCTCAGCAGTACAGAATCTACTGATACTGAACGAGATCCGCCTGGTGGCCGGACGAGAGAAGGTTGCTAGAATCGAAGTGAAAGACTCCAAAGTAATGATGACACGTGGCGGCGATTATCTGCTCATTGGAGACCGGTTTCCCCGCTTGACTTCGACCAACCCGCAATCTAGCCTCGCGGAGTTGTTATCACTCTTAACCCGACTTTCCTGATAAGGCATGTTTCCTAAGCTATTTGGCAGTTACGTTCTGGCGCTTTCCCTGCTGATTCCCGCAGTGGTGCGCGCGGCGGACCCGCAAGTCATCGACGGTATCGCTGCGGTCGTTAATGGTGACGTCATCACCTTCTCTCAGGTCCAAGAAGTGGCCGCACCAGAAGAGCAGACACTTCGGCAACAATACCAGGGGCAGGAACTTATTGATAAGATCAAGGAGACGCGGTTGGCGGTCTTGAACGATTTGGTAAACCGTCAGCTGATCCTGCAGGAATTTAAGAAGAAAGAATACAAGATTCCTGATTACGTAGTGGAGCAGCAGCTCGCCGGAATTATCAAGGACGAGTTCGGAGGAGATCGGCAGGCGTTTATGCGAACGTTAACCGCACAGGGATACTCCATGAACCGATTTCGTGACATGGAAAAGGACAAGATCACCGTTCAAGTCATGCGCCAAAACAACGTGAAGGGTACCTTCGCGCCACCTCCCACGGAGATCGAGGCCTATTATAACGCCAATAAAAAAGAATTCGCGACGCCGGAGCAGGTGAAGCTACGCATGATTGTGCTCAATTCGGATCCGCTGGTGTCCGATTCCGCGGCGAGCACCAAGCAGATGGCGGAAGAGATCCGCGAAAAAGCGAAACAAGGCGCCGACTTCGCGACTCTGGCCAAGACCTACTCGATGGATGGGACGGCCGAAAACGGAGGAGATTGGGGCTGGGTCGACGAGAAGACGCTGAACCAGGATTTAACGAAAGCGGCGTTTGCTCTTTCGGCCAAGGAGGTGAGCCCGTGCATTCAGATCGGCGATTCGTATTACATTCTGTATTGCGAGGAAAAGAAGACGGCTAACTTTATTCCTTTGACGGAAGTCAGAGACGGAATTTCCAAGAAACTTGGGCAAGTTCAGCGTCAAAAAGCAACTCAACGCTGGCTCGACGGGCTGCGCGAAAAGGCGTACATCAAGGTTTACTAGCGCTTGAGAGGTAGGGCCGGCTGCTGTCGGACCGCGGGTTAGTATGTCGGGCCTGTTCAAAACCGACGCGCAGGAGCGCGTCCTTACCGGTGTGAACATTTCTGCCGCGGCTAAGATCTATCTCCGAGTCTTCGATGTAGGACTGCAGAATACGTTTGTCTATCGCTGGAATTTCTTTATCCGATCAATCTTTGGGATTCTGCCGTTACTCGGTACGGTGTTTATTTGGGGAGCGATCTTTGAGGCGAAAGGCCAGGGGATCAATAGCTTCGATTACGGGTCGGTCGTATTTTATTTTTTATTGGTACTTTTTCTTCAGGGTTTGGTGACGCCGACCGACGATGAATGGGAAGTAGCGAATGACATCAGAGAAGGCCAGATCGGGACATTTATCGTTAAGCCGATCGATTACGTTCTTTATCGGTTCAGTCTCTTCTGCAGTAATCGGCTTCTTTATGCCGCAATGACATTGCCGGTGGTGGTCATTCTCTTCTTCTGTTATCGGCAATACGTGGTTTGGCCAACCGATTGGTTCGTTTGGCTCATAGCGATCTGGAGTACAGCCATGGCCGCTCTGCTTCAGTTTTTCATTTCGCTCAGCATAGCATTCCTCGCATTCTGGATGCTGGAAATCTCAACGGTGGTCTTTATCATCTATTCGTTCGAATACTTCCTGAGCGGCCAGATGTTTCCCATTGCCTTTATGCCGGCTGTGGTCAGGGATGTGTTGGTATGGCTACCGTTTCCTTACGAGCTTTCGTTCCCGGTCGTCGTGTTCATGCAGCGAGTCCATGGGGCAGAGATTTGGTCCGGACTCGCAATTCAGGGGTTTTGGGTCGTAGTCACGGGTCTTATGGCCAAAGCAATGTGGAGAATCGGATTGAACTACTACGAGACGGTGGGCGGCTGAAGAGAAATGCGGATTTTGGAATGCGAATTGCGGAATGAATTTCGGATTCCGCAATCCGCATTTCATCGAATGTACGCTTCAGCGTAGCTCACGGTGCGAGCCTGGCGAGCCGGTTGGGTTTGTCGATGGACCCAGATACTTTGGAGTATTCCAAGTGCGAAAAGGATCAGAACGAGAAATGAGCCGCCGTAACTGATCATCGGCAGTGGGACACCGGTAATCGGGGTGATCGAGATGGTCATCCCAACATTCATGAATACGTGGGTGAATATCAGCGTTACTACACCTATAGAGATAAGGCGTCCGAGTTCGTCTGTTGCAGAGGCAGCGATAAGAAGGCCGGTAAGAAGCAGTGCGGCAAACGCAGCCACCACGGTCACAGCGCCGACAAAACCGAGCTGCTCCGAAATCGCCGCAAAAATGAAGTCGGTGTGGACAATGGTTTGCGGAAGGAAGCCGAGATCTACCTGCGTATTGGGTGCGGTGAACCCTTTACCGTAGAATCCTCCTGAGCCGATCGCGATCAAAGACTGATTGATGGTCCAGGCAGCTCCTTGCGTATCGTAGTCGGGATTTATGAATGTGGTTAACCGCTCCCGCTGGTATGGCTTAAGGCCGAAGTTTGCGACCACCGGGACCAGCGCCAGTCCACAGACGATCATGACGAGCAAGTAGCGCTTTGGAATACGGCCGACAAAGAGCAGCGCCAAGATCATTGGGAGCTGAACCAGACATTCGCCAAGATCCGGTTGGATCAAAACCAGCAGCCACGGTGGAGCGACGATAGCAGCACAACTCAAAATGCGCCCTATGGTCGGCCAAAATCCCACCCAATTGCCGGTGTTGGCGAGGAGCCAAGACAAAAGTAGCAATGTAGATACGATTGCAAGCTGAGCCGGCTGAAAGCTAATCGGGCCAAGGTCGAGCCAGCTCTTTGCGCCGAAAGTGGTTCGGCCAAAAAAATGGGTGAGAACCAGAAATCCAAGCCCAGCAAGATAGAGCAAAAGCGGAAAAATGACGCTGGAAAGCCAATAACGATAATTAATCAGTGCTGCGACGAAAAAGACGGCCACACCAAGCACAAGGAAAACGATCTGCCGGCGCCACATCTCTTTGAGATAAGCTTCTTCACGCATGTACGTGGCGCTGTAAATAGCGATCACGCCAAACACCGATAGGCCGATCGCTAGGCAGACGAGAAGCCAATTCATCCCGAGCAACTTCCTGAGAAATGAATTCATGAACGACCGAGGAGATTAATCTAGAGTGGGTACACTGGCCAATAACTTTCTCGTATAGTCGTGTTGCGGCGAACGATATATCTCTGCGGCCGAGGCCTTTTCGACGATTTCACCGCGAAACATCACTGCGACCTCGTCACTCATACTTTCGACGATGGCTAGATCATGAGAAATGAACAGATAGGAGACACCTAATTCGTCTTGAAGATCGAGTAGCAAATTGACGATCTGAGCTTGAACACTGACATCCAAGGCGCTGACCGCTTCGTCGCAAACGATCAGTTCTGGTTCGACCGCCAACGCCCGTGCAATACCGATTCTTTGGCGTTGCCCTCCGCTAAATTCGTGAGGGTAGCGTGACATCAGATCCGGCTGTAATCTGACCTTCTCCAGCAGATAAGCCACTCGGTCCCGGCGGTCGCGCTTTGTGATCTTCGGAAAATGGATCTGCAACGGTTCACTAATGGTGCGGAGAATCGACCAGCGCGGGTTGAGTGATCCAAATGGGTCTTGGAAAATCATTTGGATCTTGCGACGCCACGGACGGAATTGTGCCTCGGACAAATTCGAAATCTCATGATTGGAAAAACGGACCGACCCGCTCGTGCTAGGCACGAGATTCAGGATAGCCTTACCCAAAGTCGTTTTACCG
>JBEEIB010000567.1:0-4656 GCA_041167675.1 Verrucomicrobiota bacterium
CACTGCCGGAGGGCCGGTTATCGACGCTTCTTTTGCCCGTAACTCGGTGGAACCCCAAAACTCCGGCCCGCCCAGGGAGGCGAAAGCCTTCTTATGTGAGCTACCCCGCATGGATTTGAACCATGAATAACGCCTCCAAAGGGCGCTGTGTTACCGTTACACCACGGGGTAATTGCAGTTTTTGCCCGACGCCGCCTTCTGACGGCAGGAACAGTTAAGGTCGCCCGCGGAAAATCGCAATTTTCAAATCGCGCGGGAGTGCGATCCGGGTCAGGCAGTGACTGCCTTTGGGCCAGAAAGAGACGGAGCTGCCAGAACCGCCGTTTGGAGCGCGCCGGCCGGCATTAGGATCAGCGTCTCATTTTCAATCCCCGCATCTACGGATAAATTCGTTCCTCGAGCAAGTGCTCGCGCCTCCTCGACCATTGTGTCGATACGTTCGTCGTCGTGCGCCGGATCGTGATGAAACAACACCAGCCGGCGGACGCCCGCTTCGAGGGCCAGTTGCACGCTGTCGGGCAGACATCCGTGTCCCCAGCCGACGCGATGCGTGTACTCCTCGGCCGTGTATTGCGTGTCGAGGATAAGGAGATCGAGGCCGCGCACAAATTCCAGTAGTTCCTGAGGGGCCAGGGCAGCCGCCTGGGAACCACTTCCAGCGATAGTCCGATACGGCTCATGATCGGGAAGATAACCTAGCGACTTTCCATCCGTCTCAATCCGGAAACCACTGCAACCTCCGGGATGATTCAGTTCCAATGTTCGCAGGACAAGGTTTTGAAGGGTGGCCCCTCCCCGGTCCAGCTCTGCCACCGGTGTCAGCCCGCGCATTTGTTCCAATCCAACCGGAAAATGCAAGGGACTCATTTGATTGGCGAGGGCGCGTTGCACGCGCGCGCCATGACTGTGCGCGCTCAGAATACGGATGCGATTCCGCGCAGAATAACCTGGGGCAAAGAAAGGGAGTCCCTGGATATGATCCCAATGGGTGTGGGAGAGAAGCAAAGTCGCCTCGATCGGCTCGGATCCGGTTTCGCGCAAGAGCTCCTCGCCCAGGAGGCGCAGGCCGCTCCCTGCGTCGAGAATGAGAAGTTGATCGCCACATCGGACTTCGACGCACGAAGTGTTTCCACCATAGCGCATGTTTGCCAGGGCAGGCGAAGGGAGCGAACCGCGTACTCCATGAAACCGCACCCTAAAATCACGATGGTCGGGCGCGGTCATGGTTTCTTTTCCATCGGCAACGGAATCTCGACGCGGAATGTCGTGCCCGCCTCGCTGCTTTGCGCGCAGATCGTTCCGCCATGGGCATCGACGACCGCTTTGCTGATGGCCAGGCCGAGCCCGGTCCCATTGCTTTTGCCGTGCGTCATGAATGGTTCAAAAATTGTCGGCAGAATTTCGGTCTTGATGCCGTGTCCGGTATCGCTCACTTCAAAGCGAAGACGCGACTTCACTTCAAGCACGGAAAAACGCAGGACGTTTGGTTCACCGGCTTTCATCGCCTCACTTTCATTGCGGATCAGGTTGCCGAAGACGCGCAGCATCCGGTGCCGGTCGATTCGCGCGGAGCCTTCAAAAGCAACGTCGAGCTGAACATCACAGGCCACCCGGCACTTGGCGAAATCGGGTTCGAGCTGCCGCACCAGTTCGGGTACGCTCACGAGTTGCAGCTTGAGCTGGGTGTTACCGCGGGAAAAGTCGATCAGTTCGCGTGTCATGGTTTCCATCTTGTCCACGGCCTCGCGAATGAGGCGCGCCATCTGATCGGTTAACGGATCGTGCACATTCGACAGGATCACCTGCGACGCGCCGAGGATGGTCATGATTGGATTGTTCATGTCGTGCACGATCGAACTGATGGTCGTGCCGAGCAGGGAAAGGCGCTCGCTCCGCATCACCTGCTCGATGAAATGCTGATTGTTCTGACGCAGGCGGTGCGTCACGGAGCGGGTAAAGTTTCCCAGCACCTGATGAGGCGCGAGATTTAAAAGGAGGTCCCAGGTGGGACGATCGATCTTCCCCAGGATCGTCTCTCCGACGGTCGACGCCTGGGCGCTTCGTTTTCCACAATCAAGCAATGCCATTTCGCCAAAATAATCATTCGCCAAAAGATAAGTGAGCGTCTCCTGCTGGCCGCCTCGGCCGCGCTTCGAAATTTTGACCGAACCTTGCGCAATCAAATAGAGAGAGTCGCCCGGGTCGTCTTCAGCGAAAACCACTTCGTCCGGCGCCAATGTCAGGGTCTGGATGCGGGGAAGAATACGATCGGAGATCTCCGGCCGGATGCCGGCGAGCAACGCGTTGCCGGTGAAAGTGGAATCGGGCGGGAACGGATTTCCCGGCGGCATGACCGGCGCCGGATTTTGAAGGGCGGGAACGTTCTCGACTTCCATGCGTGCAACGGCTCAGGAAACCCGGCCCGGATCAGCAACAACCAGACGGCGGCGCAGGCGGTCGCGAAAAAGGTATCTGCCCGGGCCACTCAGAAATTGCATGCTGCTCCTTGTCTCTTCCGTTGATCGATTGCTGTGATAAAAAAGATCCCGCGCGGCGGCGTCCGGGTTCAAAACCGCACCGCAAAGCCGACCGAACCGCCGGTATTCAAAACATCGTAATCAAAGACACTCTTGCTTGAGCGATTGGAAGCAAAGGTGAAGAGAGCGTTTGCTTCCATCCAGGAGGTAAAGCGATAGCGCATCCCAAGGCTCACCGCCTGGTTAAAATCGTTGCGGCCGCCGCCATTATAGAAGAAGCCCCCGATTCGGTAGGCGAGCTCCGCGTCCAATTGCTGCGTGAAGGAGAGGTGATATGCGCCAAAGGCGGAAATCTGATCGCGCTGCGCCGAAAAAGGATCGGAAATTCCGACGGAACCTGACGCGCCCAGGGTGAAGGAGTGAACGCGATTAATCGCGAATACCTTCTGCGCCCCGAGCGTGAACTCGTGATCCTGCAACAGCTCGCGGCTATGCTTGTCGAGCAACTCCGTGAAATCGTAGCGGGCGAAAACCGTTATGCCCCAGGCAGGCTGGGGAATCCAGTTGAAGCCGATGCCTGCGCTCAGATTTTCGAAGTCGAGCGATGATGTATCGACATAGCGAAACAAGGAGACACGCCCCCCGACCTGGAGTTGCATCTGCGGATTGATCGCATGGCTCCAGCCAAGCCCCGCGCCTCCTACAAAAAACCCGTCGGAGATCATATCGCGCCGCGTTAACGCCACGTTGTTGGTGTAAAACATGGAACTGTCGCCGCTGAGCACGAACTCCCGCACTCGCTGCTGGGTTTTCAGCATTTGTTGAGCACCGAAACTCTCGTCGTCGCTGTTCCCGTTTGCCGTCCCGGGCAACGCCATTCCATCCGGAGTCATTCCGGTCGCGTCTGGCCCCGTGGTCCGGTCGTAAAGACGGGACTGCTCGATTTGCGCATTCTGCGCCAGGAGAGGTCCGCTGACCCCAGAAGTCGACTGCCCGGAGGCCGCTCCAATGCCAACCAGCGCGAAACTGCAGCCAAGGTTCAGGGCACAAAGAAAATGAATGTGGCGACAGCGGTCCACGCGAAGTGCTTAGCAGGCGTCATGCCTCCTCCACTCGATAGGCATGCTTCCCGCTCCCCGATTGGGCGCCATGCCCCCCAAACGTCTCCGCATTTTAATCGGGCTGGCTACCCTCTGCTTTTGCGCGCTCTATCAGTTCGCCGTTTCCGAGCCGCTCTTTTACGTCCAGCTCAATAATCTTTACCGCGACGCCATCGCGCGTGCCGGCCGGCTTGCTCCGGCCAATCCCGATCTCGTTTTTCTCGCAATCGACGCCGACTCTGTGTCGCTTGATGCCGCCACCGACACGCCAGACAGGTACGGCATCAACGATCCAAACAGCCGCGAGGCGCGCGCCCTTGCTTTGATGATGCAACGCTACCCGTGGCCCCGCGAAATCTACGGCCTCGTTCTGCAGCGATTGGTCGATGCTGGTGCCAGGGTGGTCATGTTCGACTTAACCTTCCCAACGGAGACAAACGGGGACGCGCCCTTCCGCCTTGCCCTGAACCACTACCGGAACCACGTGGTCATCGGCAGTAATTTCGTGAACGCGAGTCGGGATCAGGACGATATGGTGGATGCAAGCTTGAGCCTGCCCGCTCAAACCCTCATCCCATCGGCCTCTCCCTTGGACGATCGGGTCGCCTTTACCACTTTCTGGCCTGACATCGACAATGTCGTCCGCCGGTTGCCTTATCGAGTCACCGCTGAGCAGGTCCAAAGCGAGAATCCGCGGCCGGGCTCGGAGCGCTTTCTCTCTCTCGCCGCGCGCGCTGCTATCAGAGCCGGATTTGCCGAATCTATCCCTTCCGATGTGAGACCGAGGATTTTTCGCTTCACCGGACCGCCCGGGAAGACCTTTCCTCCTCACTCTCTTTTCGAAATCTTCATCCCCGATTACTGGAAGCATAATTACGGGGAGGGCAGTTTCTTCCGCGGAAAGACTGTCGTGGTCGGCGCCCACGGTGCCTGGCAGCATGACGTTCATCAGACGCCTTTTGGTTCGATGCCCGGTCCGGAGTTGCATCTCAATGCCTTAAACGCCGCGCTGCATCACGAATTCATCGACGACGTGCCTCCCGCCACCGGAATACTCCTGACGGCTCTGAGCGCCATCC
>JBEEIB010000568.1:0-7920 GCA_041167675.1 Verrucomicrobiota bacterium
CCGGAAATCGGTGATAGAACCTTGGTGTAAGTCTGACTAATATGTGCAGTCTCCACCGACGCTTTATTCAAGGCGACATCCGCTTCCGCTTCTTTCATTGTGGCGTATGTGGTGTCGTAATCCTGTGGAGCAATGACATGTGTATCCGCTAACTTTTTCTGGCGATGTTCGGTTAACCGGTCGACCGCCAGAGTTGCTTCCGCTTTGGCGAGAGCCGCCTTAGCACTGTCGTAGGCTGCCTGATAGCTCGCCGGATCGATTAAACCGGAAGGGAAACGAAAATTTCATAGGTTCAGGCGATAAGGAAAAGGGGAGATCGATCAGGGCAAAGCGATTGGGTAGTTCACAAGTGACGGTTTCGTTTATTCATCACTAAGCGATAAAAAAATTTTGTAATGGCTGAACGGAGAAAGCACCAAGCCCTTCGCTTTTTCTTACCGGTCAGTAAATAGGGTTTTTGTTCTCTGGGGACTGGTGGTGTTTTCACTTGAGCTATCCATTCGACGAGGTAACTTCATAAGTGATATTTTCGTTCATTCATCACTAAACGATCAAAAATTTGCTATTTTAAAGCCCGCCCGAGAAATCGGATCATCCCACGAATCCGGTTTTCATTTAATTCTCGACCCTCCTGCTGATAAAGATGCGGCGTTCTGATTAAGATCAGGCAATCAAAGAGGAGGTGCGCTGTCGCCAATGCATCCCCGGATTTGAATTCGCCGGTGCTCATTCCTTCCTTCACGAGTTTCGCGAATGTTTGTAATAGAAACTTGTCGAACGCCGCGACGCAATCCCACTTTTGTTCGTAGGCCCAGATCATCAATTTAAAAACCTGTCTTTCGTTGCGCAAAATATCCGCGTTGTGCCGGTAAACGGTCAGAAGCACCTTTTCGATTCGATCCAATGCCGCACCGGACGCAACCATGTGCCGGTGCACGGCTTCGGTGAGAACCACCAGATTGCGGTCGGCACTTGCCTGGATAATGGCCTCTTTAGAGGAAAAGAATTTGTAAATGTTTGCCGGGGACATGCCCAACTCCGCGGCGATATCCGCGACCCTTGTTTTTACGAAACCATACTGACGAAACAACTCGTCGGCTTTGATCATGATCCGCTCGCGCGTTTCATCGCGGGTCAAACGTTTGCGGGCAAAATGGGCGGTGGCGATAGAAGTGGTGAATCACATTATTCGTCACTTACTTGATTGTCAAATGGCTGGAGTGGCACATTGCGAATCAATTGGCATATCACTTGGGCAGAAGAAGCTTTGAGGTTCCCGGTTGTTTCCGAGTTGCTGACCATACGAAAGGGATTTAAAATGAAGGGACGGATCTTAACATTGGACATTGCTGCTGCCTGATGTGACGATCGGTGGTGGCTCGGCTTGCCCGATTAGAAATACCGAAAGCCTGGTATCACGTGATCAACCGCGGCCATCAGCGAAAAGCGATTTTTCGGGACCGGCGTTGTTACGAAGAGTTTCTGAATCGGCTGGGGCAGTTTCCGGAGCGTTTTGGCGTGAGGATCCACACCTATGTATTGATGCCGAACCATTATCATCTGCAGCTGGAACTGGGGTTTCGGCCGAGCCTCTCTGCGGCGATGCATTGGCTAAACGCCGGCTATGGGATCTGGTTTAATCGGCGTTACCGACGCCAAGGTGCGTTGTTTCAGGGACGATACAAAGCTATCCTGTTTGATCCCGATGAGTGTCTGTTTGCCGTCCATTATTATATTCATTTGAACCCGGTTCGGGTTGGGATACTCAAGGCTGTTGGAGTGGGGGAGGGAGCGGTGGATAAGACACTATTGCTTAAGCGGCGTGAGAGGTTGCGTGAATACGAATGGAGTTCTTACCGGGACTACGCTGGACTGCGCCGGCGAGCTCAGTGGTTGACCCTGGAGACGGTGCGCGAAAGCGCAGATCTATCGGTGGCGGCATATCGTCGAGAGCTGGATGAGCGAATCACACACGATCAACTCGGACTAGACTGGAAAGGGAAGCTCGCTGCCGGGGTGCTTATGGGAAACGGCGCGGTGGTGGCACGGTGGAAGCGTTTGCTGGCAAAGCAATCGAGTCGCGGTTCGAAATCTGAGGGCAAACGTTTTGGGGTGGTCAGTTGGGAAGAGATCGTCGCCGCGATCGAGAAAGAGTGGGGTCAGCCGTGGGAAGAACTCCGGACCAGTCGCGGTAACAACGCTCGGGCAATCGCAATCTGGTTCGCACGGCACCGAGCTGGAATGAAGCTCGAGCAGGTGCGGGAACAACTACAAGCCAGCAGCTACGTTGCGGTTGCGATGCAGGTGGGCAGGTTGCAGCGGCAACTTCCCCATCAGCCTCAGTTACGAAAACGACTCAGCGCAATTGCCGGACACCTCAATGTCCAATGTTAGGGCCTGTCCCTTATCACGGCGTCTAGCATCGCCAATTTCGCCCACCGATATGCCCATCCTCGCTTCTCGTTTTCACCCGCCGGCATTCCTGCACAACGGGCATGTCCAGACGATCCTACCTATGCTTTTGCCTCGGCGGTTGAGCATCGTTTTTGAACGCGAGCGGTTGGAACTGGAAGACGGCGATTTCCTTGATCTCGACTGGGCGCGAGTGGGCGGCGACAAATTGGCGATTCTGTCGCATGGGTTGGAGGGATGCTCTGACGATGGTTATAATCGAGGGATGGCGACCGCGCTCCATGCGGCGGGATGGGATGCGCTCGCGTGGAATTTCCGCGGCTGCGGGAAAGAGATGAATCGGCTACCACGGTTTTATCACAGCGGCGAAACCGGCGATTTGGGAGCGGTGATTCGGTTCGCGGCCACGAAATATTCGCGGATCGCGCTGGTTGGATTCAGCCTCGGGGGGAACTTGACCTTGAAGTATCTCGGCGAGGCCAGCCCGCATGCGTCGGTGATTGGTGCGGTGGCGATCTCGGCGCCGATCGATCTCGCTGCCAGCGCGCGAGCCCTCGATCATCGTTGGAGCAATCGGATCTATCTGCGGCGCTTTATCAAAAGCCTGGTCGCTAAAGTTGAAACCAAGGCGCTTAGATTTCCTGACCAGCTGGACGCGAGTTGGAGCCGAACGATCCGGACATTCCAGGAATTCGACGATCGCTATACCGCACCGATCCATGGTTTTCGAGATGCGGCGGATTATTGGAAGAAGTCAAGCGCGCGGCAGTATCTGGATCGAATAACAATTCCGACTCTGCTTTTGAACGCCTCTAATGATCCCTTTCTCACCCCCGGATGCTTTCCGTTTGCGGAAGCAGAACAGAATTCCTGTCTGTTTTTCGAAGCGCCAAAATCGGGAGGCCATGTGGGATTTGTTGATCTGACCCGCGGCAGCGAGCCGTGGTCCGAGCGGCGCGTTGTTGAGTTTCTCGCGACCTCCGTGCTTGCGGTTTAGAATTCGTTCCCGCTCAGCGGAGCGTATGACCGCCATGTTAGCGATCAGGCAAATCCCGGATGCCGTCGACCTTGAGTGTGCGCTTTCAGATATGCGCCTGACTCCAAACGATCAACCAGGCGATCAAAAAAACCAACGGCAGAAGAATGGGAGAGGCAATTCCCAAACAGCGAGTAAGCGGGCTTCCTTGGATCTCGGGAAAGCCGCCAACCGAAGAGACATGAGTCGCGTAAGCGCGCCGGAGACGATAGAGTGCCAGGACCCCTGCGATGACGCTGCAGTAAATCAGAATATCGGAAATGCATGCCACCCCTGGAATAATATTGAAGAGGAGGTCTTGTTGTTTGGCCAATAGGGGATTGCGAGCCTGGGGCGAGGCATTGGCGATGATTGCGTAACCTGTGAAAAAGAAGGATTGTGCCGCCATCAGCCAGGACAATCGCTGCACGATCAGATTATCTTCGTGTTGGATCTGATCCCGAATGGTCCGATACCAATCGACCGGACCAAACAGATTAGGTGGGGACACACTCATGGGCTTTTAACAAACCTTTTTCGCGTTCCGACGGTTTGCCGTCAATTCGCAAAGCAGGAGGATCTGGAATTTAGGAGTGCTCGACTCTGTTTGCGATCCAGTGCACACTCTGAGTAGATTCGAAATTTGGTCGGCAAAAAGCACCTAACGTGGATCCAGCGCCACGCCGGAATTTAGGATCGAGAGTCAGGAGCCAGGCGCTACGAGCTCGAATCTCGGTTTGCGACCCAAACGTGGAACTTCGCAATTTGTTGGCCGATATTTTCGGGCTCGTCTTCGGGTAAGAAGTGTTTTCCTCGACCGATTGGTTCGATCCTCATTTGGTCGATCTGTGCGCGGGCGACAACGACGGAGCGTTGGCGAACGACCATTCCGGGTGTTCCGTAGAGCAGCAATTTGGGAATTCGTGATTTCGGAAGTGCGGCGGCATACCGGTTGATCAGATCGACCGTATCGCCCGGACGATGCGACTTTGGTCCAAGCCGAGTGGGGCCGACACCTTGCAGCCATACCTTTCGGCGGACCGTCGGGTCCACAAACGGTACCTGGTAGGCCTCTAACTCGGCATCCGAAAGTTTTCGCAGAGTGCCCAACCTCAGCATGCTCGTAACTGCCTTATCGTTTTTTGCAATCAGAAGCTCAGCAATTGGATTCAGATGCAGGATTCTGAGGTTGATTCGTGCGAGCTGCGGCAGGTTATAGAAAGCGAAATCCATCGGCTGAAAGAAACCCTCGAACATTACCAGACCCTTTACGTTGGCCTCGTGCTGCATGGCATAGTGGAGCGCTACCATCAGTCCGAGATCCATTGCTACGAGGATCGGATTGTTCAACTGAAGCGCATCGATAACACCTTTGAAATAGCGCGCGTAGGTGGGTAGATCGTAATCGATATCAAGCGGCTTATCCGACTTGCCGAAACCGATGAGGTCGATGGCCACGGTTCGCGCGACGGCGGCAATATGCGGGATGACGTTTCGCCAGAGATAAGAATGCGTTGGTATCCCATGAAGCAAGATGACCGGAGGTTCTTGGTCACCGGCTTCAATGTAGTGAATGCGCGAGCCGTGGACGGTCACGTAATGGGAGAGGAGGGGTGGAGAGGAGGTGGTTGCCATCGGAGGACCGATCAAAGGAACTATAAGCGCGAATCCCGAGGTTCGAAGGGGGAATCAAGAATTCCGTTCAATTCCAGACATGTAGCCGGTAGGCTGAACAATTCGGATTTCGGGAAATTTTCGGTCAGCGACAAACCGCTAGAACCGTTTGATGGGTTTTTCTGCCAAACGCTCCTGGGATCTATGAGATCAGACGATCTCAAATCCAGCCGAGAAAACCGATGAGTCCGGCGATACTGACGACGATCAACGGATTTGTCTTAGTGAAAATGAAAACCAGCGTGCAAAGGCCGGTAAGCAGATAGGCCCTCCAGTCGTGGTCAGTCGATTTGCCCATGATATAAGCACTGGCCAACACTAATCCTACCGTGAGTGGAGCGAAGCCCTTTTCGATGGCGTGACGCAGAGGAGATTTTTCGGCGTGCTGCCAGAAGAGGGTGACGAAGTAAACCAGGATAGCCGCCGGCAGCATAACTGCTACTGTTGCCAGGAGACCTCCCAGTACACCCGCAGCTTTGTAGCCAATAAGTGTAACGATCAGAATGCTTGGTCCAGGTGCAGCCTGAGATATGGCGAAGACGTCGGCGAATTGATTGTCAGTGAGCCAATGATACTTCCCCACCGATTGGCGATGCATCTCTGGGAGGACTGAATTCCCTCCTCCAATCGATAGAAGCGAGAGCGAACCGAAGAGGAGGAAGATCTGGACGAGCGGCTTCATGATTTTTTCTTTCGAGGCCAAGCCCAAGCCAGGCTTAGCGGTCCGACAATTGCGAGCGCGACAAGCAACGGCCAGCGAAAGATTCCGTTCATCACGAAGGTTGCGAGAAAAAGAAGAATGGGTGCGGGCCCGTGCAAGCATTTCCGGCCAGTCTTGACCGCCATCGTGATCGTGAGCGCAACGGCTGCAGCAGCCGCCCCATGCAAGATTTTTTGCAGTGAAGGCACATGGTGAAACTTAAAATAAGCGGCGCCCAATCCGAGTACTACCAGTACCGGTATCGCGCTCAGGCCCAACACGGCTGCTAGGGCGCCTGGGATACCGCGGAATTTTGTACCTACGAATACCGCCATGTTTACCTGATTTGCGCCTGGCAGGATGCGGCACATAGTGGTGGCGCTCAGAAATTCCTCCTCTTGCATCCATTTCTTTTCCACGACGACGATCTCACGGGACCATGCGGAAAGGCCGCCGCCGAACGATGCCAACGCAATCTGGTTGAATGCTAATACCAGTTCCCACAATGAGGGGGATGGATCCGACTTCGGCTCCCCGATGGCCGGATTACTCATGCGCTAGATCTGGGTCATGAGGAAAATCAATCTCGTTCTGGTGCGACGTTGGATCGAGCGGATCCGGCGCATTGTAATGGTGAGAAAGAGACCAGTCTCGTTCGAAGACTTCTTCCAACCCCGCGACGATCGCTGGATCTTTGATGGTGGTGCCCAACTCTCGTCGAAGATCAAAGGCGCTCCGGTCGATGTTCATCGACCCCAATAAAGCGTGTTTATGGTCGGCCAGCAGTAATTTGGCATGCAAACGCAGGTTCTTTTGCTTGTGTACTTTCACTCCGCAATAATGGAGGACCCGCAAAGCGGAGAACGTATCGAGAACATCCCATTCGCTGATACCATGTTTTCCACCGCAGAGCACACGCACATGCACGCCCCGTTGCGCGGCGCTCACGAGGCGCTCGAGAATCGGTGTATCGACAAACTTGGGGTGTTGCACATCGAGCCGGCTTTGAGCACTGTCAATGAAACTCGCCATCAGACGACGTGAGTTGTGATTGCTCCAGAGCAAGCCTGATTCGGCGGAAGGAACCCAATCTAGCTGTTCCCAATCGGCATCGAATCCTGCCGCAATCTGTACAACCTTGTCCGGATCGAAGACGATCACGCCGTAATCGCGGGTCAGACTGAAATACTTTTCGCAAAGGTTGAAGGTTGCGATGAGTGCCACCTGGTTGTCGATGACGATGGATTTCTCGTGGGTCACGTAAAACTTGGGATTCGCCCATCGGACATTGACGCCGGCTTTCTCTAACGCCTCAAAGGCTTCATCATTTGCACGATCGCCACCGGAGCGTTTTGAATTGAGCATTACTCGCACCGCGACTCCGGAGTTCTTCCGATCGATTACCGTCTGGATCAAAGAGGGCTCGGTAAAGGTAAATTGTTTGATCAATAGCGATTGCTGCGCGGTTCGGAGGAATTCTCGGACGGGAGTAACACCATCCTCCGGCTGGACGATCAGATGCGGAATGGCCAACGACATGAATGAACGAGATTTGTTACCCGAAACTCCTACTAACCCTGGGTCCTTAGGGCAAGCCAGCAATTTGAAAGACCCGGTCCGGTGGGAGCCCATGCGCGTCAACCTAAGGAGCAGAAAAGCCAGTCCCGCTAGGAAGGGAACATAGTTCGGTACAAGGGCGAAAACCTCGGCGCTTTGGTTGGTCCGCCCTTTGGCTAAGCTTCCCCATGCGCCGGGTTTGAGCCATTCGTTACCCGTTGATAACTACTATATCGGTGTACGGCTCGATTGAGTATTACACAAACTTGGGTATTGGCGTACAACACGGGTTGGAGGGGGCTCAGAAATGGGGCCCCTTGCTTTAACCTGGGATGGAAAGTCTTATGATGCGGGCAGTCTGAAGACCTGCGTAGCGATTGAGCCGGTTTAGTCCCAAACCGAAGTCACTCTAATCGGCGGGCAACGTATGGCTCAAACCCGGCGCATGGGGAAGCTTAGCCAAAGGGCGCACCAACCAAAAGCGCCGAGGTTTTCGCCCTTGTACCGAACTATGTTCCCTTCCTTGCGGGACTGGCTTTTCTGCTCCTTAGGTTGACGCGCA
>JBEEIB010000569.1:0-6436 GCA_041167675.1 Verrucomicrobiota bacterium
TCCTGGAGGAAAAAGAGCGCCAACTCCGGAACTCGGGAAGATCGGACGAAGCAGATGTGGCTCGACGGCGGAGGAGCGGTTCGAGCTGCCGAAAGCCCGTTTGGCGTTGGTGGTTGACCAGTTGGAAGAATTGTTCTCCGGTGGGTTTTCGCTGGCGGTTCGCCAGAAGTATATCTCTGCGCTTGCCGGGTTGGTTCGGAGCGGCCGAGTCTGTGTCCTGGCGCCGTTACGGAGTGACTTTTACGCTGCGTATCAGGAGTTTCCGGATTTGATCGAGCTTACCGAGCCGAGTGGAAAATTCGATCTTCGGCCGCCCACGCCTTCGGAGATCGGGACCATGATCCAGTTACCGGCCGAAGCAGCCGGTCTGCACTTCGAGCAGGACCGAGAGACGGGTCAACGCCTGGATCAAGCGCTGCGAGATACTGCCTCTGCCACACCGGAATCGTTGCCGTTGCTCGAGCATGTTTTGTCGTTGCTCTACGACCAGCAGAGCAACCGGGGTGATGACTTGCTGCGCTGGTCGGATTATCGCGAACTAGGGGAATTGAAAGGCGCGCTCGCCAGGCACGCCGAAGCGGTATTCAGCACGCTGAGCGTCAAGGAACAAAGGGCGTTTCCTTTGGTGATGCGGCATCTGGTCACTTTGGGCCAGGGCGAAGAGGAAGTGCCCAACCGGCGGACCGTGCCTTATCGTGATTTTGTCGCCTCAGGGGAAACCGACCAGGATCAGAAGGCCGGTGCAAAGGGGCTTTTAGATCTATTCGTTGAAAAACGCCTGTTGGTCGCGGACACCGATTCGCAAGGAGAGGTCACCGTCAGCGTCGCACACGAAGCGCTGCTGCGGGAATGGCAGCGGGTCCGAGAGTGGCTCGCCGAAAACCGCGAGTTTCTGCGGATGCGGGACCGCCTGGATTCGAGCCTGAAGCTCTGGGTAAGTCGCGGAAAACAAAAGGATGACCTGCTCGAGCCGGGACTCCATTTGGCGGAAGGCGAAAAGCTCGTCAAAGACTTTGGGCCGTCGCTTAACCGGGAACAGATTGATTACGTCTATGCAAGCGTTGCTGAACGAAATCGGCGCAAGAAGGCCCAGGCGCGGATTCGTTACGCGGTAATGGCGGCGATCAGTGTTTTGGCAATCGTTGCTGCCTTTCAATGGCTCCAGGCCGAGCGCCACCGTCAGAGCGCCGAGAAAAATGCGGCACTGGCCCGGGCGGAAGAAGGACACACGAAGCAAGCCTTAGCATCTGAAGCAGAAGGCGCCGCGAAACTCCGCGACCAGTTGCGGCAAGCGAGTTGGGCAAGCTTCAACCAAGCCGAGCGGCAATTCCAATTGGGAGAATGGCGGGAAGGTATCGCTCTTCTTGGACGTGCCATCAAGTTCGACCCGCAAAATCGAGTTGCTTCAGAACGATTCTTCCAAGAACTAATCCTTCATCGTGCTAAGGCGCTGCCGCAGCTTGTCGCCTCCTTTAACCATCAAGATGCGGTCTTCGAAGCAGCGTTTAGTCCGGATGGTGCCCGGATCCTGACGGCAAGTTGGGACAAAACTGCCAAGCTCTGGGATGCAGCCTCCGGCAAACTCATCGCCTCTTTCGTTCATCAGGGGGCGGTTAACGCGGCGGTGTTTAGCCCTGACGGTGCTCGAATCCTCACAGCAAGCGCCGATCACAGCGCCAAGCTCTGGGATGCGGCTTCGGGCAAGCTTATCGCCTCCTATGAGCATCAGGGAACGGTTAACGCCGGAGCGTTTAGTCCAGAGGGTGCTCGGATCCTCACGGCAAGCGCGGATCGCAGCGCCAAGCTGTGGGATACGGTCTCAGGCAAGCTTATCGCCTCCTTTGACCATCAGGATGAGGTCAACACTGCGGTGTTCAGTCCCGACGGCGCTCGGATCCTGACGGCAAGTAGAGACAAAACCGCCAAGCTTTGGGATGCGACTTCTGGTAAGCTTATAGGGTCCTTTGAACATCAGGCTAATGTGCGCCGCGGAGCATTTAGTCGGGAGGGTACTCGGATCCTGACGGCAAGCAACGACAGAACCGCCAAGCTTTGGGATGCAGGCTCAGGTAAGCTCATCACTTCTTTTGACCACCAAGATACGGTCTACGATGCCGTGTTTAGCCCAGATGGCACTCGGATCCTGACGGCGAGCCTAGACAAAACCGCCAAGCTCTGGGATGCCGCCTCGGGTAAGCCCATTGCCTCATTGACTCATCAGGATTGGATCCGGCATGGGGCGTTTAGTCCGGACGGCACTCGGATCCTGACGGCGAGCGCGGACAAAACCGTTAAGCTTTGGGATGCGGCCTCCGGCAAGCTCATCGCCTCCTTCGACCATCGGGAAATACCTAATATAGCGACGTTTAGTCCGAATGGTGCATGGATCCTGACGGCAAGTTGGGACAAAACCGCCAAGCTCTGGGATCTGGTGTCTGGGGAGCCCGTCGCCTCTTTTGCGCATCAAGATGGTCTCTATCATGTGACGTTTAGTCCGGACGGTGCTCGGATCCTGACGGCCAGCGCGGACAAGACCGCTAAGCTTTGGGATGCAGTCTCCGGCAAGCTTATCGCCTCCTTTGAACATCAGGATGAGGTCTTCCAAGCGGCGTTTAGTCCGGACGGCGTTCGGATCCTGACAACGAGCGCGGACAAAACCGCCAAACTATGGGATGCGATTTCGGGCAAGTTAATCGCCGGTTTCGTTCATCAGGCTAGTGTTTACCATGGGGCGTTTAGTCCGGACGGCGTTCGGATCCTGACGGCAAGCGCAGACAACACGGCTAAACTCTGGGATGCGGCCTCAGGCAAGCTGATCGCCTCCTTTGACCACAAGGATACTGTCCGATGGGCGGCATTTAGTCCAGACGGTGCTCGGATCCTCACAGCGAGCTGGGACAAAACCGGAAAACTGTGGGATGCAGCTACTCCAAAGGAGTTGGCTCGGCAGGTGAAGGAATCGGGTGACAACACAGCGAGAACAGGCTCCTCCAGTTCGATAGCCGATTCTCCGATGTTGCAGGTCGAATCGCTCTCAGTTGTCGCAAGCGGACTCCAATTTTCAGACGACGGCTCGCTGGTAGCGGTCGATGAAGCACGCAAATCGCAGGTGACAAAGCAATTGAGGGACTTAGCGCAAGACCTTCGTCCCGACGCGCGTTTCGTACGGTGGTTTTTCAGTACCGGCGGTGATCGAACGATCTTTCCCGCGAGCGAGGTCAAAATTACCGAATGGGTGGACAATACCCTTCTGACTAATCCAGATGTAACCGAAGATTGGCTGCGAAACGTTTTAGTCTTCCTCCCAGATCACGCGCTACTTCATATCGCCCTGGCGGCGTTTGAAACTGATATTAAGCGCGCTGACTTTCTTCGCTCGTTTGGTTTAGCGAGGCTTCCGAAAAGCAGCGTTTTCTGCAGCCGTGCTGGCGAGATGCTACTGGCGCAACACCGGCCGGAGTTGGCATTGGCTGCGATCGATAAGGCGCTGGCCGGAGATCCCACCGACCTACCCGCTCAGCGCCTCCGACTCAAAGTTCTGGACGCGATGCCCCGATGATATGCCCAGCGATCATTAGCAATTCTTCACTGCCTGACGCGTTATTAGAGCGACTATGGGAATACATGTCGGCTCTTACACCTCTCTTTTGGAGAGATACACGCAAGGCGCTCTGGGCTAATCGCTAAAGCCGACCGCCAGTTGAAACAAAAAGCTTCCGTTACCAATACGTTAAGTGTATTAAACAAATCGACGCTTAAGGAGGCGTCAGATATGAAAGGACTCCTACACTCGATGACTGCGGCTTCCATTGCAGCCGGGGTTGCTGTTCTTTCCAGCAATCCAGTTGTTGCTTCCGATAGACAAACGCCGGATTCTGGCCAGAACACAACGGGAAATGAACCGAGCGTTGTCGCTCAGAAGGCTGAGGATGAGGCAAGAGGCAGCACAACGGCCAAAGTAAACTTAGACAGTCAAGGGGTTATCTTGAAGGGGTGCGACGTGGTCGCCTACTTCAGACAAAGAAGGCCCGTTAAAGGAGATCCCGCTATTAAGAGCCTTTATCAGGGCGCCACGTACTTATTCGCCTCGGCAGCGAATAAGGCCGATTTTGACAAAGATCCCGCAAAGTATGTCCCGCAATATGGCGGATTTTGTTCCTATGCGGTAGTAAAGGGAGTACTTGCCGACCTGGAGGGTCCCGATGCCTTTACTATTTACATGGGAAAGCTTTACCTCGGTGGGAATGAGGACGCCTTAAGAAGTTTCAAGAGCGATATCGACAGCAATATCGACAAGGCCAATAGTAACTGGCGGCGGATAACAGGAAATTAACCGGCCTAGCACGGACCGTGGCGATCACAACAGCACGTTTTCCTTAAACGACAGCTTCGTTTGATATTACAATCTTAGCAGGTATGAGACGCGAAGCCGCGCTTTATGCAATGGATTCCCTTCGCCGTCGCCGGCACTCCTTGTTTCGGGCTGTAATGCTATAAACTGCGTAGTTGTAACTGTAGTTGGCAGATTTGTGTAATGTTATGCGGTAACTGAGAAACCGTATTGCGAGCCTGAATGACTAGCCCTTTCAATGCAGTAATGATCGGCGCCATGATTTTCGCGAAGCATGCCAAACCCTCGATTGCTCAATTGGATTATTCAAAACTTTTTTGAAGTCCCTCCACTCCTGGATGATCATCAGACAGAACAGACGCGAGTAGCTAACCCTTTGCCCAATTGGTTGCGTAACGTCGCCCTACTCGTCGAAAAAAAACTCAAACTCCAAGAATGGCTTCGCTCAAGCGAAATCGCTGCATCGTCATCGCCAGGTGTGTCATCGGCCGATGAAAAAAAAGCGCGAGGTGACGCTACGAGCGCGGTTGGGGCTTCCGGCAATGGTGAGACATTGCCACCGCCAGGCCGACGCGATGCTGCGGCAGCGCTTGAAAGATTGGAAGCGGCTGAGGAATCGGCGCACCGGAGACTCGAGGTTGCGCTGGCGAGCGGGGATCGTTTTCGGACTCAGGATTCGCAGGATTTCTGGCTTAAATTAAATGCAGTGAAACGCTGCGCCGGCTAGACCTTGCGGTTGAAGTGGCGCGGCGCCAGGAAGAGACTGAGATTCCGCTTAAAGTTGGGCAGGACGCGGTATTGGCTGCCGCCGAATGGATGCGAATCGCTTTTATGCAGTTTCTCTCCGCGGAAGGCATAGCGCTCATGGGCATCGATAATTTCGGCGACGAGAAGGCTTATGCGATTGAAAGGTTCCGCTGATCGGACGAAATCCGCGGTTACCGGACTGGGCGAAGGAGCAGATCGCGGCGGCATGGAACGTGCGGGATAATTAGCAAACGGTCCGCTATCATGACCCTCGGGTTTTCGCTTCCCCGGGTTGTCGAGCTGGACACGGTGCGGATGCTGAGCGCCCGCCACGCCGCAGTTGACGCGGCTGAGTATCAAATCTGCGCAAAAGGTGCTGTTCGTCCCGGTTCCAGGTTTCGAGCATTTCGAGCCGCTCCCCATCCAGCCTGAGTCGCTTCAAAAGGGCGTCGAATGGAGCGTCGCGATTCGCGACACCATGCCCCGAAAATCCTTTGCTAATCACGTCGTAAATACCGCCTTTAACCCATCCAGACCGAAGATCAGTTGATCGATTTTACCCAAGACTGCATTAAGCCTTTCGCCAGCCACCCCGGAGTCAGCGAAAACGGCTCAACACCGAAAACATTCACATTGCCCCAGCGCGAGAAGATGGAGCCTTTTTCAAAATGCTCCCTATTAGTCGCCAGTTCGCGTCTGCCTTTCCAATGTTGGTGTCAATATTAGCCTTAAATTCCTCCAACGAGCTCTGATTTGCACACATGTAAAGTCTGCCCTTATACACAGCAAACGCATCCATACTTTCGACCTCGCCCAAAGTTCCGAGAGCTGTTGCATAGGCACAAAATCCGCCATACTGCGGAACATACTTTGCAGGTTCTTTGTCAAAATCGGCCTTATTCGCTCCCGAGGC
This sequence comes from Verrucomicrobiota bacterium, assembly GCA_041167675.1. Classification (GTDB taxonomy): domain Bacteria; phylum Verrucomicrobiota; class Verrucomicrobiia; order Chthoniobacterales; family JAFAMB01; genus DASTDH01. The sequence goes on from JBEEIB010000569.1 coordinate 6,012, forward strand.
AAATAAGTATATAGCACCCTGATATGTGCTCTCGAAGGCGGGATTCCCTTGGACCGGTTTTCTTTGTTTGAAGTAAGCGACCATGTCGTACCCCCTCAATATGACGCCTTGACCATCTATGTTTACTTTGGTTGTTGGACCACTTTTCGCCACTTTCTGAGAATCGTCCGGAGCCGGAATGTCTGATCCTTTTTCTGCCGTATTCTGGGCCGGATCGGATGTTTGGTTGTCGGAAGCACCAACGCCATGATTTCCAGCGAGAATGATTACGGCCGCAACGGAAGCCGTAGTCATGGAGTGTACGAGCTTTTTCATATTTGACGTCTCTTTTCAGCGTCGCAGAACAGGAAGTCGAACGTACAAACGTTTTCTGAGAAGGTTCCCGCAGTTTACACGTAAAGCATCGTCATATAAACCGTTTTGTT
>JBEEIB010000570.1:0-7657 GCA_041167675.1 Verrucomicrobiota bacterium
AACATTAGCGCAATCTCAATCGATGACTTCGCTTATGTCCGAAGCGCGAAAGCAGCTGAAGAATGGAAGAATGTTGCCGAAAAAGCAGAACTAAAAAATGATGCTTTTCCAGTCGTCGATTGGGCAGCGAGCAGAACCTTACGACAATTCCTTCAGGGTCACAAATGAGCGCTTGTTAGAGCTCATTCTGCTATGACTCAAGTCATGACTCCCTAGGAGGAAAACGAACGTAACCGTCTAGTGAAGCACAGGGTTGACGGTCCTGACGGTGGGTTTTGGGCCGACGCAGTTAGCGGATTGTGAAGCACGAAGTGACTGGTGATCTCCCGACGCCGGCTCCGTAGATTCGAGCGGATCTACGGCAAGATGGTGATGGTGAGGGCTTCGTTCGAAGCGGTTGAACAGGAGCCAACAGGGGAAACGGAGAGCTACGAGCCGAGCGTTCGACGGGTCGACGAGCCCAGGCCGAGGCTGAGCCGAATGGCGCACCATTACCAATCACCGATCACTTTTCACCAATCACTTTAGCAGCGGGCGCGCCGCGCTCTATTCGCTCAAGCGTTTTGCACTGGCGCAGCTCCTCTCTCAATGCTAAGGGCGTGCTGTTGATGTCCAGCGCGAATCCACAATCACTGGCTGGAAGAGTTTGTTTTTGCGTCCTAGCGTTCGCGATCGGTCTCTACCTATTCGCTTCGATCCGAGAGATCGATCGGGATCTGAAACAGGACTCTGATTGGCGCACCTATTTCACCAAGGACGCGATGCATTATTATGTGATCGCCGAGGCATTCGCATCAGGCGATTTTTCGATGTCCTATGAGAAGGGCTGGCCTTATCGCCAACCGCTCTTCCCCCTGCTGATTGCGGCGGTCATGAAAGCGACGAACTCCAATCTATTTGCCATCAGAATGATCAACGTGTGCTTGATCGTTCTCGCCGCGATTTCTCTATTTCTCATCCTCCGAGCCTTTTGGCGCGATTCGGCTACGGCTGCGATCATCTCAATCCTTTTCGTCCTCAACCCGTTCGTTTACGACCAATCGGTGCCTGGCTTAAACTCGGAGCCCTTACACCTCTTTTTGCTGATCTGCATAATCGCTTGTTTTCTCCGCTACGTCACGCGCTGGCATTGGGTCTACCTTTTGCTGCTCTTCTTTGCTATCGGTCTGGACTATCTCGACCGGGTAAATGGATCGTTCCTGGCGGTTACAGCGTTCGCGGTGCTTCTCTGTTTTGAATTTAGTCAGTATTTCTTCGGATCCGAGCGCCACCCGGGCCTAGCAGCGCGCGACGCCAACACGCCGACTCGTCCGACGAAGCTTTCGGAGTTTCAAACGACGGCGCAAAGTCGGACACGCCGGCACGCCGACTTGTCCGACAATGCGTCCTCCGACGTGTCCTCCGAAGCTTTAACGAAGGACGAAGCTTCAGCGAAGGATGAAGTTGCCGGAGTTTCAGACGACGAGACGAAGTCGGATACGCGGCATGTCGTCTCCTGGTGGCATTATGCGGTCGCTGCCTTCATCTTAATTGCTACCACCGTGCCAAGCTGGCTCTCGCGTTTGCACTATTTCGGCAACCCCTTTTATTACGGAGCGATTCAGAATTTTCTTTGGGGCGATACCTATCTCGGTTCGATGGATAGCCCTCGAATGTTGACGGCCGGCGACTATTTCGCTTCTCATTCACTGCTTGACGCTGCCGGCCGATTCTTGCTGGGATGCTGGAAAGTCTTTTTCATCATACCAATCGATCGAGAGCGTCTGCCGCTGCTTTACTTTGCCGCCTTGGCCGGAATCTGGTTCGCTTGGCAGCAAAGACGAACGCCTTACCTCTGGCTCTTGCTTTTCTACGGATTACAAATGCTGCCGCTGGCTTGGACCCAGCCGGTAAACACCACCCCCCGAATTCCATATGCCGCTACCCAGCCATTTGAACTCTTTCTTGCGGCCATATTTGTGCACTGGTTGTGGGCGAAGACGCAGCCAGACAAACTGACTGAATCAAGGAACGGAGTTTCTTTGAGATACGGTAGGCAGGAGTCGGATCTGGCCTGATTCGACCCCGGTGCCGGACAAGGATCGCTGCGGATCGTTGGCGTGAAAGAACCGTTGCGCGCGAGGACGCTCGCGCTCCCCGCCATATCGCGGATTGGAATAGCGTGTCCAAGTCGGCTCCTGAAGCTTCTGGCCGTCTTGCGGCTTGGCGTCTTTGCGTGAGGTCTTCTCCGCTTGCGAGTCAGCTCGGCGGTTGAAAAAGTTTCAACCTGTAATCAGCCTCTGACTAATTTTCACACGGACTACAGTCAGCGGCACTTTATTAGAGGCATAGGCGACATCGGAACGCGATCACTGTTTGGAATTTAGGCTCGAGCTATGCTACGCCGTTGATTCGCGCCCTAAGCCTCGGCACAAGGACGCTTGCTTTGCTTTCCGTCGGACAAGACAGCACTCCAAGCCTGCAACACTTTCGTTATTCTTGGACGATCTCAGAAAATGGCAGCACCAGCAGAACCCGTTGGATTTCTGCCGGACGATGGAAGAATTTCTCGAGAAACATCTCAGTCCACACCGGCCTCGACTTGGTGAGGCCAGAGTTGAAAGGAGTCGATGTGGATCTAAAAATGCGCGGATACATCATTAACTTAGATGCTTCGTCGGATCGTTGGTCATTCATAAAGACGGTTTTTGCAAAGACACAAATCCCTCTCTGCAGAGTGCCAGCGATCGATGGGCACACCCTTCGTTTACCTCACAGAGCTTATTCAGAGAGTCGCTACCGATGGTTTCACGGAAGGGAGACGAATACGTTAGAGATGGGATGTTACTTAAGTCACGTGATAGCTTTGGAGACTTTTCTCAGTACTGACGAAGAATTTGCCATCATTGGTGAGGACGACATCGTGATTAACCAAGATTTCGAGGCTGTCTTGGCAAAGGCTCTTCGCTACTCAGGATTCTGGAACGTTCTGCGTCTGAGCGGATTATCTCAGGGGAGGCCGATCAATTCGATAAAGCTTGTTGGCGAATATTATCTGGGTGTGAATTTGGGACGTGTGAAGGGATCAGGGGCGTATGTAGTCGATCGAACCGCAGCGCGTGTTCTAGCGCGCCGATTGATGCCAATGTGGCTTCCCTATGATCACGCGATTGATCGAGAATGGTTCCACGGTCTGAGATCCATATGCATAGTACCATTTCCCATTTCTCAGTCCGAAAAGAGATTCGGGTCTATCATACAGCGCAACTCAAAACCGAAACTCTCCTCTGGCCGCCGATGGTGCTCTACTTATCCCTATCAGATATTTAACGAGTTTACGAGATGGGTTTTCCGGTTGGCGCATTACATCTCTTTGCAGGCCTTGCTCAGATTAAGAAGAAGAAAACGAGGCGACTCTTGGGCGGACGAAATCGGAGGTGATTGAGCTGAAACTGCAATCCGGAAACTTTGGAGTGAGCTGGTAGCCGCACAAATAAAACTCGATTGATCGAGAGCGGTGCGCGACCTCATCTCAGTAAGAATCCGACCACTCGAAAAGGTTATCAGCTTTGAGCTCCCTCCGAAATGAGCGGGACCAGAACACAATACCGATCACGCATTGGAACCAGGTGTCCTGCTCTGCTTTGGGAAGACCGACCACTCGGGCAGCTTTGGGATCTGGATTGATTGTTCCAGCCAAACTACCCACCATTGGGCAGTGGCGGGAAGCTCTTTGCGGCAGCAATAAAGTGCTCAAGAAAAAAGCGGCCGTGGCGGTGGCTCGGCGGCTGTTAATCGATATTTGAAAAATGCGCACCGGCCGCACCACCGCCCAAGCACTTGGACTGATCCTTAAACCCTCCACCCCGCACTTAGGACCAGTGTTCACGCGGTGATCATCTCTGGCCGATCGGACCCGACGAAGATTGGTATCCGTCTGGTGAAGCCCATTGTTGACGGATGGGATGCTGGGCGAAGTTAGTTGGTTTCCAGGCACCCAAGCCGCTGGGGTCAGTTGGTGGACGCGGTTGGCTGGGAAGTCAGCTAAGCCTGGGAGGATGGCCGCAAGATAATCGCGGATCGGGATCTTCAAACGACGACAGGTTTCGACGATCGAGATGATAGCGACGATACGTGGGCCGGCATCTTGGCTTCCGAAGTGGATCCAGTTTTTGCGATTATGCAAATCTTTGCATAATCGCAACTATGAACAGTTGGGAATTAGGCAAAGTTTAACACGGGCTGAGCGCGATTTGCCTCGATGGGCATTGGATATGGCCGACGATGCAGCACTTCCTGTCTTCGCATAATTAGAGACTATCAAGAAAGTTTAGTAGATCGGCTCGCGGTTTAAACCGGGCATGCCTTTCTTTCGGCGGTTGCAGACGTCGCAGCGCCTTTTCCTTCATGAGGAGATCGGCTTCGATGTATTGATGGGTAGTGGCGGGATCTTCATGACCTAACCAGAGTGCGATGACGGGAGGAGCGATCCCGGATTGAAGCAAAATCATCGCCGTCGCGTGACGAATGGTGTGAGGAGAAATGCGACGACGGCGCAGCGACGGACAGTTCGCCTGAGCGGTTTGGACGTGTAATTGAAGCCTTTGTTGAACAGCGGTCCGAGTCATCGGCTTTCCGAAGCGATTGGGCAGCAACGGCTGATCTGGTTTGAGATCGGCAAGCTTCAGCCAGGCGCGGATGTGTCGAGCGGTTTCCTTCCAGAGGGGAACCGTGCGTTGCTTTCTGCTTTTGCCCAGCAACTGCACGGCACGGTAATCGTCTCGCTGCACGTCTTGCACTCGGACGGAGAGAGCTTCGGACACGCGGGCTCCGGTGTTGTAGAGAAAAAGAAAGAGGAGATGATCGCGGCGTCCGCTCCAGGAGTTGTCCATAGCTTGCAAGAGTGCCTGCATTTCGCTCTCCGAAAGAAAGCCCAGCAGAGGACGGGCGAATCGTTTCAGGGGAATGGCCATGATCCGCTGGGTGTGGGCGATCATTTCCGGTCCCTCGCATGCGCCGACATAGCGAAAAAACGAGCGCAGCGCGGCCAAGCGCAAGTTGCGGGTTCTTACACAATTACCACGCTCCTCTTCGAGGTACTGCAGAAAGGCGATCAACTGAGCGGCCGTCAGATTGGAAAGCATCAATTGATCGGGTCGCTTGCCGCTGGCCCGCTGCAGAAAGCTCAATAGGAGACGGAACGTATCCCGATAGGCGCTCACTGTTCGTGGGCTCAAGTCGCGCTGTTTGATGAGATAGTCGCAAAAGAAAGTCTGAACCAACTCAGCGAACCGTTCTGGCGTATTCATCGAGGAGCGGATTTTCGGGTCGGCGGTTTGAATCGCCTCACCGCGGCAGCAAATAGTTCTGGAGTGGCCGAAAGATACCAATAGGTGTCAGACACGCGCTCGTGACCGAGGTAGTGGGACAGCCAGTCTATGCGGTCTTCTTGTCCGGCCCGACGACAGCGCCATTTAAAAAGAACGCGGCAGGCAAACGAATGCCGCAAGTCGTGGAGACGAGGGCGTTTGCCGTTTTTAACCCAACCAAGCCGCAGCGTCAGCTTTCGAAACGTGGTGCGCACGGTCGTATAGGGAAGGCGATTGCCACAGCGGTTGACGAAAAAGAAAGCGGCCTCAGGAAAGAGCTTGGTTCGCTTGGCGCAATACTCTTGAAGCGGCGGCAAGGCCGAGAGGTGCAGAGGTACCAGACGGAATCGGCGTCGCTTACTTTCCTTCACAGTCACGATGCCCTGCTTCAGATCGACCTCATTCCTGCGTAAGCCGAGTGCTTCCGAAATGCGCAATCCCGTACAAGCCAGCAGACCAAATAAGGTGGCATAGGTGTGCAACTCGCCATCCCAAGCGAGCTGACGCCCGGCAGACAAGAGTTGCTCTAGCTGGCGGCAAGAATAGACGTAAGGCGTCTTGCGTCGATGAGCTGGTCCGAAAAGGCGCCGGGGAGGAATCTCGGTTTGGGGATCAAAGATTTTACAGTAACGCGCAAAGCCAATCAGTACCTCGATGCGGCGCGCCCAATAAAGTCGATCCGCCTTCGCAGGCAGTCGGGCCCAGCGCGTGGCCAAATCACAGGTAAGTGGACCGCGATAACCCCTTTCATCGGCGAAGTGAGCGAAGTTGAGCAACATGCCGCCTTCAATGCGCAAGGCATAGCCAAGCGCACGCTGGTAGCGCAAATACTCTTCGACCCGCGTCAGCATGGAATCAGAGCGCTTCATAGGCGAGTTCTCGGCCACGGCAGAGCGACCTTCCGCAATTGCGACAAGTTCACTCGGGCGTAGATGGCGGCCGTATCGAAATGCTGATGGCCCAGGACGTCGGCCACCTCTTTGAGAGAGGCTCCCCGCGCATGCAACCTGGTGGCAAAGCTATGGCGTAGTCGATGTGGTCCACCGTCGGTTAGGCCGCTGCGCCGCATGATCCGACGAACCGCACCGCGAAGCCGTTCCGGAGTCATGGGCTGGCCCACCGGTAACCGATGACAAAGAAACAAGTGCCGGCTCGAGGAACAGGGACGACCCGTGCGTAGATAGCTCAAGATCGCCTTTGCGACCAGTGGTGGCAGAGGTAGCAGGCGTTCTCTTCGTTGCTTGTCCTTGCGGACTACCAAGCTACCCTCACGCCAATCAATATCCTCAAGGCAGAGTTCGACAATCTCCGCACCTCGCAGCCCCAAATCTGTCATCAGCCGAAGAATGGCGAAGTCCCTTTGTCCCGAAGCGCAATGACGATCCACGCTTTGCAGCAAGTCACGATACTCTTTTGTGGTAAGAACATCTGAGGGTGGCGACTGCTTCCAATTCGGCACCGTTGGCCAAGCCTGCGAAAGTCCTGAGCGACACCGTCCTTCAAACTCCAGAAAGCGAACCAGAGTGCGCAGTGAGCTCATCATCACTCCAACTGAGGCTGGCTTGAGCCGCGGCGCCCGGAACTTTACGTAGTCAACAAAGTCAGCAAAACATAGCTTTGTTAGATCCCATCTTTTTCCCTCGAAGCGCCACTCCAGGAACTCCCGTGCATAGCGCCGTCGATAGAATCGGGTTGCCGCACTGAGTCCGCAAACCTTGGTCAGGTGCTGATCAAAATCAGCAACCAAGGCCTTGATCAGTCCCCCACCTTGGCATGATTGCGACGATGGGTTCCGGCAACCGAGCATCGTCATGAGCCCATTGAGGGCGCTTAGGCAGGTTTGAAGGCTCGTCGCAGCCGGCGGCGGACAGCTACACCGCGGCAAGTGCGAATTCAAAAACTCGGCGACCTCAGAGGCTCTGACGCTTTGTGAGCGAGGATGGCGCTTGGCGCGCCAGAACCCAAAGTGTTCAACCGCCTGGGTATAGAGGTGAATGGTGTTTCGGCGATACCCCTTCTCGTGCAACCAATCGGCATACCGGAACAGAATTATGCCAAGACCGTTAGCCGCCATCCGACGGCAAGCCCATTTGCGGAGGAATAAAGAAGAACCCATAGCGAGCGTGAGAACCAGAGGCTCTCGACATCCCGCCAGTTTTCACCCTATGACCGCGCAGCAAAAATGCGAATCTTCTTCTCCGACCCAACTTTGCCTAATTCCCAACTGTTCATAGTTCCGTCCGAGCGCTACCGGCCGGATCGCGTTCTCGGCTAAGTTATTACTCAACTCCAGAACGGGACGTGAACGA
>JBEEIB010000571.1:0-41826 GCA_041167675.1 Verrucomicrobiota bacterium
GCCCGATCAGAACAGTTCAATCGACAATCGATGTACATCCATTCTGCTCGTGGACGAGATGGCCGTCAGATTGACATGCGACCGAGCAATTCGTCGAGAACACCCGGATGGGAACGGCCGAGAACTAAATGGACGGCTCGGCCGTCCGTTTAGTTCTAGAAGAAGCTCAGATGATTCAGGCCGTTCTGCAGCTCAACATCTACCGGCGCTGCTTTCGTGTCGCCCAAAAGAAAGACAAGCTCCATTAGACTCGCGTCGGCCGGAACTTTTCGCGGATGCGGGATTTCGTTATCGACGATCCACTCGCTGTGATCAGGGAGACGATACAAAACAAACACATGGCTTCCATCGGTTTCGGTGCCGCGAATGTGCCATCGATAAAAGATCAGCCGTCCGTGGATACCGTGCTCGGCCAGTCGGGACGAAAGCGCTAGTGCGTAGTCCATGCACTCGCCGTCCTTTCCCTTACCATTGAGATGAGGATCGCTGGCAAGTTGGTAGTGCAGCGGTTCGCCGGGTGAAGAGGCACTGAGCGGGAGGTAGGAAGCCAGAAAAACCAAGAGCGCGACTAAAAGTTTTCCCATTCCGTTTCTCCTTCCCGTATTAGATCGCACCGGCTGTGCAGAAAGATTACACCGGTTATTTCGAAGGAGAGCGACGGACCGGACAACGAGTGAAAATCGCTCCGTTTTCTTTAATGCAGCGTTGAAAAAACCATTTCCTCGGACCTGAAAGCCACAGTCCGAGTTAGATACATACCCCATATAGGGGATTAATTAGAAAGCAGCTTGCGTGCCAATAATTCTCATCTTTTCCTCCTGGTAGCGTCGGCAACCGAAAGGTTCAATGCTGCATGTCGGTTGCGTCTTCGCCGCGTGACTCAGAACACCAAACGGCCTGTGACCGAAACCAGGAATCCAATTGCGGACAGAAAGCCGGCGACCAAAGCGAAATCGAGCATTGCTTCGATTAAAAGCTTGATTGGATCAGTTCTCTTCCAGCGTTTCATGATGCTGCACTGCGTACCCCGGACCGAATCCGGAAGTACGCGTAGCATTCTTTAGCAGCGTTCATGCCACTGCGATTTTGCCGAATCACGGGGGCTTGGCCTGGGACCAGAGCATTGGCGGCATTGATGGGCGCTCCCACATGCGGGAATTCTCCGTCTCGTGAACGGGAATTGGAGCCGGATAAATCGGTATATCCCGAATTACACAATGGTCGGTTGGCTCAGAGACAGATCACGTTCGTTTTCGTGAACCGCGCGAAGAATAAAGCCGACCAAAGCCTTGGCAATCGATCCCTGAAACTTTTCTTCTCCATAAAGCATGATGTCCGTGCTGCGAAGCTCCGGAAACCCTTCTTCGGGCTGCAATATTTCATTTCGGCTAGCACTGGGTGAAGGCCAAGAACACTCACGCCAAGACCTGCCACCACCGCAGCCTGAATACTCGGAACGCTGTTGCCGGTGTAAACGGTCGTCCAGGTCCTTCCCCTCGTCTCTAGTGCAGCGAGAGCCTCCCGTCGAAACTGGCAAGGTGCAGGCAATAGAACTAACGGGATGCTGGCGGTTCCTGATAATTCAAAATCTTTGCTGGCGACCCACACCAGTGCTTCTCGAAACAGGAGGTGACCAGGACGCTGTTTTGCATCCTCCCTACTGGCGATAAACGAAATTGAGCCGGCAAGCGTTCAAAGATTGCATCAAAGCAATTCCCGAATTCACCTCCAGCTTCACCAGAGGATAGGTTCTGGCAAACTGAGACAAGAGTTTCGGGAGTCGCTCTGTTACAAAGTGGTCAGCAATCCCCAAATCCAGAGTTCCGTCCAATGCCGGGGCCGTGATACGACGGAGACTTTCGTCATGAAGATCCAATATGCGTCGCGCGTACCCGAGTAAGAGTTTCACCCTCTTCAGTCAAGGCGAGTGAACGACTCGTGCGTTTGAGAAGTTGCCGATGAAGCAGGTGCTCGAGGCGCTGAATTTTAACACTAATTGCAGATTGAGTTCGACCGACGATCTTCCCGGCAGCCGTAAAGCCTTTGGCCTCTGCGACCGCGACGAAACAGCGTAAGAGATCAATATCCAGATCCTGGAAACCCATTTCGACCTATTCTGATCCTTAATAGAATCTATCTCCACTATTCATTTTGTTCATTGTTATCAATATGGTTCGTTTAAGTGATGAAAGAGACCATGAAGGCGGTTGCATTGACCCGTTATCTCCCGATCAGTGATCCAGAATCGTTACAGGACTTCGAGCTGCCCATGCCTGTCCCGGGAAAAAGAGATCTTCTGGTACGGATCGAAGCGGTTTCCGTGAATCCGGTCGACGTGAAGGTTCGAGCGCCGAAACCTGGTATCGAAGCGGAGCCAAAAATCCTTGGCTGGGACGCGGCCGGCGTCGTGGAGCGTATTGGAAGCGATGTCACGCTGTTCCAGCCAGGAGACGAGATCTACTACGCCGGATCGATAACGCGGCCGGGAACGAACAGTGAATATCACCTGGTTGATGAACGGATAGCGGGTAAGAAACCCGCGAGCTTGACCTTTGCGGAAGCGGCTGCCCTTCCTTTGACCACAATCACGGCGTGGGAAACATTTTTTGAGCGATTGCACATCGATCGCCCAGGCGGTGATGCAGGCAAGCTACTCTTAATAATCGGAGGTCCTGGGGGTGTGGGCTCAATCGGAATCCAAATTGCCAAACTTGCCGAATTAAGGGTCATTGCGACGGCTTCGCGCAGCGAAACTCAGCAGTGGTGCAAAGACTTGGGGGCCGATCATGTGATCAATCATCGAAACTCGCTGAAAACTGAGTTGGATAAAATCGAAATCGGCCAGGTCGATTATATCGCTAACTTTGCAAACACAGATCTGTACTGGACCGTTATGGCCGAGATCATTGCGCCGGAAGGAGCCATCTGTTCCATTGTGGAAAACTCACAGCCACTCGACCTCAATATCTTGAAGAGCAAAAGCGTAGCCTTTGCCTGGGAATTCATGTTCACAAAGTCGATGTTCAATACCTCAAATATGGGATCGCAAGGCGCTTTGCTGAATGAGGTGGCCAAGTTAATCGATAACAAGCTTGTTCGAACGACCCTCACCGAGGTGGTTCCAAAGATCAATGCGAAGAACCTCCGCGACGTCCATCAAAGGATCGAGTCGGGCCGAACACTTGGAAAGATCGTGTTGGCCGGTTGGTAAGCCCGGCGGCAAGGTTTTGTGGGATTGTGGTGCGAATCAGAACCTCTTGACCGCCACAGGCGTAAGGAGAAGGGAGCTCCTGGATGCGGTCGGCCGCAGAATCGTCATAGTAGTTGCGCTTTAGAGTGAAACGAATGATGAAAATGTTTCGGCGGACACGGAAAAGCGACAATGATCCGATCTTCTGGTGAAGAGCCGTCTCCAGCAGGGCGATGAATCGCTCGGTAATCGGTGTGTTGGGTTTCAAAATCAACTCAACTTGAAAATCGGCTGCGACGCTTTGGGAAATCTCGAATCGGGTCACCGGTTGTTCGGAACGGAAGTTTTCGAGGCGCCGTGCAAGTTCCTGTTTACGCATACAATATAGAATAATGTTCTGATAGGTGGGACAGAAGTCAATACTTTCTCTTATTTTATCCGATCGGTATTAGCAAATCGAGGACCGGCGTGGGTATGACTCCACGATAATTGTCGGTGCCACGCGACCACATTGAACCGCTGTTAGGATCACGCTCGGCTTAGAACCTGATCCTCCGCGTCATCTTCTTGCCGACACTGTTCTTGCTCTTCGGCGCAGAGCTCAGGCGGATTTGCTCGGTGCCATTCGACTGTTTTCCGGAGCGACTCTTTCAATGTGAACGGGTCAGAAAAACCGATCGCCTTCCGAATGTGACTCGCATCAATACTCCAGTCTTGAGCGAAGTTGTAATGCAAACGTAGCGGTGGAGGCAGCTGATGGTCGGGAAGAATCACAATCTTCCCATCCCAATTTGTGACTTCGGCGATGCGTTCAATCCACGCTTTCTGCGAAAGAACAACCGGATCACTGAGATTAAACACGCCAACTGCCGCTGGCTGGTGGGTCAGAACGTGGGACACTGCGGCTGCGACGTTTTCAACGTATCCTCGACTCCACCGCCAGTTGCTTAGGCTCTCCGAAACCACGATCGCTTTTCGTCCGGCATCCATCTTGCGTAGATACTCCCAGACTCGCCGTTGATAGTCACGTGGACCATAAACTGCCGGTAGTCTTAGCACCGTTGCTTGGAACGCCGGCTCTTCGAGCAGCAATCGTTCAATGGGGATTTTATCGTAGTCGTATCGCCAATCGTCCGGATTGGCCCCAGGTTTGCGATAAGGAAAAGCATTCGTTCGTAACGGCGAACCCTCGTGCAATGGAGTGGTTTGGAGCGGTTCATCGGTCGATCGCTGCAGGACCGCGTGCGCCCGATAGACATCACAACTGCTAAGAAAAACCAGCCGCTCCAACCAGCCTTTAAACGTTTCGACGATTTTGGCTCCGTCGGACGGCGTGTAACCGATGCAGTCGATCACTGCCTCGGGTCGGAAACGCCGAAATTCATCGCGAAAGCCCGGCAGCTCCGTCTTCTCGCCCAGAATTTCCTCGATGCCGGAGAGTTCCTGAAGCGGTGTTGAGCCGCGATGGAACACCGCGACGCGGTGACCCTCGCTCTTTAGCGTAGAAGCGATGTGCCAGCCGATGAAGCGAGTTCCTCCCAAGATCAATAGGCGCATTGAAAAGTATCTTGTTCTGTCAGTGCTCCGCACAATATTGTCGACGATAATGAATCGAAAACTGTTGCCATGGCTTCTCGCACTTGCGGCTGTAACACTCTTTTTGAACTCGTGTGCCAGCCAGGAGGGCGTAGCCCCAGCCGAAGGTGAAATGGATAGGAGCCACGGCGGCTACTGAACGTGGAGCCAGCTGTAGCCCTGATTCTGTATTGCATATTCCGCATTTCGCGTGCCGCTTTCTCACTCCGGCTGTCCTGGCGCGGCGGCATCGCGTTTTGGTAGAAGGTCGCGATCGATGTTGGTCACGCGGAAATGCTTGGCCAGCAAAGTCCGAAGCTCGGCTTCATTCTGGATGAGTCGCTCGGTCCGATGGCCTTCATCAGTCTCTATGAACCGATCGCCGCTGATCGTTATGCGGCCGGCAGCCGTTGCGATGGAGCAGACCGTCCCCTGCGTGAAGTGGCTTTGCGGTGAACGCTGATGGTATCGGCACATTTCGGCAAAATCGTCGATACCGCGAGGTACCAAGGTGAAGAGGTATAAAGGTTTCCAGGTTCCGCCAGGCGTGCGCTCGCGGACAAGCCAATCAGCGCATTCGTGCGTTAGGAGAAATGTCTTTCGTGGGTCGTTTTGCTCGATGCCGGCAGCGAGGCGCAGCGGTTCCAGGAACGCATCTCCGAAACCGACGTCCGCGAGATAAGGCTGATCGAGATCGACTCGCAACGCCAGATGGTCAAATTCCGGGCCGAAGCCCCCTTTGCGATTTGCGGTCCGGGCAGATAGCAGATCAACCTCAAAGCCAAGTGCTCTAAGCAGGCAGGCAAAGAGACCATTGAGTTCATAGCAAAAACCGCCACGCCGGCCGATGACAATCTTTTCGAAGAAACTCGCGAGATCCAGTCGAATTGGCCGTCCAAGGTGGATATCCAAGTTCTCGAATGGTACGCGCATCAAATGGGCGTATTGCAACTGGCACAAGCCTTCGATGTTCACCGTTATCGGCCGAGTAAGACCGATGCGATCCAGATAGGCGTCGGCATTAAAAGCGTCGGACATTTCAATTTCAGCAGACTGGTGTTTCCCAAAATGCGGACCAGGTTCTCCTGTTCCGGCTGCCAACCACTGAAGCACGAACTGACAAACGTGGATAGATGGATAGAGAGTCATACCATGCTGAAGCGCCGCAGGCGCGAGTCAAGATAGCCTGAACGATGGCGCAAATCCGTTCTCAGGGCTTTCAGCGCTAAACACTTCTTATTATCAAGATAGCCTAGGACTTGCCCTTCATCCGAGCGCAAAAATCATAGCCTTGAGACCAACCGATTCTGTTCAAAACGTCATGTTCCGTTAATCATTGTTGTCCCGCGCTTTTAGCGCTAAATGATCATTTATGCTCTCATTCCTAGGGCTTTGCTCTAGACCATCTTGAAAAGCGCCTCCGGTGTCTTTACTAAGGCGGAACGATTATCGCATTCAATCTCTGAAATCTGTGTAATCTGTAGGTCGACTTTCTTAATCATAAACACCTATGAAACTTGAAGGAAAAACTGTTCTCATCACCGGCGGAAGCCAAGGGATCGGGCAAGGTATCGCATTTCGGCTAGCCGAAGAAGGTGCAGACATTGCGGTTGATTACGTTGGAAACTCGGCATCCGCGGATGCAACGGTTGCGCAAATCCAGAAGCGTGGACGCCGAGCATTGGCCGTCCAGGCCGACATCTCATCAGTCGACCAAATTCACAGCATGATGAAACAAACGGTTGATTCCTTGGGTGGAGTTGATGTGCTCATTAATAATGCCGGAGTAGAAAAACACGCGTCCATCTGGGAGGCAACCGAGCACGATTACGACCTGGTCCTGACCATCAATTTGAAAGGCGCTTTCTTTGCCAGCCAGGCTTTCGTTCAGCACAGAATGGCCGTAAAGAAACCGGGTAAGATAATCAACGTTAGTTCAGTGCATGAGGAACTGCCTTTCCCACATTTCACCTCCTATTGCGCCAGCAAAGGCGGGATGAAGATGATGATGCGCAACCTGTCGATTGAGTTGGCGCCTTACGGAATCACGGTGAACAATATTGCCCCGGGGGCAATCGAGACTCCGATCAATAGCGCGCTCCTCAACGATCCGCCCAAACTCAAGGCGCTTCTCGATAACATACCGCTCGCCAGGCTCGGGCAAGTGAGCGATGTAGCTGGCGTCGCCGCGTTCCTGGTATCATCTGATGCGGACTACATCACCGGAGCCACCATCGTGGTTGATGGGGGATTGACCTGGAATTACAGCGAGCAATAGCGGAAAGAAACCGCGAAGGGACGTCCATAGAGAATCACAACAGAACGCGCGAATAGACAGATTAACCACGAATGGACGCGAATAGACGCGAATAAGGGGATTTAATTGGTGTCCATTCGTGGTTATGAATTCCCGCGGTTATACTCTCAACTTTTCCAGAACTGTTGTTTCGTTGTATGGCTGTTCTCGTCCATTAGCGGTTGTCTCACTCTGCGGTTGAATTGCGAATTCGCGTGACGAGATTAACGGATGCTACCGGCCGATTTGATCGAATACGAAAATGCCCCTGCAGAAGTCCGAAGTGTCTTCGACGACATTATGGCGACGCGGAAAGTAGATAAAGTAAACAACTTCTGGAAAGCCCTAGCCAATCATCCGGCGACGTTACGGCGGACCTGGGAAAGCGTAAAACAGGTGATGGCACCCGGTGTACTCGATCCCCTGACCAAGGAGCTGATCTACATCGCTGTGAGCGTCACTAACAATTGTGATTACTGTATCCATTCACATACTAAAGCTGCGCAAAAGGCGGGAATGACGGAAGAAGCGTTTGGTGAGCTCCTTGCGGTGATCGGCATGGCGAACGAAACCAACCGTCTGGCTAACGGATACCAGATACCATTGGACTGACAGCTGCAGATGAGATATCCCCGGAGGGTACGCCGCTTGCGGCGCCCGGAAGCTGCCCATGATTTGGTACGCCGAAATGATCCGCAACAAAGCCCTCGGCATAAATGCTTAGGTGGTGCCCTGGGTGGTTTCCAAGCGGCGCACCCTCGGAGTGTGGAAGACGATTCGACCTGCGCACCCTAACGGCTCATTTCTAACGCCAGCTTTCAGGTCGCATAGATCACCGGATCGGCCGGCAGCAAATGGCTTAGCGCTTGTAGCAGATCGCCAAGGCCGGCATGACCGGGAAGGTAAAGCGCGATCAAAAGGATCGCGGTGGTGACATTGAAGACAAACCAGGCGAACAGAAGTAAACCGAGGAGAGCTGTGCAAGTTTGCTGCTCGACGTTTGAGGAGAAAGGCAACGTTGTTTCCTTTTTGGCGATCGCATTCATAGACGATGCTTGGAAAAATAACCGCTCGCATTTAGAAGAAAATTGGATACTTCTTCAGTGATAGTTTCAATAAACTGAACTATGCTGCGAACCAATCTAGATACCGATATCCTTCGTACATTGGTGACAGCGCGCCAGTTGGGTGGATTCAGCCGGGCGGCGCAGCAGGTTGGAAGATCTCAGTCCGCCGTCAGCCAACAGATTCGCAAGTTAGAAGAGCAGGTCGGCCAGCCGCTGTTTCGCAAGGAGGGTCGCAACCTCGCGCTCACGGAAGCCGGCGATGTCATACTCTCCTATGCCCGACGAATCCTCGATCTTAACGATGAAGCTGTCGCTGCTGTCCGGGGTAGCGCGCTTGGGGGCACGATCAGATTTGGCCTTCCGACCGACTTCGCGGAGAGCTGGTTACCAATGGCACTTGGTCGATTCAAGCGCGCGCATCCGGGGGTTCGCGTCGAAGCGAATACCGATCGAAGGGCCATCTTGATCGACCGTTTGGACAAAGGACAATTAGACCTCGTGCTCTTATTTGGGGGCGATCTGCGTAGCGATGCGCAACATCTCGCGAGGTTGCCAATGGCCTGGATTGGCTCAAGCAAGGAGAAGCCCAATTGGCAAAGTGGTCGCCCTTTGCCGCTGGCAGTATTCAACCCACCCTGTTTCTTCCGTGAAACCGCGATCACCGCGCTCGACCGAGCTGGTATTCCCTGGCATATCGCTTTTACTAGCCTGAGCCTGCATGGAATTTGGGCGGCCGTTGATGCCGGACTCGGCATCACTTTGCGCACGGTGACCGGTC
Source organism: Verrucomicrobiota bacterium (assembly GCA_041167675.1). GTDB lineage: Bacteria > Verrucomicrobiota > Verrucomicrobiia > Chthoniobacterales > JAFAMB01 > DASTDH01. The sequence goes on from JBEEIB010000571.1 coordinate 8,907, forward strand.
TACCGAACCAGCTAATGGCGCTGGACAAGAAATCCGGCCTTCCGGCGTTACCGATGATCGATCTCTCGCTTCACGATGGAGGCAGAGAGTTAACGCCAACGGCAACCCGTTTTAAGGAGATCTTACTCGAGACGTTGACGGCGAACCTGCCGATGTCCCGAAAAAGCAAAAGGAAGTTTTCTTAAGGATTTGCCGTTTAGACTCAAGTTCGTGAATTCTTTTATGAGTGTCTCATCAATCCATCACTTAGCCGAACGGCGTTTAGTAGAGCTTGGGATTACTTTACCTGCTTTTCCCAAGCCAGTGGCCAACTATCTTCCGTTTACGATAAGCGGAAATCTGCTCTTCATATCAGGTCAGGGTCCACGGACCGCCGAACAAAAGTTCCTGACCGGTAAGGTCGGCCGAGATGTTACAGTAGATGTGGCGTACGCCCATGCGCGTTTGGTCGGCATCAACTTACTGTCGGTGGTTCATCACGCTCAAAATGGCCTTAGCACTGTGCGTCGGGTAGTTAAATTGACAGGATTTGTGAATGCGTCAGAGGACTTCCGGGATCACCCGAAAGTGATCAACGGTTGCTCCGACTTACTAGTCGATGTTTTCGGAGATGCTGGCAAGCACGCTCGATCTGCGGTCGGGGTTAACAGTTTGCCAGAGAATATCACGGTAGAGATCGAAGCGATCTTCGAGATTTCCTGAGTTTCTCGACCAATGTTTAGCATCGACGAGCTCGAGCACGCCGCGGAAGTCGTGCACAATGTTTTGCCGGAGACGCCGCAGATCCGCTGGCCGTTATTGTGTCAACGCCTGGAAGCCGACGTGTGGGTGAAGCAGGAGAACCATACACCGATTGGCGCATTCAAAATCAGGGGCGCATTGTTCTACATCGCTGAGCTTCGGCGGAGACATCCCGAGGTGGAAGGAGTAATCGCAGCTACCCGTGGTAACTTTGGCCAGAGCGTGACCTTCGCCGGCGTGCGTGCTGGTCTTCGGACGGTGATCGTCGTTCCCCACGGCAACGGTCGGGAGCAGAATGCCGCGATGCGCAGTTTGGGCGCTGAAGTGATCGAATTTGGCAAGGACTTCCAGGATGCGCTGGAACATGCCAGACACCTGGCCAAACAATCACGACTCCATTTCATCGATTCCTTCAGCCTTATGCTCGTGCAGGGCGTCGCCAGCTACGCTTTGGAGTTGTTTCGCAGTGTCCCAAACCTCGATTACGTCTACGTCCCGATTGGGATGGGTAGCGGTATTTGCGGAACCATCGCAACGCGAAACGCGTTGGGATTGCAAACCAGAATTATCGGAGTGGTTTCTAGCGGGGCTCCAGCCTATGCTCTTTCCTTCCAAGCGGGCAAACCTGTCTCCACCCCAACAGTGAACACAATGGCCGATGGCCTGTCTTGTCGAGTTCCAGATCCCGTTGCTGTGGATATTATCAACCGGAACGTGGACCACATCGTCGCAATGCCGGATAGCGAAATCATGGAGGCGATGAGGATCTATTTCAGCACAACCCACAATGTAGCGGAAGGTGCCGCAGCAGCGCCGCTTGCCGCCCTATTGCAAGAACAGAAAATCGTCCGCAATAAGCGCGTCGCCTTGATCCATTCCGGGTGTAATATCGACACCAGCGTGTTTGCGTCGGTTTTGGCCGGTTGAGCGACGCGTCGTTCGCATCATTTGTCAGCACGGACGAAGTACCTCAGTGCATCTCTCCGAGGCGACGTTTTATCGCTCCGTGTGGCCTATTCCACGCAGGCCATCGATCGAGCTCGCATTTTTTTCGTGTTGATATTCAACCAACTTTTCCGAGCCTTTGTGCTCGGCCCACGCCGCGAGCTGGTTTCGGTTTCCCAGAAATTCGTAAAGGGGCACTCCGAAGCCGCACGATGTGGAAACGCGAGTCAAGCGCACTCGAATGAATGAGCGAAGTCCAGGTACGATTCCAAAACGCGCCTTTAGTGTAAGGAAATCTCGGTGATGCGATTCTATGACCTCGCCCTGGCCATGCATCCGGACAATATTTGGCGCACCGCTAAAAGCGCAGAACATCAAAACGATGCGACCATTTTCTTTGACGTGCGCGATCGTTTCGACACCGCTGCCGGTCAGGTCCAGATAAACAACCGTTCGTTCGTCAAGAATTTGGAATGAGCGGCTATCCTTCGGCGAACAATTGACGTGGCCTTGTTGCGACAAGGGCGCTGTTGCCACGAAGAATATCTTTTGCGCTGAAAGCCAAGCGGACAGCTTCTCGTCAATCGCATCGTATACTTTGCCCATGGCAAATGGTGGGCCAAAGCTATCGGCCGGTCAATGGTAGGCCGGTCCGTCCCGCTACCGCCGAGGCATGCCTGGTAGGGCGGTTCCTCCGGACCGCCGAGGCAGAATCTGTAACGCTTACCATTAATAACAGAATATAATACAGTTATCTATGTGGATCAAATAACTTGAGCCGCCGCGCAAAATGCTCGATCACACAATTCCGGTGTGGGCGGAATCAGACGCTGAGTATTTCATCACGGTCTGCTGCCGCGAACGTGGCAAAAACACATTGGCCTTTCCCCACGTCGCGAAAATCATCTTCGATGCGGTCCAGGCTTACGAACAACGCAAACTCTGGTTCGTCAGATTCATGTTACTCATGCCGGATCATCTCCATGGGATTTTCGATTTTCCATTGGAGGCATCCATGCAAGCCTCGTTCGCAAACTGGAAGAGATTTCTTTCACGCATGCATGGTATTCGCTTTCAGCGCGATTTTTTCGATCATCGATTGCGTTCAGATGAAGGTTTCAGCCAAAAGGTAGAATATATTCGTTACAACCCGGTGCGAGCCAGACTAGTGTCCGAACCTGAGGATTGGCCCTATGTCTATTTTCATGATGGCCAGTTGTTTGCCGATCAGGGGTGAATTCGGCGGCGGTCCCGGAGGGACCGCCCTACCAGCGAACAGCATGCCTTGGCGGTCACGGACGGACCGCCCAACCGGCGAAACGGCATGCCTTGGTGGTCACGGACGGACCAACCGGCGAAACGGCATGCCTCGGCGGTCCGGGACGAACCGCCCGACCTCGCCTGCCATGCGCCAGCCAAGCAAGATGAGCAGGGCACCGAAGAGACGCTCAATCTCAATTTCATATTTTCGGTAAAGGGCGCGCAGAGTAGGGATCGAGAAGAGGCGACATAGAGCGATTCTCCAGAGAACGGAAATCAGGATTATCTCGCTCCAGATAATCATTTTCGTCCACGCAGGTGTTTCCAGACGAAGTGTTACGGCGAAAATACTTCCAAAAAACAGAATTGTTTTGGGATTCGATAGATCGGTCGCGAGCCCGCGCAGGAAACACTGCCAAATCCCAGGAACCCAACATTGCTTAACCCCGTCGGGGATTGCGCTTCGACGCAGACACATTCTGATTCCCAGAAAAGTGAGGTAACCCGCTCCGACTAGCTTCATTGCCTGGAAAGGCCATTCGCCTTGCGAGCTAAGAGTTGAGAATCCCAGAATCCCTATCAACGCATAGACTCCGTCACCGGTTGAGGCCCCTAGACCGGTGAAGATCCCCGATCGTTGACCGCCGCGCAGCGTACTTTCGATCACCCCCAGAAAATTTGGTCCTGGACTCACGAGCCCGAGAAAAAAGAGTGTTCCCGCGACCGCGATCGACTGAAGCTCGGATCCCATGGTGAGAAGAAAATAATCCGCAGATTTCGCAGATTACATCGATTATTTTTGAGTTATCGACCGGAGAGATGCTCGGAGGTTGCTGGAAAGTTAGAAGGTTTCCGCCGACTATCGATTCGAAATTGTTATGACACCCGAGGCGACAGGATTTAAATCGAGTTGTTCCGAGGATTCGCCAGCCAAGCTCGTGTAAGCAAATCAGAAATCCGAGTAATCTGCGGATTATCCTCTGCGCAGTCTCGTTTGCCACGATCTCGCTTTTCCTGCGGTGATGTGGTTTGTTCCTCTGACCAATCCGATGAGCTCAGTTTCCAGCAAGTCCATCGATCCGGGCGTTCGCATCGGCCATGTCCACCTCAAAGTGGCGAACCTTGAACGTGCCATCGGTTTCTATCACGGTGTTTTGGGCTTCGACGTAGTCTTACAATATGGCGGCGAGGCCGCGTTCCTCTCAGCCGGCGGTTACCATCATCATATCGGATTAAATACCTGGGAGAGCGCCGGTGGAGCAGCTCCGCCGGCGGGTACTACCGGGCTCTATCACGTCGCGATCCTTTATCCCACTCGCGCAGAGCTGGCGGATGCGCTCACTCGATTAATGCAGGCAAAGATTCCACTGGATGGCGCTTCGGATCACGGAGTAAGCGAAGCGCTCTACCTGCGGGACCCGGACGACAATGGGGTAGAACTTTATTGGGATCGGCCACCGGAACAGTGGCCGCGGACCCCGGATGGAAAATTAACCATGTACACGCGCCCGCTCGATCTCGGCGCAGTTTTGGCCTGCGCAAAAGCTGCCAAAAACTGATTTGCTCCGGCTTCGGGGGGCTTATTAATTCGTCGAAGTGGTTTCTGGAGTCAGCACTTCTCCACGATCCACCTGTATCTCCTGGCCGGGCGGCAGTGCTTTATCCGCCGTGGTATCGGTATCCGTGAGCACTGTACCCGGGCCAACCTTCGATTGCCAATCCGGAGGCAAACTCCTGCCACGATCTAGCTGCAGTTCGAGGCCAGGCGGAAGTCCATTTATAAATCCCTTCTTCTTTCCGCGAAGTGTTTCATTCTGAGCCAGTTGCGTAGTCGAATGGCGATGCGTCCGCGAATGATGCGCAAGAGATTTAGAAGCCGTTTGGCTCTTGCCGTGATGGGTTCCTCCTTTCGAGAGGCCGTGCGAATGACTGCCTCGGGTCGAAAGCGTATTGCCGTGGTTGCCATGCCCAAAGCTCATGCTTGAGCCATTTCCCATTGAACTACCGTTACCTCCGTGGCTGCCACCGCCATGGCTGCCGCCGCCTCCCGAACCGCCGGCGCCGCCACCAGCACCATGTGCCCAGCTCAGATTGGTCACGCTGACCGAAATCAATAGAGACAGGAGGGAGGTCAAGATCGTTTTCACGATCAGGTTTGACGAATATAATTATAGAAATCTTCAGAGATTATCGCCTGCCCCTCAAAATGTCCTCATGAGCGCTAAGATAGAGGCACTGGGCAACCCTGGACGTACGCGAGCTACCCATAACGGTAGGGCGCAGCAACCCAAAGCGCCGAGGTTTCGCCGATTTGGGTAGCGCGGCGCTCGTTGGGGTTCCTTTCTTAGCCCGTAAGGGCGTACCAAGGCTATCTTCTTAAAATATCCTAAGCGGGATTTCGGCCGGAGCAGCGAGGAGGGAGTCGATCTCGTCGTCGAGGCGAATCAATGTTAGCGACATCCCAGCCATTTCGAGCGACGTGCAATAATTACCGACATAGTTGCGCACAACCTCCAGGCCACGCTTTTGCGAAAGCTGCGCCGCGCGACGATAGAGTAAGTAAAGCTCGCTAATCGGAGTGCCGCCTAGTCCATTGATCATCAATCCTACCTTATCACCGGATTTAAACGGCAGATCGCCGGCCACCGCTTCAAAGACCTCTTCGACAATTGCATCCGCGGACTGCATTTTCGCTCGTCGCCGGCCGGGCTCACCATGGATGCCGACTCCGATCTCCATCTCGTCATCGGACAGTTCGAAAATCGGCTTACCCTTGGCCGGCGGCGTGCAACCGGTCAGCGCGACGCCCATCGTTCGAACAACCGAGTTCACTTTTTTCCCGAGTTCGACCAGTTGGTCGAGTGACCGGCCGGCCTCGGCCGCCGCACCGCATGCTTTTATCACAAAGAAATTCCCAGCCACGCCGCGACGTCCAACGGTATAAGTGCTGTTTTGCACAGAAACGTCGTCATCAACAATGACTGTTCCGATTGTGATCCCTTCGGCCTCAGCCATTTCCTTCGCCATGTCCCAACACATGCGATCACCTTGATAGTTGTTGATCAAGTGAACAACGCCCTTTGGCGAGTTCATCAGCTTGGTACAAGCTAACACATACTCCATCGGTGGAGCGGCAAATACGTTTCCCGGACACGCGGCATCGAGCATGCCCCGGCCGACAACCATCACATGGGCCGGTTCATGGCCGCTTCCTGATCCTTGAATGACTGAGACTCTATCCGGGTTGGGGGCATCAGCGCGGTAGATGATGTTGTGTTCTGGGATCCACTTCAGCGTCTTTGGATTGGCCAAAGCCAGGCCTTCCAGCATTTCGTGGACAAAGTTAACGGGATCATTGACGAACTTCTTCATGGGGGACTTGGTGGTTCTGAGGGTTCGAGGAAGGGGAAAACTATGAGGAAACTACCGGCGCGAATCGGGTGGCGAGCGCCTGCATGATCGTGGCGATGGCGACGATTCCTGGGTCGAGCGTTCCTGCACTCCGCTCTCCGGTGAACGATTGCCGGCCACGGCGCGCCGTCCACGGTCTAGTAGCTTCTACGGTTGCGGTGGCCTTATCGGCAGCTTCGCGCAGAGCAGTAAGCAGCGAGCATTCAGGTTCTTGAGCCCGTTGTTCGATCGTAGCAGCGATCGGTTCCAACGCATCGAGGATCGTTTTGTCTCCGAGGCTCGCGCCTCCGCGCGCTTGGATTCCAGCGATAGAGTTGCGCAGCATAGCGCCGAGTTCGGTCAGAGTGATCGATTCCTTTTCTCGGGAAAGCGCACCGGCGCGGATAAATCCAGTTCCCCATAATGGTCCCGAGCAACCGCCAACGTTGCTCGTTATGGTAATGCCGATCGCGGAGAGGAATGGCCCAATCGACGACCGATCCAAGGAATCCCACTTGCCAAGGACGATACGGAAACCGGTGGCTAACGAAGTCCCGAAATCACCGTCTCCACACGTGCCGTCCAGTTCCGAGAAATAGTTCTCATTAGCAACTACGGTATCCGCGATAGTGCGGGCGGCGTGTTCAACGTCAGACAGACTGATGGATTTCATAACTTACAACGTTGGGGTTCCGGACGGCAGGTGACGCTGCAGATCGTTCAATGTGAGGTGTGCTACCGGCGGATCACCAAGCTCGGGATACACGGCGACGGCGTGATCAAAATCTTCCGCTATGGTGTAAGTACTGGTCGTGATTACACACCTGATGCCAGCACGGTTCGCAGCGACTAGCCCATTATGACTGTCCTCAATTACCAGACAAAGCGTAGGATCAAGCTGCAGCCGTTGAACTGCCAATTGGTAAATTGCTGGATCCGGCTTCTTCTGGCTGACAACGTCTCCGGCAAAAATACCAGCGAACTTGGCGTAACGCTCGAGACCTAAAAGTCTTTTGACTACGCCGATCACCGCCCGCTCATTGGACGTAGAACAGACCGCCAACCGAATGCCAGCCGAGTAAGCTTCGTCGACGATACGGTTGATTCCGCTGCGCACGGGCAATTCACCGGATTCGATCAACTGGATGAAGTAGTCGGTCTTGAGCTGATGCAAGCGTTTGATCAACACGTCGCGATCGACCGCTTCGACCGGCCAGCGGTTCTTATCGAAATAGGAGCGCATACGCTCTTTGCCACCTGCGATCTTTAGCAACTCACCGTATTCCTCTATGCTCCACTCAAACGGCAAACCGAGGGCAGCGAAAGCGCGGTTGAACGCCACGCGATGACCGTCCCGTTCGGTATCTACTAGGACGCCGTCGCAATCAAAAATGAGCGCTTCCATGGTGAGAAACTAGGTTCCGACCGATGTGGCCTTTCCCGCACCACCGAACTGACGGATTTTCTCTGAGGCTAGCGCCGTCACTGCCGCAGCCTGGGCGGCGAGCGGTTTCAGCGGTTCGTATTCTTCAGGATGTTCCTGGTGATAGGTAACGAAGCTATCGATGAAAACATGCTTCAGATTGGTGGAGATGTTGATCTTGGCGCAGCCCAGACCGATGCAACGTTGGATAACATCATTGGAAAGCCCGGTCCCGCCGTGCAGGGCGAGAGGAGTTCCACTTCGTTGGCTAATCGCTTCCAGGACATTCCAGGCAATAGTTGGCTCACGTTTGTAAAAGCCGTGCGCGGTACCAATCGCCGGTGCGAATACTGCCAAATCGACCTCACGACAAAACGCTAATGCTTGTTCGACGTCGGCGGTATGCTCTTTTCCTTCGGCCACGATTATGTCTTCTTCGACTCCGCCGATCTCGCCCAACTCGGCTTCTACGCCCACGCCCCGTTTGTTGGCCAAAGCCGTGATCTCCTTGGTTAATGCGAGATTTTCTTCGTACGGTTTGTCGGATGCGTCGATCATCACGGACGTCCAACCGGTCTCGATGCAACGGGCGATCATTTTAGGGTCTTTCCCGTGATCAAGGTGCAAGGCAATCGGTGCTGGCGACGCGCTGACAAGCTCGCGTGCCCAGCTGACGATTGGTTCGTGCCCGTAGAATTTTACCGTCTTGGCGGACGTCTGCAGGATGACCGGAGCCTCTAGGCTGGTTGCGGCCGTGATGATCGCCTTCATCGAACCGTAATCGACCGGATTGAAGGCTGCTACGGCCCAACCGTCACGCCGAGCAGCGGCCAGCATCTGTTTCATACTAACAAGAGGCATAGGGGGAGCTTCGGGTTCTAGCGCCGGGCTGCCAGCCTTACATCTGGCGATACCTGAAGCGCAGCCTGTTCCGAGAAGGAATTAAAGCGATGGCGTCGCCTCCGTAAAATTGCGCGTTGCTCAAATTGTTGACTGCGAACGGCGCTCGGAGGCCCTACACGTCCAAAACGCCTTCTAGATGCGTAGTTTTTGACTCCTGACTCCTGGATTCTGTATTCAGATTCGCAATCGGTCGCACCGTGCGGCCTTCGTACCAGGTACCTTCCACCATCAGGAGATAAGCTCGTGCGGGAACGCCCCGCTCGTTGCGATGCAACATATCGACGAGCAGATCTACCGCCATGATACCGATCTGGAACGAATTCTTTTTCATTCCAGATAAGCCAAGCCGGCCTTCATCTAGCGAATGGTAAGCTACGCCAATATCCTCGGGAACTCGATAGCTTGCCCGTTTTAAACTGGTAAGCGCTTCCTCGAGCTTCGTGACAATTGCGTCAGGCCGAAAACGATCAACCCACGACAAAAAGTCCTCATCGTTCCAGTTCTCCAAAATCAGTGGAGGGATAGCTTGATCAACACATAAACGATTCTGCTCCACCAGGTACGCGGCTAGCCAGTTATGATCGACACGCTCGTCTTGATTACGGAGATTCACTAATCCTACTCGACGATAACCTCTGCGGTTGAGCTCCAAGAAAAGCGTGCCCATTGTCCGATACTCATGGTTTGATACGAGGTGCAGACGTGGGTGGGTGAGTGTGTACCCGAAGGTAACGACGGACAAATTTTTCCAGTCGAGGTCGATCCCTCCCAATCGTTCCTGGGGCGGAAGTAGCACTCCCTGGATGCCGCGGGCCCAGAAAATCTTACTGATCCTACGCGCATCCATGCCGGGCGCATTCAACCAGAACTCTTCAAGGCGATAACCTCGTTCGGCGGCCCGAGCTGACGCCCCTTGGAAATAATCGCGGTTGCACGCGGAAGCAGTCCAACCTTTCTCAGTACGGTGATTCGTCAGCCACGCGATGACACCTTTTTCTTTGAGCGGCCGCTTCATTTCGCGGTAAGCACAAAGCGCCGCAAGCATAGCATCGGCTCTGTACCCTAGCTGGCCGGCAATCTCCCTGATTCTTTCCTTTGTCTGCAAGGGAATCCGGGGATGATTGCGGAGGGCCAGTGACACGGTGGAATAGTGACAACCAGCCTTCCGCGCAATGTCACGGATTGTGGGACGAAATTCGAAGCTGGACATAGACCGCGGAAGTGCCCAAACATCACCCCGGTCGCAGGTAGATACAAGCGGTTCGAGATTGTGGTCAAGCTACGGCAAACCTTTGACAGGCGAAGGCGAACGGCTGTACTTGCTTAGGCTAGACTTATGCTAACGATGAAGAAACCTGACGTCTGCCTCCATACCAATGAGCCGTTAGGAGCCGGGATACTTCGTGTAGCCGAGAATCTCATTGATTCGCTAACGGATTCCGGCGAACACCCGAAACAGAACGAGGGTGAGTATGTTCATAACGTTCGTACGACGATCAAACGGCTAAGGGCGTTGTTGCGCTTGATTCGACCGGTGGTCGGCGAGACGTTTTTTAATCGGGAAAATGCGCGTCTCCGGAAGGCTGGGCGACGCTTGGCGGTTGCACGCGATGCGGAAGTCGCTCGCGAGACTTTGAAGACTCTACCGGTATCAGGCGATCCAGAGAAGCAGGCGGTGGCGGCGGCACTTGCCGGTCTCGAAAGCAAAGACGGAGCCAGGACCGACATTAGCGATGCCCTAAACGAGATCAGGAAAGATCTGGAACAGACGAAACGCAATCTTCAGCAATTGCAGCTAGTCAATGGCGAATGGGAGGTCGTTGAGCCAGGGCTGCAGGACGTTTACCGCCAAAGCCGTAAACGGATGGATAGAGCGCTTCAGGATGGGGGAGACGAAGCCTTCCACAAATGGCGCATCAGGGTGAAAAATCTTCTTTACGAGCTCGAGTTGTTGGAGCCGGTCTGGCCAAAGCAAATGGACAAGATGACTTCGCGGCTTTCCAAGCTGCAAGACAAGATCGGTTGTGATCACGATATCGCTGTCTTGAAAGGCCTTTTGCGGAAAACACCGGAGAGGTTTGGTGGCGCCGAAGCAGTTGAACGGCTCATTCGCTGCTTGGACGGAAAAAGCCGAAAGCTGCGTCAGGCCGCCGAACCGCTCGGCGAAAAGATTTTCGCCAAAAAACCGCGCCGATTTGTGCGTAAGCTCGGACGCCGTTGGAGCAGTCGGAGAGGGTAGTAGAGAATGCGGAGTGCGGATTCTTCGGTAGCGGCGACTGTCCGCGAAGCAGCACGCGTTGAATAACCTCAACGGCTGCTCGGGAGTTCCTGAGAGAGAATAGCCAAAAAGCGCAGTCGCCATGGCTACGCGTTGGATTTGCGCGAGCACGAACCGCCGGTCCACAACGGCAACGTAGCCAAACACTGCTGCACATCCTTGGTTTGCACGATGCGAATTGGGAGGGGGAATATCATTTGCTGGATCATGCAATGCATACATTGTCTCCTAAGGAACGTCTAGCATTGCAGAAGAAACATACAGGATTTGTGTTTCAATCTTATCATCTGCTCGACGATCTCACGGTGTACGAAAACATCGAACTGCCGTTGGCTTATCGCAACATTCCGAAGAAAGAACGGGAAGCGACCGTCTGTGATGCGCTCGACAGATTTAACATCGTGGGCAAACGGGATCTATTTCCTGCTCAACTTTCTGGCGGCCAACAGCAACTGGTCGGCGTGGTACGAGCAACGGTTGCCAAACCAGAACTACTTCTGGCGGACGAACCAACCGGCAATCTGCATTCTGATCAGGCCAAGGAAATTATGGATTTGTTTTGCAAGCTAAATGCTGCCGGCACCACGATCGTTCAGGTCACGCATTCCGAAACAAATGCCGGTTACGGAAAAAGGATCATTCGGCTCAAGGACGGATGGCTGGAGCCTCATTCTCGCCAAAGGCTCGAATGAAATAGCAGTTGGCAGATAGCAAATATCCTCAGGCGCAGGCTAAATAGCGAATAACGCCTCGACAGCGCGTAGTCTTCCTGAGATTGGCCCATCCAATCCACCCGCGCCGAGCAGACTCGGAAGCATCGAGCTGGTCATTTGCTATTTGCTATTTGCGATCTGCTATTTCATTCGAGCCTTTGGCGAAAATGAGGCCCGGTCGTCCGGTAGACTGAGATTTTGATCCGATCGCCTTCGCCTACTGCGTGGCTAAGAAATTCGCCTTCTTTCAGCCAGGCATATCGCGGATCTGAGGTCTGAAATCTTACCACTCCCACCATGTAAAGCTCGCTGGGAGCTACCAGTTGGTTAGCCATGAATCGAGCGAAAGCATCTTTCGATCCGCGCCACTCGCCACGATCGATCATCAATATCTCGGCGCCATCGTTCGTGAGGATGCTCACTTCTGCCGTAGTCGAGTAGAGGGCCCGTTTGCCCGGCTCACCTTTGACGGACGCACGGCGCACCCGGCCATTCAATCGAGAACCGCTCACAACTCCATCCGTGTTGACGATGCCCTTTTTAAGCTGCTCCGAATTTTTGCCTTTTTTTGGGATCTGCAATGTTGTAACGAGCTCGACCGCTCGCGGGATTGGGGCTCCGGACATAACGCTATGCACCTCCGTGTAAATTCCATGAATTTCGGCGCGAAAGCATTACCTTGGCGAACTTTTCGTTGTGATCCAGTGAAAAGGCCATCAACGGAGTTGAAAGAATGGAATGACTGGAGAGACCAGAAATTCGAAGCCTAGTAGACAGAGCTTCCTGATCGGCTAACCTTTCGAAGATCTTGGAAACGGACTCCTGAGGGCGCCAGATTTTGATAACCAGAGACTTATTTTTATGAATAGAATTACCCGCGAGGAGTTGAAAGAGAAGCTAGATGTGGGAGAGACCTTCAAACTTGTCAATTGTTTGGACGAGTGGGCGTTTCGTATCAAGCGCATACCCGGCTCAATCCATTTCGAGAGTTTGAGCCAGGCTTTGGAAGTGCTCAGTCCCAAGGAGCAGGTCATCGTCTACTGTTCGAATCCGGGTTGTACGGCTAGTGTCTTAGTCTATCAACAACTTACCGATCACGGCTTTCAGAACGTGTGGCATTACGCCGGGGGAATAGCCGACTGGGAGGATGCTGGATATCCTTTTGAAGTTGATCCCGTCAGCCGGAATCAATAACAGGAGGGCACCAAGACAGATTTTTAAACAGGAGCTCACAGAGAGATCGCAAAGGAATAAGCGGTTGATCACACGAAGACCCAAAATCACATCTCCGAAACCATAAGCCCGTAATCGGTATTGGCCGGCAGCAAATCAACTTTGAGCGGTTCCGAAAACCAGGTCTTTTGTACCCGATACTAGCTCCATCCGACGAACCGCGCTCAACTCGCGGAAATCGACCTCTCTTTCGATCCATCTTTGGTAAATCGCCTCTGATCCCAAGCACGCTCCAGCAAAAACTTCCTTTGCGATCTCCTGTTTAATAAGTCTGTCTTCGAGCCCTCCTGTTTGAGCATGGACCGGAAAGGGTGATTCCCCGGGTTAGAGCGGGAGGAACATCCGAAAACTGGCATTTGGAATCTTGCTGGGACCAACTGCTACTTCCCTTTGAAATCCCCGTGAACTTCGTTCAATCGTCCGGTCTCTTTGTTAGAGCGTACGAACGGAAACGAAACCCTCGTCATCGGACCAGACTAAAGGATTCCGCAATGGTTTTCCAAAGGGCGCGCACTCGATCTCAATGCTGTCGCCAGTTTCGGTCTGAAAACCTTCCAGACAACTCAATATGCTTGCACCGAAAAAATGGACATGAACGTCACCGGGCCGGCGAAACATATGATATTTGAAATGATGATGCTCCAGATTCGCGATTGAATGGCACATGTGGTCTTCGCCAGTCAGCATTGTGCCGCTCCAAACTTCCTTTTCGTTTCGCCAAATACGTACCGTTCCAGTCAAGCTCGCTGGCAGCTCACCTAAATACAGCTCGGGCCCATAAGAGCAGACACGTAATTTTGAGTGGGCCAGATAAAGATAATTCTGCCGTTCCAAGACATGGTCAGCGAACTCGTTACCGATCGCGAATCCGACTCGGACGGGAGTCCCTTCCGAATCAATCAGGTATAATCCAGTTAGCTCTGCTTCTTCGCCACCATCGTTGGCGAACGCCGGTGATGTGACCGGTTCCTCTGGATTTACGATGCACTGGCCATCTCCTTTGAAGGCCCATTCAGGTTGTGCCCCGATCTCTCCTGGTTTCGGTTTGCCTCCTTCATACCCGAGACGAAACATCTTCATCGAATCAGTCAATTGGTCGGGATCAGCGGCCATTTTTGCGTGCATCGCATCTCTCGATTTGGCGCTCCCCAGATGAGTCAAACCAGTGAGTGAAACCCAGCATCGAGCCGGATCGGGATGGTCAAAGGGTACAAGCACGCGTCGTTCGTGAACGACTTGATCGTAGGGCTCGGTTCGGTCGGACAGATGCTGCGCAGTCAATTTGGCAAGTGTGCTTCGCGTCCGAATGGCTTCCTGAGCGAGATCATACACTGAGGCAAACCGATCCAAGATCTGGAGGGTCGATTGATCATCGCTTGGGCTGCCGATGTGCCGATTGCCGTTAGCATCGAGGAATTGAACAAGATTCATACAGTAGAATTTAGAAGCTAGAAGGAGGTGATCGAAAAGGGCAAATAGCAGATGGCGACTGGTTTTTGTGGTAGAGCGAAGCGCGCAGCTTCGTTCGACCTTTCAAGTTGGGCAGGACACGGATATAGGTGGACAGTCGCCACTACCGGTCTGGTTTGCGAATCAACTTTTTCCGAGATTTTGGACTCGTTATCCGATCCGATGGAACCCGTGGTCGCCAGATTTACGCGATCGGCAACCGCGAATCCGCAGTCTACCTGTCTGGCGTCGGCACTCGTCGAGTGATCCTCATCTTTGCCATTTCCGGGTCCTACTCAGCGCTTTATGGTGTGCTCTTAGCCGGTTACACGACTCATGCGTATCAGGCAACGGATGATCTCTACGTTCTTCCGGCGATTGCGGCCTTAGTTTTGGGTGGCACCAGGATTCTCGACGGCAGTGGCACGTTTTTGGGTACGATCGCCGGCGTGATTTTGATTACTCTTCTACAGTCGATATTGTCAGTGGTGCAGATGCCCAGGCTCGCCGAAAAATCATTTACGGAATTGTCATCATTGCGATGTTGCTGCTGTACGGGCGGGAGCGCATTGAACAAAGAAATGGAGAAGGACAAACGCATGAGGGCGGTCGTTGGTAGGGTGGGTCCGCTCCGCGACCGCCCAGTCGGGAGCGGAGTTGGACCTTGGGTGGCGGAAGAGCGTTACCGTAAACCGATTGGTGCGTATGAGCCTGGGCCTAACCACACCCATGGCTCATCAGTGGCTCGGCGGTCGCGGAGCGACACTCCCTACCGTCGTGCGGGGGCGCCGTATTTCAGTAACAGTCATGCCACTAATGCATATTAATAAGTGAGTTACGATGATTATCACACAAAAACAGAAATTAAAATTTGAGAGGTGTTCTCGATGAAAGCGCAATCAAATGGATCTCTGCGCTCACAAGCCTGGTTCGGCGGGACCAGCCGCGATGTGTTCATTCATCGTAGTTGGATGCGGAATCAGGGATTGCCAGATGACGTTTTCGACGGCCGGCCGGTGATTGGCATTTGTAATACTTATTCGGAGCTCACTCCATGCAATGCTCATTTTCGCGGACTGGCCGACAAAGTGAAGCAGGGAGTTCTCCAAGCGGGCGGGGTCGCATTCGAGTTTCCCGTGATGTCGCTGGGCGAATCAAACCTCCGGCCTACCGCCATGCTATTTCGGAACTTGGTGAGCATGGATGTGGAGGAGTCGATTCGGGGCAATCCGATTGACGGAGTGGTTCTACTTACCGGTTGCGACAAAACCACGCCCGCATTGCTGATGGGAGCGGCCAGTTGCGATCTTCCGAGCATCGTGGTGTCGGGCGGACCGATGCTGAACGGCCGATTCAAGGGCCAAACCATCGGATCCGGAACGAGCGTTTGGCAATTCTCGGAGGCAGTTCGCGCCGGAAAAATGACGATGTGCGAATTTTCGGAAGCGGAGGCCTGCATGTCTCGAAGCGCCGGCCACTGCATGACCATGGGGACTGCTTCCACTATGGCATCTATGGTCGAGGCGCTTGGCGTGGCCCTGCCTCACAACGCCGCGATTCCTGCCGTCGATTCCAGACGGAGTGTCCTGGCACAAATGGCAGGGCGCCGCATCGTCGAGATGGTGCGGGAGGATCTGCGACTCTCCAAAGTTCTCATCCGCGAAGCCTTTGAGAACGCGATTCGTGTGAACGGAGCAGTAGGTGGATCAACCAATGGTGTGATTCATCTCCTGGCGATCGCGGGGAGAGTGGGCATCGAAGTAACCCTTGATGACTGGGACAAACTCGGTCGAGAGGTTCCGACCATCGTGGATTTGATGCCTTCCGGGCGTTTCCTCATGGAAGATTTCTATTACGCGGGAGGTCTTCCGGTAGTCATGCGCAGGCTGGCTGAGGCCGGACTCTTGCAGACTTCGATCAAAACCGTAAGTGGCAATACCGTTTGGGAGAACGTTCGGAATGCCGAATGCTACGATTCCGAAGTGATTCGGCCGTTATCCAAGCCGTTGGTTCGTTCCGGCGGCGTCGCGGTATTGCGAGGTAATCTAGCGCCGGACGGGGCAGTCGTTAAACCGTCAGCTGCTAGTCCGCATCTCCTCAAGCATACGGGTAAAGCAATCGTCTTCGAGAACATTGAACATTATCATGAGCGAATCAACGACCCTAATCTGGAGGCCGATGAGAGCTCGATCCTTGTGCTGAAGAATTGTGGGCCGCGGGGTTATCCCGGAATGGCGGAGGTGGGCAACATGGGATTACCGCCAGCGTTACTAAAGCGTGGAATTACCGACATGATCCGGATATCAGATGCGCGCATGAGTGGGACCGCTTACGGCACCGTGATTCTACACTGTGCACCGGAAGCGGCAGTGGGAGGGCCACTCGCTCTCGTGCAGGATGGTGATACCATCGAAGTAGACGTTGAGAATCGGATTCTCCATTTGCGGGTGGAGGAGGGGGAGCTGGAACGACGCCGGCGCGCATGGGTTGCGCCGGAGCTACCGTCCGGCGGTTATCAGCGTTTGTACTGCGAACGTGTGATGCAAGCTAATCTCGGCGCCGATTTCGATTTTCTGATTGGTACCCGTGGACATGAAGTGCCGCGACCGTCGCATTGAAGCGCCGGTAGCGCCGGCACCGCGGAAGGCGAGTCATAAAATGGAGACCACAGGATGCCTTTTCGAGGTTGAACCGCGCTTTCAGCGCTTGCTCCGTTCTTGACCCGAGTTCCTAGGGCTACACCCTAGACTATCCTGAAGCGCGCCTTCGGCGCTAAGACATGAGCGAACGCGCCATACTCCTGAATTCGCACTTCTGACTCCTGTATTCTAAATTCTGTATTCTGATTTCTTATGCTTCTCTACCGAACCACTAAAGGCTTTTTGCTGAAATCGGACGGTCAGTACTTCACCGTCCATGGGACCGATTTCGATGAGCTCTTGAACCTGCCGAACCTACACGATCATCTGCGAGAGGTTTCGCGCCGGGGACCGGCGGCGGAGCCACCGGCTCGTGAAGACATCCTGGCGCCGGTCGGTACTCAGGAGATCTGGGCAGCCGGCGTGACCTACGAACGGAGCCGAGAAGGACGCCGAGAAGAATCTAAGGAGAGCGGAGCAGCGGTATTTTACTCCAACGTTTACGAGGCTGAACGCCCTGAGCTTTTTTTCAAAGCGTCCGGATGGAGAGTAATCGGACCAGATGCGAAGATCCGTGTTCGCAAAGATGCCAACTGGAACGTTCCGGAGCCGGAGTTGGTGTTGGCTATTAATACCGATCGACAAATCATAGGATATACTTTGGGTAACGATGTTTCGTCTCGCGATATCGAAGGCGAAAATCCGCTATACCTGCCGCAAGCCAAAGTGTACGACGGCAGTTGCTCGATCGGGCCCGCCATTTGGGTCGGCAATCAGTCATTTGATCGCAACACGGAAATCACACTAGCGGTTGAACGTGCGGGCCAACCTATTTTCGAAGGCACTGTGCCGTTGCTGCGCATTCGTCGCGAGTTCAATGAGCTGGTGGAATATTTGTATCGAGAGCTCAGTTTTCCAGTTGGCGCCTTTTTATTTACTGGTACCGGGATAGTTCCACCGAACGATTTCACGTTGATATCGGGAGATTTGGTCAGGATCGGAGCCGCACCGATTGGCGAACTCGTAAATGAAGTTGCCTGAGCGACACGCCTACCTCGCCACGGGAATCATCGGATCGCTAACTAGGACCAATTTGGTTGCGGCTTGGCCGAGATGTTACCTTCTGTTTAGAGTCTTTATCCGCGTCCATTCGTATCGATTCGCGGTCAAAAAGATCCTTCTTCTTTGTGATCTTCGCGTCCTTCTGTGCAAAAATTGATTATGAAAGATTCCTTAGCCGCTCATTTGGATCTGGTTGCTGGATTTCGTCCGTCTGGTGCCAAAGAACGTGCGACGTTTCTTCGTCGGATTGGAGAACAGATCGAGACGCTGGGAGACGAATTAATTCAGGTTTGCCACGAGGAATCTAGGCTCACGGTTGATCGGCTGCGGGGAGAACGAGCACGCACCATCAATCAGCTGGTGATGTTTGCCGATCTAATTGAGGAAGGATCGTGGGTCGATGCGCGTATTGATACTGCCCAACCCGAACGTAAACCAATTCCAAAACCAGATCTTCGTCGGATGCTGATACCACTCGGACCGGTCGCGGTTTTCAGCGCCAGCAATTTTCCGCTGGCATTTTCGGTAGCTGGCGGCGATACGGCTTCGGCTTTTGCTGCCGGCTGTCCAGTCGTTGTGAAAGGACATCCGGCTCATCCGCGCACCTCGGCTTTGGTGGGAGATGCCATTAGCCGCGCGGTGACGGATACGGGCATGCCACAGGCAATTTTTTATTTGATCACGGACCCTTCGATCGAGATTGGAACGAACCTAGTGACCCATCCAGTAATTCGAGCGGTCGGGTTCACTGGATCAACCCAAGCCGGACGCAACCTCTTCAACCTCGCAACGGCACGGCCCGACCCGATTCCAGTTTTTGCCGAAATGAGTTCTCTGAATCCTGTTCTGATTATGCCTGGAGCTTTGCGAGAACGTCGGGCAGAGATTGTAAAAGGCCTGACTGGTTCGGTGACGCTCGGTGTCGGCCAATTCTGTACGAAACCAGGGGTAGTTCTGGGCTTGCGCGGATCGGATTTTGAAGAGTTTACCGGCGCACTTGGTGATGCACTTGCCAAGGTGGAGGCCGCGCCAATGCTGTATCCGGGAATCGAGGAGCGTCTAAAGAAATCGCTGCAAAAGACGCAGCCCTATCTTCGGGTAAGCCAGGCAGCTCATCTGTTGGTCGCAAAGGCGAAAGAATTTCGAGAGAACCATCTGCTTCAAGAAGAAATCTTTGGCCCAGCGACTTTGCTTATCGAATGCGAAAATGAGGCGGAGGTATTAAAAACGATTGAATCTTTACCAGGACAGTTGACCGCTACGGTGCATCTTACGCCGGACGAAGAAGAATCGAGTCGAGCATTTCTCGAAGCGTTCACTGAAAAGGCGGGGCGCGTACTTCTCAACGGTTACCCTACCGGGGTCGAAGTCTGCCCGTCCATGCAGCATGGCGGTCCTTATCCGGCGACAACTGACTCCCGTTTTACCTCGGTCGGCACCGCAGCAATTCTCCGTTTTGCTCGACCAGTATGTTTCCAAAATTTTGCGGAGAAGCTATTGCCGGCCGAACTGCAGAATGCAAACAAGCTACGGATCTGGCGACAGATCAATGGACGGCTTACGAAGGATGACGTGGGGCGCGTCTAACGAGGCAGGGATTTGTCCATGGTGGGAGCCTAACGAGGTAGGGCGTGTCGCTCCGCGACCGACGGGTCACCGATGCGCCATCACCTGTGTTAGGACTCAGAAAATGAACACGCATAAATCTCCAGTGAGGGTCTTCTTCCGGAGAGGGTGCAATTCTGTCCTCATTTGGCGGTTGCGGAGCAACGCGCCCTACCTTTTTGGCGGTGCCATGGATGGTCAGCTACGCTCCCTCGAGCATCCAATGCCACGGTTCGTAGATAAAGCCGTGCGGATTATCGTGGGTGTACGGCATAACAAATCCAAAATTTCCTGCATAAGAAGTGAGCCTAATGAAACGTGGCGGTGTTTTCGAAGCCCTTCATCAGGTTCGGATGACCCGGGCTACCTATGTCGAGAGCCAGTCCGGTGTGATGTTGGCTGAATCCAGGTGCAGCGTTTACGGTTAGAATCGTATTTAGATCCATGCCCCTTCTGAGCTTGTCTTCGATGATTTCGCGCTGACGATCGACGCTGCGAAAGCCGGAAATAAGCACTAATTCAATGCCCTCGTTGGCAGCAGCGCTCTTCATCGCGTGCCATTGGAGCGCAGCCTGGGGGGTAAGGTGGTGTTGCCGCTCGTGTCCCTCGACCGAGGTCAGATTCGATGCCTCAAGGTAGGGAGTGAGTTGCCGAAGCCCGCCGTAGTTGGCTGGAATGTGGAGCGCCAGATGAATCGACTCGATACGGCGAAGGTAATCTTCGGGAAGTTTGTAAACCATTTCCTAAGCTATCCCAATTTCTTTGTGCGATTAAGGAAGCATCATGTCAAAACAGTTTTGTTAGGGTTAGGTCAGTTCGAAACCCTAAGCTTGTTGAAGCGCGGCATTCCACCTTCGCAGAGCTTCCGCAACATGGTCTCTACAGTGGATGCTTAGACGAGCAAGCTGCCCAGGCTGATAGATCCTGCCTTCGCCAAGCCTACGGCGCGGCGAGTTGGGCGGAGTCCGGGGTTCTCCCTACCATCGTTGGTGGACTAACGGACGAACCTGATCTTCATAGATACGCGTGAGTGCGTCCATTTGAGCAGACGTTAGGGCCGGTAGTTCCGCAGCCTTGATATTCTCGAGTACTTGATGGTCATTTCTTGCTCCGGGAATCACGCAGCTCACTTCGCTAAATTCGAGAATCCAGCGCAGCGCGAAACTGGCCATATTCACATTCCGCGGAACGATCTGACGCACTTTCTCAACTGCATCCAAAGCCACATCGAGATCGACACCGGAAAAGGTTTCCCCGCGATCGAATTGTTCGCCATGTCGATTGTAACTGCGGTGATCATCGGCCGCAAACTGGGTCGTCTTGGTTATTTTGCCGCCAAGTAAACCACTCGCCAGAGGAAGCCTAACCAGGATTCCGACATCACGCTTTTGCGCCAGTGGAAAAAACAGCTCTTTGGGCCGTTGTCTGAAAATGTTGAAGATGATCTGAACGCTGGCTATACCTGGAAACTCGGTTGCCTTGATCGCTTCTTCGACTTTTTCCACACTAACGCCATAATGCAGTATTTTACCGGCCTGCTTGAGCGCATCGAGTGCGTCGAATACCTCCGGACGATAGTAAACATCCGTCGGCGGACAATGGAGTTGCACTAAATCCAGCGTTTCGCGTTTCAGATTGGTCAAACTTCGTTCAACGAATGAGGTAAGGTTTTCCTTGTTGTACCCGTCTGCCGTATGGGGTTGAAGTCGTCTGCCTGCCTTAGTCGCGACGTACACTTTTTCACGGCGTTCGCCCAGCACTCCTGCAATCAGCCGCTCGCTTCTGCCATCACCGTATACATCTGCCGTATCAAAAAAGTTGATCCCATTGTCGATTGCGGTGTGCAGCAGTCCGATCGCGTCCTTCTCGGAGACTGATCCCCACGATGCCCCAATCTGCCAGGTGCCCAAACTTACTTCTGAAACTTCAAAGCCGGTTTTGCCAAGTTTACGGTATTTCATTGGTATCAATAATAATAGAGAGATATTCGTTGGGAGTGTTGTTCCGCACTGTCATTCGTTGACGTTCGCTGTCGATCGCTGACGTTCGTTGACTCAATGTTCGATGATCTTCTGGAACATCGGCCAGCGCAAAAAGTAAAGTGTACGAGCGTAAATGCGCAATTTGTCGCAAAATGCGCACCCGGAGCCAGCGACAACTCTCACAAGCAGGAAGGATGATCCTCTATATCGGTGTCCGTTCCGGTCAATTCGCAGCTTGTGCAGCAGCGCTTGCTCAGTGCCGCTTACTTCGCTTGAGCGCAGCGGAGGCGAATTCACTTGCAGTTCAGCCCATAATCTCCCGGATGACTCCCGAGGCGAGGAACCCTCCATCCACCGCGATACATTGGCCCGTAACATAAGCGGACGCGGGAAGGCAGAGGAATGCAACCAACCCGGCCACCTCTTCCGGTTCTCCGACACGGCCAAGAGGCGTTTGGCCTACGATGCTGCTTCTGGTGCGTTCATTCGCCAAAAGGCTCTTAGTCAGATCCGTTTTGATGAACCAAGGAGCGACTAAATTCACCCGGATTTGGTCCGGAGCCCATTCCACCGCAAGGATTCTCGTCAATTGGGAAAGAGCGGCCTTCAGAGAACCATATATCGCTCCGGTTCCGACCGCTACCTGACCCGCTACCGAACCGATATTGACGATCGAAGATCCGTGCGCAGCCTTCAGGCAAGGGTGGAGAATGCGCGTGAGTTCCCAGATTGAGCCGAAATTCGTCCGCATGAGGTAGTCAAATTCCGCGGAATCGTAATCGACGGCTTTTTTGCGAATATTGGTCCCAACGTTATTCACCAAGATATGCAACGGTGCAGATCGATTATCCGCCCACCGTTTGATCCTACGAATTCCTGCGAGGGTGCTCACATCGGCGGCAATACCACCTAATTTGCGGTTCTTCCGGGCTGCGTCTCGCTGAAGCCGTGCAATATCATTCTTTTGCCGAGCGACGATGGTAACCGTGGCCCCTAGTTCCATCAGTTCTTCGGCTACGGCGCGGCCGATTCCACGGGTTCCTCCGATTACGATTGCATGGCGGTCTTTCAATTTCCAACGCTCGCTCATAAACTAGGCTCTCTTTGTCCTGAGTATTTCGTCAGTTTCCCAACAGAAGCACTAAACGATCTATGCCTAAATCACTTACCGACCTCGACGAGCGCGAAGTTCTCGCTTTGGCCATCTCTTTAGAAGAAGAGGATAGCCGAATTTACCGAGATTTTACGGAGAGAATGAAAGAGAAAAATCCTGAGATCGCTTCAATTCTACAGTCGATGCATGAAGAGGAGTCGTCTCATCATGAACGATTGGCGGAACTGTATCAGCTGAGATTTGGCGGTCACATTCCGCTCGTCCGGAGACAAGACGTTAAAGGTTTTATCAAACGAAAACCAATTTGGCTGAACCGAATGTTGCGACCGCGCCGGGTGATCGGCGAAGTCATGGGGATGGAAGCAGAGACACGGCGCTTTTATCGGGATGCATTTAATAAAGTAAAGTCGGCCGAGATCCGCAAGTTGCTGGGCGAGCTGGCAGATGCCGAAGAGGATCATCAGGACCTTTTCGTAGGAAAGTGGAAAGAGAAAAAGAAGACGGGCGTTCCTTCCCAAGAACAACAGCCCCAATAAATAGCCCATGGCCACGAAAGGCGGTCTCCCGTCATGGATTGCGCGATTGAGGACGAATATCGTGCCGCTACCGGCTGGTGACCACGGAATCAGGCCCGGACCCTGCCGGGAACGGTGCATCGACCACTGGGGTCAAGGCGCCGTTTTCATCGACCTGGTAGCCCGAGACATTGTGAGTGAACTTGTTTGCGGTGTAGGCGAACCGGCCGGTTGGATCTACGGCGATGGAGACGGGCTCGACGCCGGTCCGGAATGGTGAACCCGAGATCGGCGCTAGTGTTCCGTCGAAACCGATCCGATATGCCGAAATGCTATTGCTGACCTGATTTGTTACATAGCAGAAGTTGCCGATGGGATGTACAGCGATCGAAACCGGTTCAGTGTCTGTAGGAAACGGCGAACCGGCGATTGCCGTTAAGGTGCCGTCGGAATTGATTTGAAAAGCAGAGACGCTGTTTCCGCCCTCGTTTACCGCGTACAGGAACTTATTCGTGGGATCCACCGCTACCGCGAAGGGTCCAATCCCTGCGCCGAACGGTGAACCCGGGACTGGCGCCAGGCCGCCGTCCGAATTGATACGGTAAACGGAGATAGCGTTGTCTACCTCGTTCGCCACGTAGATGAACTTAGCCTCGGAATCCACGGCCAAAGAACGGGGAAATCTTCCTGCGTTAAATGGCGAGCCGCGGATTGGGGTAAGGCTACCGTCCGGATTGATGCGGCAAGCGGAAACATTGTTGTCGGCCGCATTGACGACATAGGCGAATTTGCCCGCAGGGTCTATCACCATTTGGTGGGGATCGCTCCCCACAGGGAAAGGTGAGCCCGGAACGAGATTCAATGCCCCGCTCGCATCGATTTTGTACCCGGAGACGTCGCTACTGCTTTCATTCACTATATAGACGAACCCGCCACTGCGGTCGATTGCTACTGAAGAAGGTAGATTCCCGGCGGCGAACGGCGAGCCAGCGACGGCCATCAAGCTGCCGTTCAATCCGATTTTGTAAGCCGAGACATTGTTGCTGCCACCGCCGTTGGCCACGTAAACAAACTGGCCTTGCAGCGATGGCGCGAGTAAGACAAAACCGGACGCCAGTACTAACCAAGCATTACGGAAACTCTTAGACGGTGACGACAATCTTTCCAATGTGTTCGTTTGACTCCATATAACGATGCGCCTCGACAATCTGATCAAGCTTAAAAGTCTTGGCGATGATCGGCCTGAAAGTGCCGTCAGCTAATCTATCGGTAACGAACTTTTTGGCGCGACCGAGACGTTCCGGATTTTTAGCGATTTCGAAAAGGCTGAATCCGCGAATGGTGAGGCCTTTGCTGATCGCAGCAAACAAAGGGTACGGAGTCGGCTCGGGAGCCAAGGCGCCATATTCGATAATTGTTGCGTTTTGCGCGGCGGCCTTCGCCAGCGTCTCAAGACCAGAGCCGGCCACCGGATCGAAGCCGAGAGCAAATCCCTTTCCGCCAGTGATTTCGTGAACTCGCTGAACGAGGTCGTCGCTCTTGGTGTTGATCACAAAATCAGCACCCACGTCTGACAAAGCGGCGGTTTTCGCTTTGTTCCGTGTTGTGGCAATGGAAATGGCGCCAACTGCCTTGGCGGTCTGAATAGCTGCCAATCCTACGCTGCTAGCGGCAGCGGTGATGAGTAAATGCTGGCCCTTTTTCAATCCGCCAAATTCAACTACGCCGTAAGCGGTGAAGTACTGCATCCAGATCGATGCCCCTTCCACCGGCGAAAGATTGGCCGGGTAGGGCGCCAACGCGTATGCCGGCAAAACCGCGTATTCACCGTAAGTGCCGTACTTCGTCATCGAGAACGAGGGAATCGAACTGACTCGATCACCGGGTTTCAGCCCAGTTACTCCTGGTCCGACTGCCTCGACGATTCCGGATGCTTCGTACCCGAGTAACGCAGGGAATTTTGGCTGTTCCAGATATTGACCCGAACGGAACATGACCTCGGCGCGATTCAAACCGATGGCCTCGACTTTCAACAGGACCTCTCCTTCTTTAGGCTGCGGCTTCGGTAGCTCTTCTAGTTTCAACATACTGGCATCACCGGCTTGGTCGAAGCGAACGATCTTAGGCATGCGGAGAATGACGGATAGCAAATAGCAAATGGCAAATAGCAACGTAGCCGCTGCCCGACTACACCGAGCCCACGGCGCTAATGCGAACAACGACGATTTGCGTTAGCGCTTGGTTTTCGGAACCTTCGCAGGTAGGGCGGTCCGTCCCGGACCGCCGGAACCGTCAGGGGGGCCATTGTTTTGTGAGGGGCTACGGATCTTAGTAGGCCTCCGGCAATATTTTTCGGCCTAGCAGCGCGTGACCTGGCGGCCCGGGACGGGCAGCCCTACCTCGCGTGCTTTGGCCGGTCGCGGAGCGGCCCGCCCTACCTGCTGCGACATGCCCTTCCGCATAGGTCACGAGCGACAAGCCTTATCCGATTGCCGTCCCGGCGGGGCGCAACTGGCTCCGATATTTTACGAACCCTTTTTGAGATTTGACGAGAATCCCTGTTTTTCGAAGAAGCCGTGTGCCTCAGAGCGCATGCTGTTCCTGAGCAACATAATTTTCGAACAATCCGCCTCGACGCAGAAATGTTCCACGTACCGCATCAGCATCTGCCCGTAGCTTTTGCCTTGCTGCCCCTCATCGATCACGAAATTTTCGAGGATCGCATAGGGTTGACACCGATACAGCGGATCCAAGCAGAGAGTCAAAAACGCCGTCCCGTAGATCCGATCGTTTATTTCCAGGACAAACAGAAAATTATGAGGATCAGCTCGTATTTCGTCGATCCGATCTTCTCTGATATCTATCGCCGTATCTGGAGCAACTGAACTAACGAGTTGACGGTAAAGATCAGATAGCGCGGAAACGTCCTTAGCTTCGGCTGGGCGAATCATATCCAGGAATACAGAACACGGAACCCGCAATACAGGAAGCGGGATCCAGCAGCTGCAACTTGCAACATGTAACCGGCAACCTGTAACTTGTAACCGAGCAAGTGAAACCAAGTGAACAGATTCATGAGGCCGCGATGAGTTGGGCCGGCGTCACCGCTCAGCCGCACCGCTTTGGTGGCACCGAATATCGTTTCGGGGCTAGAGAGATCGGTCACATCCATGGGGACCATCTGCTAGATATTCCTTTTCCAAAGAGCGTCCGGAACGAATTGGTAGCCGCGGGCTTAGCCGAGCCACACCACATTCTGCCAAATAGCGGCTGGATAAGCTTCTACATCAAACGCACCGATCAGGTGGAGTCAGCAATCGCTTTGCTCCGGCGGTCGTATGATTTGGCGAGTGCGGGCAAGGGTGCGCGTTAGTAGGGAAGGGCGTTGCTTCCTCTTTCGCCAAGGCTTTGCCGGGAAAAGTACGGTGCCCGCGAATGATCCACCGACCAATGCTCGGAGGGTGCGCTGCTTGCAGCGCCCGGGAGCTATCCAGTGCGCACCGAAGAATCTAGCCCTAACGATCCGGGAGGGTTATGACGTCAGGGCTAATTCCCGGAAGCCGCCAACGGTTCCCCACCGACCGTCAGGAACGCCCTAGCGCCCGCGCCCCCGGCAAGGTCCGCCGGCTCAACTCAGCCGCAAACAGAAAAGCCAGAATGGTGACTCCGAGCGCGCAAGCGAGTCCGGCACCAGGAGAAAGCGTCTGCATGGTGGTACCCAGAAGCGCAACACCGACGGTGCCACCAATCTGGCGCGTTGAGTTAAGGAGCCCTGAAGCCAGGCCGGAGGTTTCCGGTGCGGACGAGACTAAAACGCCGGCGGTCATTGCTGGCATGATTATGCCCATACTGGTGCCTAGCAATCCAAGGCCGATTGGGATCGGCCATAAGGCCGTACTCAGCGCACCAGCCACGAGTACTCCAGATCCGATCGCACCTAAGGCCAAGCCCAGAGAAATGCGAGGCCTTAAGTATGGTATTCCATTCCTCTGGCCGAGCAGGCGACTGGCAATGGTGGGAAGGAGAGTAAACGGTGTAATCGTAAGTCCGGTGGCGAACGCGTCCAATCCTCGAACGTTTTGCAGGTAAACCGATTCAATGAAAAGGATGCCGTACATACTGAAGTTCAGGACGAATCCGACACCGATACAGGTTGAAAACGTTCGTTGTGAGAACAAGAAACCGGGCAGCACCGGATGATCACTTCGACGTTCCAAGGCAACAAAAAGGCACAACAAAAACACCGCGCATCCCAGCGCGCCAAGGGCG
Source organism: Verrucomicrobiota bacterium (assembly GCA_041167675.1). GTDB lineage: Bacteria > Verrucomicrobiota > Verrucomicrobiia > Chthoniobacterales > JAFAMB01 > DASTDH01. The sequence goes on from JBEEIB010000571.1 coordinate 36,428, forward strand.
ACGGCATCATTCCACTCCCTACGCCCGACTTCGATCAGTCCATAGGTCAATGCGAAAAGGGTAAAACCAATCGCCAACTGTCCGCTCCAGTCGATGCGGCGTGGCCGATCTACCTTTGCTTCCTCGATGTAAAGATGATTCAAATAGAGGGCGAGAATACCAACTGGAACGTTAATCCAAAAAATACTTCGCCAGCCCAGCCAGGTAGTGAGCACGCCACCGAGAACGGGTCCAGCGGCAAAGCCAAGACTAGCCGTGTTGGCCCAAGTGGTCACCGCCTGGCTTCGCTCCGCCGGCTCCGGAAAAGTATGAGATAAGAGGGCCAGTGACGCTGGCAGCATGATGGCCGCACCTAATCCTTGCAGTGCGCGAGCCACGATCAGCAAAGGAAGCGAAGGCGAAGTAGCGGATAGGAGGGAGGTGAGGGTGAAAAGAGCCAAGCCAACCTGGTAAGACCGTTTTACGCCGATCCGGTCCCCGACCGCTCCCGCAGTAAGCAACAGACTCGCAAATATCAGGGTGTAACTGTTAACCACCCACTGGAGATCGCTGATCCCGTCGCCAAATTCTTTTCCGAGTGCCGGGGTGGCGATGTTTAAGGCGGTAGTATCCAGCAGCACGAGGAAAAATCCGAAACAGACGACGAAAAGAGACCGGCTGCGGCTGCGGGCGGTAAGCCGATCAGTCGAAGTCTGCGGGTAATCTGTTCCTCCGATCGTTAGCGATTTCACGTTCGCGCAAAAATAGACATCTGCCGTAGATCTTTGAAAATGATTGTTTAGAATGAGCGCCATCTGCTACAGTGATTGGCATGGAGCTATCGGATCTGAATCTTTTTGCCACCATTGCTCGCCATGGAAACATCACCCGGGCGGCCCAGCGGCTGCACACGGTTCAGTCAAACGCGACTACTCGGTTGCGATTGTTGGAGCAGGAGCTGGGGGTTCCACTATTTCAACGTCATCATCAGGGAGTAACGTTGACTCGAGCCGGACACGATCTGCTGCCGTTTGCTCAACAGGCCGAGGCTCTCGTACAGAGGGCGAAGGACACTGTTTCCAATAACGGAAAACCGCATGGCACTCTTCGCTTGGGATCCATGGAAACGACGGCGGCTGCGCGATTGCCGTTGCTGCTGAAAGCATACGCGCCGGCACATCGGACCGTGGACATCGCAGTGGAAACAGGAACCACCAGAAATCTCATCCAAGCTGTTCTGGAATATCGGTTGGACGGAGCCTTCGTCGCAGGGCCGGTTGAACACGACGATCTGGAAGCAACGCCAAGTTTTGTTGAAGAGCTGGTGCTGGTAAGCGCGCCACAGCATCGGTCCTTGAAAATGGCGCTAGGTGAATGGAACATCCACAAGCTCTTTGTTTTTCGAGTGGGGTGCTCGTACCGCCAACGTCTCGAGCGTTTCCTCGGCGCGCAAGGAATTACACTGATCAACCAGTTGGAATTTGGAACGCTCGACGGGATCATCGGCTGTGTCGGCGCGGGTCTCGGCATCACGATGTTGCCTTTCTCAGTAGTTGAACCGTATGTTCGACGCAAAGAAATCGCGGTTCACCGGATATCACCGGAGGACGCCCGATCAGAGACAGTGTTTATTACCCGAAGGGATACCCTTCGATCACTGGCACTGGAGGAATTTATACGTACGTTAAGCGCGATCCAGGTCACGGTGCCGAAAAAGATTGGAAACAAACGGACAGAAAAACGGAGACGTTATCGAGCACCGGTCAAAATCTGAATTCTGGGTAACAAAGCAATGGATTTGCACCAGTTGCGCTACTTTGTGGCGGTCGCGGAGCGCCTCCATTTTGCGGAGGCGGCGGAGTTCGTCCATGTTTCGCAGCCTGGATTAAGCCAGCAGATCAAGGCATTGGAGGAGGAAGTAGGCGTTCTTTTGTTAGAACGCACTAAACGGACAGTGGCTCTGACCGAGGCGGGGAAATACTTCTTAGAAGAGGCTAAGCTGACGCTGGAGCATGCCGAGCGAGCTAAGATCGTTGCTCAGAAGGTGGCCAGAGGCAAACTTGGTTCAGTTCGAATCGGCTACGTTCATTCGGTTCCTTTTAGCGGTTTGTTAGCCAAGCTGACGACCGTATTTCGGCAGTGCGCTTCAGAAATACATCTGGATTTTGAAGAGGCAGATTCTTCCGAACAAATCACTCGCATTGTGGAAGGAGATCTTGATCTGGGATTCGTCCGCTTGCCGCTTGAAAATGTTCCAGCTGCAGTCGCGATCAAAGTAGTAATGCGTGAAAAACTATTGGTGGCGGTGCACAAGGACCATGTGCTGGCCAGAAAGAACAGGATACCGTGTGCCGCCCTGAGCCGTGAGGAACTGGTCTTATATTCCAGAGCAGACGGAAAATCGGCTCTGGATGATCATATCCGGGCAATAGCCGAAAAGGGAGGGTTTAGCCCAGAGGTCGCACAGCGAGCGCACAAACTGACTGCGATCATCGGACTAGTCGCCGGCGGCTCCGGCGTAGCAATCGTGCCAGAGTCGTTGCGCTACATGCATGTTCCGCTAGTCGTATTTCGACCTTTAGCGGACATCCAGCGAGTGTCGGAACTCGCAGTTGTGTACCGACGAGATGAACATTCGAACGCAGTGAGTTCTTTTCTCACGAAGTTAAGTTCGGTAGGTAAAACGACCCGATCAATTCGGAAGACCCTACCGGTAGAATTAAACTCAGCGCCGTTAAAAGAATCGGCGCTGAGCAATGGTGCTAACCCTAATTGAATTTTGGCCGATTAAGAACCGAAATCTTCGTGGAAGCCGGGGCTCTGGGTTGGCTTATAGAAGCCATCTGCATCGTGATCCCAATCACGTTTTGATTGTTGTCCTTGGAATCGTACAGTTTGGCTGGCCGCTTGAAGCGCAATATGTCTCTGAATGTTCTTCGCTTTAGCTGGAGTGTTAGCCAAACCAATAGCCGGGCTAAGCGCCAAAGCTAATACAGCGGCTCGAACCACCGCCGGATTTGTTAGTTTCGATAACCAACTTGTGATCATTGTATTAATCCTTTTCTGGTAACAAGATCCGGCATCCGGGGATTATCTTCTAATAGAACGCACCCACGAAATTAATAAGGTGGAGTTATTAGGGTTAGCGGTTGGCAGGTTACCGTTGGCAAGGAGCAGTCAGAAGATCGGTAACGCCGCGGACTGTTTCGCCCGATTTGCGCAGAGGTGCTCGCCTCGCTAACAAAATCCTTGGTCTGCAGCAATTTTTGGGGATATAAAGAAAAAAGCTTTCCCTCCATTTATGCAGAAACTTGGCTCTGGCGTTATTACCACCACACATGATGTCGATTGCGTAGAATTTGACTGGGGAAAAATCCACTTTCTTAGCGAGCCTGCGGTTACCAATGCGAATCGCTTCAGTTTCGGTATCGTCGAACTGTCCCAGGGAAAAGGGCACGCAAGACATAACCACCCTGGTTCGGAAGAAATTATCTACGTGGTGTCCGGAGAGGGCGAACAGACGGTCGACGATAAACCGCCCGTGAAAGTCGGTCCCGGCGCGAGTATTTATATACCGGAGGACGTTTATCATTCTACCGTGAACACCGGAACTGGAACAATGAAGCTGATTGTTGTCTACTCGCCGGCTGGGCCGGAACGGCTGTTGCGCGAAATTCCGGGTGCCAAGGTAGTTCCGGCGACACGGTAGCGCGAAAACCCGCCCGCAACGCTTCGCTTAGCGATGCGGGCGGGCCTCGGCGCAGAAGAGATTGCCACTTCGGTTCACTTGCATCGCGCCGGGTTTGAGCCACGCGCCGATCAATGCTTGTCGCGAGCGAGAGATAGACTTAAATATGGCTCAGCCGACCCGACTTATACCATGCCAGGCTTTCGCCCTGCACGGATTACTTGCACAAACAATAGCATCGATATTCTTGACCGATCTAAACAGCGTTGAACCGCCGAAGTTTGGCCACCGGCCGCTCCCACCAAGGATCCAGACGGCATGCTCATAGTCGAATGGCTGCGCAGCGTCCGCTGATCATTTTGCGAACAGGTTATTCAAAACGTGATGTGGCTGGAGCCGACCACCTCGTGGAGAAGACTTCGCCGGCTCCAGTTGATCCAGGTAAGTGCCTTTAGAAGAGGGGCTGCGTGCCCTCGATATGGACCGCCTGAAGCTCTTCGGGACTAAGACCGAGCAGTTCCAGGATGGTTGGGGCGATCTGCGTCGTCTCTACCGGCGCTGTGACATTCAGGCCGCCAGTTGCTCCGGGCCATACCAGCAGGATCGGGACGTTGCGGTCCTCGGGGTGATCACCACCATGCTCGGCGATTTTGGCCTTATGACTGGTGTAGACGACCCCGTACTGAGCAATGCCGATCACGTCGGGTACCCGAGGATCACTCTCTTCAACGCCGATGAGCTGCGCCGCTCCCAGGCCCGTATATACCTGCCAAAGACCGGCAGACGTGACCGGCTTGCCGTCGACGCTCGCAGTGGAATCGTTGTAGTTCACGAGGAACTGCCTCGCAAATTCGGTGGCCGCGTTGGACCTATCGTTGAGCCAGAGGATCATGCCGTCGTCGTCGACCCCAAACGCTACCAAGGGTGTGGCGCCGGGGTGGGAGCTGTTCCACGCAGCGTTGAGAGCGTTGATTATTTTCCCATCGTCGATCCGGTTGAGGGCAGCGAGATTCATCGGCGACTGCCCATGTTTGGCCGACACGATAATCGCTGTGCTGTTGAAGAGTCCCCGCTGCTCGAGGGCGCTCACCATCTTGCCAAGGGATTGGTCAATGAAGTCGAGCGCGTTGGTCAAGACCGGCCCGGGAGTCGCGCCGTCGGCAAGATAGCCGCCTAGGGAGTTCCCCGACAGGTCACCCTCCGTTCTGGAAGTTGGCAGCTTCTGGCCTGTCGAAACGGTTTGGAAGTTCATTCCAAAGATCGCCGGCGTCCCTGGGTTACCACTGCCATCATGGCGATGACCATTGATCCAGTTGATGACGGCCTGAACCTTGTAGCCGTCGTACTGCTGGGTGAACAGGTTGTCCGTTGTCCAGTCAGGTTGGTTCAGCTCAGTGGGAGCAGCCTTGTTCGCGCTGCTGTTGATCTCGGGAGTAAAGTAATCGTCGACACCTTCGCCGGACGAACCGGACAGGGCCAGGTAGGCGGGATGCTTGTCAGACCACGCGGTCAGCAAACGGTGCCGGTGGGCCACCTCGAAAATCGTGTTTACTTTCAGATATTTGTTGGGGTAGATGGGCTCGCAAGTCTCGGGATCGACGGGCAAGTTCGCTGGATTAATTACCTTCACCGGATTGCCCGTCATGTTCAGAATTTTTACCCAAGGATCCGGGCTGCCGGGAGGCAGGACGATGCCCTGACCCGCGTCAAGCGCGCCTAGGTTAATGTCAGC
>JBEEIB010000572.1:0-7362 GCA_041167675.1 Verrucomicrobiota bacterium
TCTGGGCCCAGCAGGATTCGAACCTGCGACCAAGGGATTATGAGTCCCCTGCTCTAACCGCTGAGCTATAGGCCCTCCGAATGAAGCCATCTATTATGCGCGAAGTTTGGCACAGAACAAGGGGCGAGAGTGCGAATAGCCGATAGGCAATAACCAATGACAAAAGCTCGCGCGGTTGCCAAAAGACTGTTTTATGACCGATTGGGAGATTTACGCGAGAGCGCGGATACGGTCAATTTGCTGCATTGAAAAATGACCTGAAGTGTCCTGATCATTGTGATCTCGTTCGTCGCATTCTTAAACAAATGCAGACGTCAAGCAGGTGACACCACTATGATCGCAAAAACAAAAACATCGGAATATCTGTTGATATTCCGAAACACCGGTTGGCACAAGGATCTCTCTCCAGAAGAGATTCAGCAAAACATGGCTCGATTCACTGCGTGGTTCGAGCGACTAAGCAATGAAGGGCGGTTCAAAAGCGGGGGTCCCTTACTGCATGACGGCAAGATTCTCGCGAGTAAGAATGTGGTGACGGACGGACCGTTTGCCGAATCCAAGGAAGCAATTGCCGGCTTCTTTCTCATTCAAGCGGACAGTCTTGAAGAAGCTGTGGAGACGGCCAAAGGCTGCCCCGGTCTCGACTTCGGTCAAACTGTTGAAGTGAGGGAAATCGCCTTGGAACCCGTTGAGCTCCAGATCGCACGGGAAAGAATGAGCGATAAAGGTATGCGCTAGACCAACAACGAACGCCAGTGAACACCAACGAACGCCAGTGAACACCAGTGAACACCAACGAACGCCAGTGAACACCAGTGAACACCAGTGAACACCAGTGAACACCAGTGAACACCAACGAACCTCAGTGAACATCAACGGACGCCAGTGAACACTAACGAACCTCAGTGAAGGCGCACCCGCCGCTTCACACCGCGAAAAAAGACTGCGAACGCTAAACCCTGTCGCTTCTAAACTCTATTGCGGACGGAACGGACGCTCCAGCCTCCACAATCCAGCATATGTTAGGCCCGTTGCGCCCTCGTTCCGGAATTGGTGTTCACTGACGTTCGTTGGTGTTCACTGGCGTTCGTTGTCCTTCAGGCGGTTTGAACAGTGGCTCCCGGGGAGATGACTCCTCCCTTAAACAGCTCTTTTACCGTAGGCCGGTTCAGAACGATTAGAGTGAAGATCCCGAGAATGATGCTGGGGAACCCGAGCAGATCCACGATCGCGACAAAGAAGCAGAAACCGTAACCACGTTGCTTACGAAGCTTACCGCCAGCTATGATCATCAAAATTCCGTAGATCACGGCGGCCACGAGAAACACAATACCAAATACAATGAATATGCCGCCGAACGCGCCGGATGACATACCGCTATCGTCCGTCGTGCTATTCGGTGAGGCTGCCGCCGCGGCGCCAATCCCGATATACATAATTCCGAAGAGCAAACCAAACAGGATCGCCAGGACGCCCCAAATGGTGTGGAGGATCCCCAAAAGCTTCAATTGGTCGAGGTCTTTGTTCATGGTCGAGGCACCCCTTGTGGCAGATTTGGTCTTAAGCGTCAATCCGGCGAATAGCCAGGCGCCAGAGATCGATTGCACCGGTGTTTCCTCTTTTGTCGAGATAAAGTCCGACGGGAAGCAGGAGCCCCGAGCCGACGGTTACACTCCGCTGAAACGACTGACCAAAATTCGGGCCGGTCGCCACGTGGGGATGTTCACCGGCGTTCGTTGGCGGTCACTGGCGTTCGTTGGTGTTCACTGACGTTCGCTGGTGTTCACTGACGTTCACTGGCGTTCGTCGAACCGCTACGAAACAACCATCACGGCAACCACGAGCTGACCGCTTCGCCAAAGCGGGCCGCGAATGAAAAGCGGGCTGCCGCGAGTTACGTTGGCTTGCGTTTCGATTAGCTGGCGGTCCTTCTGAAAAACGCGAAGGACTACCAGAAAGTGTTCTCCGGGCTGCCGAGTCAAACCGGTAAGCTCGACTCGTATATTGCCGTGGAAGACGATGGAGCTGGGACGGTCCGGTTCGACGACCGTCTCGCCTTGGCCCAAAGTCTGGATGCTCGCATATCCCAAAAGCTTTTCCAGACGCTCGTCATAGTCCCGAATCTGGGATGGCATTTGCGGTTGCATTTTGTCCGCCGCCCGATCGTTGGAAGCGTACAACAAACAACCCCAAACCGATTCGACTACCGGCGCTTCGCCAGCATGGGTGAGACCGGCCACGGCAAAAAGGAGCCCAGCCCCCAACAGAAATGTTCGGAAGCTGCAATTCCCGGCCACATATGTTCTAAGAACGGATGACCGAATCAGCATTAGGAATCAGTGCGTCAGATCCTCGTCCGCGGGCACTTTTTCTAGGCCCTCTAATTTGATAATGGTAATTCCCTTTCGCGACTCGACCGTCGCGCTGACGTTTGGATCGATCGTGGTCGTCTTTAGAACTTGCGCGACATAACCCGATCCAGGATCCGACAGGTCGCCATGAGGAATCAAAGTGATAAAGAGCGCAATGCCGGCGGTCACTGCGCCAAGTCCACCCCAGGCCAACCAGGGAATCCCAAGCCAGCCTGCTACCAGAGAGCGGCTACGCGAGGGAGCATTGGTAATCTGCTGGAGCAGTTGGCTATTGAAAAAATCAGTATTGGTTAGCTCGACCGACACCAGGTTTTCCCGAAGAACCCGCTGCAGTTTTGCCCATTCTACCTTTTGCGCGACCAAAGCAGGCCGCTCCCGTTCGAAAATGGCCGCTTCGCTTTCACTCAGTAAGCCGTCAAGGTAAGCGGTATAGCGCTCCTCAAAGGTTTTCATAGACATCTTTCAGCAGGGTTTGCAGCTTCTTCCGGGCATAAAAAAGGCGAGACATCACAGTCCCAATGGAGCAACCAAGGATCTCGGCAATCTCGTTATATTGCAACTCCTGGATTTCCTTCATCACGATCACCGCGCGGTGCTCTGGCGAGAGCTTATTAATGGCAGATTCGATTCGCTGCCGAACTTCCGCCCGCTCCATCGTAAGATCAGGCAATGGCACTGAGGAGGGCGTAGTCCGCGAACCCGGTTCAACTTCGATTGGCGGAACTCGATCATCGAATTCGGTATCGCTCCGAAAATTCTTCCGGCGCAAGGCATCGATGGTGACGTTGGTCATGATCCGATAAAGCCAAGTATAAAATGAAGATTGGCCTTTGAAACGATGAATCGAACGCCACGCCTTGAGAAATCCATCTTGTGCGAGATCCCAAGCGTCCTGTTCGTTCTGGACCATTCCGTATATCATTGAAAACACCTTTGAGCGGTACTTGGTGACAAGCTCGTCGAAAGCGACCGCCTCGCCTTTCTGACAACGCTTCACCAGGTCGAAATCGTCCGGCTCTGCTTCGGTTCGATAATCACCCGCCAGATGTTTAGACGGGTGGCCGCCTAATTCATTCAAACCCACAATCCAAGATCCTAATAATGTGGTGTCCTGTCCCCCAAATAACATGGCTTTCGCTCGACGGCCATGAGATCAGTCGGCTGGCCTTCACGGCCGGAGCGACTCCCCACGCCTTGCCGGCGCCCGATTTTGATCGCTGCGAAAGCCATCGTATATAGGGGATAGGTTCCAGCGGGTTTATGTACCGTAACGACGTCGCCACTCCGCCCGGAGCTCGCCCATTAAAACAATGATACCATCTCGGACCTGGAACAGACGCTGATAAAGACTTTCGAATTGCGCCCGCTTCAGAATTCCTTCTCGATCCATTCGCGTCGCCGCTTCGATCGAGGTAGAAATCGCGCCGAGTGCGCGTTTCAAATATGCGATAGTCATACCGATCTCTTCGCTTTCCTGGTCACTCAAAGCCGCCGCCAGTTTCGCGCTGGCCACCGCCACATGGGAGGCCAATCTTACTCCACTTGGATTGGAGGCAGCGATGGGCGCCTCATCAAAAAGCTGGTCAATCCAAACCGTCAGGGAGAACGCACTTTGGTAGAGCGGGTGCGACTCAAAGGTTTCGCGAAGGTCTTCCTCGCTTTCGTCGGCGGAATCACCTTCAAATTCAATCTCCTCTAATTCGTCTGAAGTCGGTTCCAGTAGATGCGGCCAGCCCATTTCCCGGGCGATGATTTGGTCGCGGTTTGGGTCGTCGATATACTTCTCGAACAACTCCATATAGCGTTCGGTTTTGCTATCCTGCTGCTGAAGAAACCGCTCCCAATCGTACTCGTCCCAAGCAGGCTCTGGCTCATCAAAATAATCAGCCATACGCGACCATTATCCTACCTCGGACACGCCTGCAAAGCTTTTATCGCGCAGGGTCTGGAGACGCAACTGCCCACAAGCGGCATCGATATCGTGTCCCTTTTCGCGCCGAATCGTGGCGTCGACACCGCTCCGCTCCAGAGTTCTTAAAAAAGCGTGCTGCCGATTCAATGAAGGGCGCTTCCAGGGCAGCCCTTCCACTCGATTATAAGGGATCAGATTCACTTTTGCCTTCAGCCGGACGGCCAACGCCCCCAACGCCACAGCCTGCTCGATCTGGTCATTGACGCTTTCAATCAAGATGTATTCAAAGGTGAGCCGTTGTTTCTTCTTCTCGGTGAAGTAGACACATGCCTCCATTAACGATGCCAGGTTGTATTTGCGATTGACCGGCATGATCTGATTGCGGACATCATCGGTCGCTCCGTGGAGAGAGATCGCGAGACGGACCTGCAGTGGATGTTCCGCCAGCTGGCGAATTCGAGGCGCCAGGCCGCTGGTCGAAACCGTGATATGCCTCGCTCCAATTCCCAGCCCCCAAGGCGCATTGATGATCTCAATCGCTCGCATCACGTTGGAAAAATTTGCCAGTGGTTCGCCCATGCCCATAAAAACTAGATTATTAATCTTTTCGGCCGTGATCGCTTCAACTTGAACGATCTGCTCAACAATCTCGCCCGCTTGCAGATCGCGGGTCCACCCGTTTAGACCGCTCGCACAGAACTTGCATCCATAGGCGCATCCAACCTGAGTGGAGATACAGAGTGTTCGGCGGTCTGAAGTCGATCCGTAGAGCGCTGGGCTGGCCGGAATCAAAACGGATTCCACTAGGTTCTGATCGGGCAGGGAGAACAAGAACTTGCGGGTTGTGTCTTTCGATCCGGTCTGACGGACGCACCGCAGCGAGCGCAGCGAAAAAGAGGATTGCAGGCTGGCCCGCAAAACTTCCGGCAAATTTGACATCTGATCGAATCGGTCGACCCGCTTTCGATAGATCCAACGGAGGACCTGTTCGCTTCGATATCGACTGTCATCCCTTGTGGCAAACCAGTCCTGCAACTCGCTTTGCCTAAGACTCAAGATCGCCGGTTGAGATTCCATAACTGCCGCCGACAAGCTCTCACGGTCGCACCGAAGATCAAGCGCAGCGGGAACGCCGCCATCGCAGGGAATCCTAGGAGTTTCCAACGCCGGCGGACGCGGAAAAAGCGATGCAAATGTTAGGTTGATACTTCGATAGCGTTCCCGGCGCCGTTAAACCGTTTTGGCTTCGGACGCGCCGCCGATCTTCAGCCGAGAGTTGGCCGTAAGAATCTCTCCCAATCCCTTCCAGCCCGCGTCGTCCATCGCCTGAAAAAGGTTCAGATATACCGCTACAATCTCCGGTCGATGACTTTCGAGTAGTTGATCAACCACAGCCTTCAGCTTTTCGTTGGATGGCTCCGGCGGGAGTTGATCAACAAAGCCTTTGCCGTCGTGCGGGATTTCCAGAGCATCAAGAAACTGACAGATCAGATCTTTTTGCGCACCGAGCAACCAGATTTGCAGGGTTTGCGCTGCTACGTCATCCGCCGGTTTGCGGCTCAACGCTTGCCGGAGCCATTCATGCCGCTCCGTTTTTGGCTTTCGCTCGATGAAGACGGGACGCAGCTTACGTTGCGTGGCGATATTCTGGATGATGGACCGGTAAACCCCTCTCTCATGCTCGTGCAGGTAGACGAAAATTTCGTTCACCACTTCAGTCGGACATTCCCGGAAGATTTCATGACTCCTCATTGTTACCAGGGCGGAAGAATTCACGCGGATAGCCATCGCGTCCAGTGGAAAGACGCACGCAGCTTAATCTTCGGCGATCACGGCGTTCCCGGCGCGATTAGGTTCCCCGTCCCGAACCGGAGCGTAAGTTTAACATCTCGACCACCGTCGAGAAAGCCATTGCAAAATAGACGTACCCTCGGTCGATGTGTTGTCCAAGCCCATCGGCAACCAGTACGACCCCGATGAGGAATAGAAACGAGAGCGCGAGAATCCGAAAGGTCGGGTACCGATTGACCACGGTGCTGATCAGACCGGACGCCGCCAACATCACTAATACCGACAGGATGATCGCTCCGATCATCACGATCAATTGCTGTGCCATGCCGACGACAGTAATCACCGAGTCGAGCGAGAAGACGATATCCAACAGGACAATTTGGACGACAACCGAAAAAAATCGCTGTCCCTGGGGCAACGGTTCTCCGTGTTGGATGCCCTCTACCTTTTCATGGATCTCCCGAGTGCTCTTGGCGATTAAGAAAAGCCCTCCGACCGCCAAAATGATATCACGCCCATTCATCGATCGGCCAAAGAGCGTGATCCAAGGCTGTTGCAGGCTCATCAACCAATTGATGCTTAGCAGGAGAAGAATCCGCGAGATGAGAGCGAGTGACAAGCCAACCCTCCGCGCCTTTCGCTGGTCGGGTGCAGGTAATTTACCTGCAAGAATTGAGATAACGATGATGTTGTCGATGCCAAGTACGATCTCGAGGAACGTGAGGATTGCTAAACTTACCCAGGTACTCGGATGAAAGAGCGGACTAAAAAAATCCATTTTTCGCGATGAAAACCTACAGAAAAGAACTGAGTTTCGAGACAAAAAAACGCCGTGAATTCGTCCGAATCACGCCGCAGATTGAAAACTCTATTCGCGAGAGTGGAGTTCAGGAAGGACTAATTCTGGTGAATGCCATGCACATCACTGCCAGCGTCTTCATCAACGATAACGAATCGGGTCTTTTAGGTGATTTCGAGAAATGGTTAGAACACCTCGCTCCGGAACTTCCTCATTCCCAATATGCCCACAACGGAGCTGAAGATAATGCAGATGCTCATCTGAAGCGCTCGGTCATGGGAAGAGAGGTCGTCATCGCCATCACTAATGGAAAGCTGGATTTCGGCCCATGGGAGGAAGTTTTTTACGGTGAATTTGATGGAAAACGACGGAAACGTGTCCTGGTAAAGATCATTGGAGAATGAGCTTGGAAAAGGAAATTCTATCCTTTTTGGTACAACCGCGACCTGAACAGTTCGAGGAACTGGCGATTCGATTGTTCGAAGTTC
>JBEEIB010000573.1:0-3810 GCA_041167675.1 Verrucomicrobiota bacterium
TGGAGCCGCTAGGGGGTCGATTGCATCGGTGATTAGACCCAGTATTGCTCGGATTAGGTGAATGTGTCACCACTGCAAACAGGCCGTGTACGTGTGTCCTCCGTCAAAATTGTTCGAGCAAGCCGCCTCCGACATAGGCCAAACGAATAGTAGAAGATACGATATCGCGCTCCGCGTCCGCGGCAGCAAAATCTGGATTCCACCGCGTAACCGTGGTGGTCGGCGCCGAAGCACAACCACTTAGCATCGCGACTGCCAGCATGGCTGCTATGAGACGCGCAATCAATCTAACGAGAACAAGCTCAGCCACGGCTCCGGCAGGCGAAAATGGCAGCGAGTTGAATCACACTAGCTAAGATCGACATCGAATGCATGGCGCAGTGGAGCCGTTGGCTGCAGCGCTCGGTTAGGCGGCAGTGTCATCATGGGCGAGATCACCGAATGAAAACGACAAATACTAGGAACCGGCTTTTTTGTTCACTCCTTTAGAGGCGTTCTCAATCAGCGTTGCAACGGCGTCTGGCTGCGACACATAGATCGCGTGACTACCCGCGACCTCGACGACTGTCGAACCCGCGCGCTTGGCCATGAAATGCTGCGCCGGTGGCGGAATCATCTTGTCCTCGGTCACGATCAAATACCAACTCGGCTTGGTCCTCCATGCCGCCTGACTGATCGTGCCACTGAGTGCGTCGACACCCCACGGCACCTGAGAGTCAGCCATGAACGCTGCCTTTTCCGCGTCCACGTCGCCGGCGAATGAGGCGCGGAACTTCGCCTTGTCGAGAAACAGAAATCCATCCTGCGGTGGCAATATCGGCGGCACGGGCGCGCCAGGCGGAGCGTCTTTGATAAGCGCTGACACGGACTCGCCGTTATCCAAGGCAAAGGCGGTGATATAAACAAGCCCTGCGACCTTTGGATCATTGCCGGCTTCTGTGATTACCGCTCCGCCGTAGGAGTGGCCAACGAGAATCACGGGACCGCTATGCGTCGCCAGAACGCGCTTGGTTACGGCCACATCGTCCGCAAGCGATATCGTTGGATTCTGAACTACGCTTACGGTATAGCCGTCCTTCTTGAGGATTTTGTAGACTTCTTCCCAGCCGGAGCCGTCCACGAAGCCGCCGTGGACGAGAACTATTGTCTTAATAGTCGAATCAGGTTTGCCATTCATAATATTTCCTTTTTCTGCTTTGTCGTTTCTTTTTGCTAACCGCGAAAAGTGTGACGCCGCCTAACGAGAAAGAGATCCGCGACGGCTGGCGGGGTGGCGCGTCGCTGCGGGGTTAGGGTGGCATTCCATAGGAAGTGAGGAGCCGAGCCTGCCAGCCGTTCGCTGGATCGCTTGGTTAGACCTTTGGCATGGTTACGAGCGGAAGTTCTCGACGAAAAGGTACGTGGCGAGCATACCAGCGAGCAAGACGCTGAAGGCGGCGAGTGCTAGGGGAAGGAAACGTGCTTCGATTCTGACGTTAATGGCCGCTACCCCACCATGTGGATGGCTCTCTGGTCGGACGCGAACCACTGCTGCAGCACTCACACCGAAGGCAGCGATCAGTCCGGGCAGAACCAGAAACGGGCTAATCAGAGCCAACGGTACAGGAAATCTCAGAAGTCCCGAGACGACGGCCAGCAATGCCGGCGAGAGGAAAAGCAGCGCAATAAGTGCAAGACGATGAGACTTATTCATGGATGAAAATATGCGGCAACCTTTCGGAAACTCAAGCAGTCTGAGATCTAACGAGAAAGAGCTCAGCCGCGGCGAGCGAGAGCGCGCGTGGCTGCGGATTGAAGGGTTTTGGTCATCTGAGATCGAAGTATTACGCCGACTCGCCGTCGGCTGGAGCGATTGGTTAGGCGTTCGGCGTCGTTTTCATTCCAAATCGGTCAGCGGGATCGGGATCTCGTAATCCTCATTCTGATAGCGAATGCGAACGATGGAGTTGTTGCGATAAGTGAATGGCAGCGTGCTGCCCTTCGGGATTGTGACGCTGCCGGAGCGGGTTTGTATGCTGACATCTTCTCTGGTGGTAACGCTGGTTCTTGGCGTTGCCGAGGAGGTTGGTTCATATCCTTTCAGGCCGGCACGAATTTTTCGCTCGGTTGAGGTGAGCGGCAGGCGGAATGGCTTGTTGTCGAGGTAGAGGCGAAGCTGCTCGCCGGCACGTTGATGCACGCGAAGCTGGCCGTCCAGTTCGTCGATCTGGCGCTGATAGTCTTCGGACGAGAGGCCGGGAATGACGGGGCTGGTGTTGATCTGGGCCTGGCTAAGCTGTGCAATCCAGTAATTCTTGCCTTGCTCCCAGCGATCGAGCCGTTGCCAACCAATGTAGAGCGCGAAAAGAACGATGCCGGCAGCGACCACGCCGAGGAAGGTATAGAAGGCGGTCTTCATCGCGCACTAGGCCTAACGAGGTGTAGCTGGAATTATTCCGCCTTTTTTTACGGAATAATTCCGTCTAATCCGCCGGTGTTCCACGCAGGCAGGCCGGAAATGCCGAATTTGGTCCACGAGTCACAAGATACCAGGGAAGCTTGCTTCAAAACAAGGATAACGCTTGGCAGTTCCCGCCGGACGTGCGATTTCGACGCAACGGTTGAGCAAGACAAATGCCGGAGCCCTCTTGAGCTCAAATCCGTGTCGCCGCGGCGAGCGACTCGAGAGAGGCGCGAATCCCAATTTTCCCTTTTCGAACCTTCATCCTTCTTAATTGTATTCGATCGTTTCCCACTCCCTCACCCGCTTCCCTCGCAGTCCGGCAGCTGCCGGATCGCGATTCCCGTTCGCTCCATTGAAACTCGTTCGCTGCCCGCGCTCTCTCGCTCCTACCCTCGGAGCTTTACCTTCTATGTCGCGATTCCCATTCGCTCCATTCATCCTTCTTAATTCTTACTTCTTAATTCTTCCTTCCTTCGGCAATCTGCGGGCGGCTTCGGACTTGTTTTCCTTCCAGTGATACTCCGGGTCCATGGTAACTTGTGTCCAAACCAGATGTCCCGAGTAACGCCAGTTGTCGAGTAGAATACCTTGGTCGAACGGCTGGCCATTGGCGGTAACTACAATGACGTTATGCTCACCCGCAGTTTTGGCGAAAGACTCAGCCCAGTGGAGCTCGAGCGTTTGCAGCTTCAGCGCATCCAATCGAACGAGAAGCTCCGTTGCCCATTGAAAACAGAGCCCCCCTTTTCTCGCTCCCATGTTGACGAGCAAGTTCTGAAGGCCGGGCTGCCACACCACACGCCACTCGCGGGCCAGTTCCAGTCCAGTCATGTAAGCGGTGGAGGCGACTCGCCGAGCCTCGTCCGGGCTGACGGTGGGGGAGAGCGCCGCGATTCGGGTTCTCAAGGCAGCGTCATCAGCCGACCTGGCAACGAACAGTTCCCCACGTCGGCGTCCGCTCTCCCAGGGTGGGGAAAGCGCGAGTAGTAGCAGCGGTACCAGCGCGAACATACTGACCGCCAAAAAGAGAGAGCGATGGAAAAACATTTTTAGACCCATACTTAACCACCCTAAGTAGGACGCATCGACGGCTGACGACAAAGACGTTTCATTACTTCTCTGGTCCGACCGGCTCAACGAAGACCGCTCGCGTTTATCAGGGCCTAGTTAGATTTACCGAACTCGTCATTGTCGATCTTGCTCTCTCCGTTACGGCGCCTTCGTCTTGAAGGTGAGATTAACTTCCCAGGTTTGGCCGAACGCCTCTTGCTTTCCGTCCGTCGCAATCTTTCCTGAAATCTGACCAGCCTCGTTCTTGAAGTCGCTCATCTTGACTGACGCAGGCGCGCTAATTGGCTTCTGCTTGT
>JBEEIB010000574.1:0-6000 GCA_041167675.1 Verrucomicrobiota bacterium
GCCTTGGTCGCCTCATATCACCATACGCCCAGCTTCGTCAGAGTTGTTCTGCACGGGGAAAATCTCTTGACCGCAAGTTTGTGCATCCTTATAAGTATCCCCCAGAAAAACGGTCGGGCTAAAGGCACCGATCCAGCAAAAGTAGCCAAGGTGTACAATCCCTGTCTCAGTCGACTGAAGGCCACCCATGGATAGTCCGGCAATTGCTCGTCCCCGAGAATCATCGCTGATGTTATAATGTGCTCCGACAAAAGGGATGATGTCGTGAAAAAGCTCCTCGTCTGCCGCCGCCTGATTTTCCTCATAACCAGTTTCAACATCGAAGGCGTGTGCCTCTGGGACCACCACGATCATCGGAACGGCCTTTCCTTCGGCAAGCAAATTGTCCAGGATTTCGGCTAACCTCCCTTCAGTCACCCACGAGTAGCGCGTATCCCCACGGCCGTGGTAAAGGTAAAGGACAGGAAAGGGAGCGTGAGGAAAACGGTCATAATTGGGCGGGGTGTAGACCAGCAGTCGGCGGTTTTTGCTGAGGAAAGTCGAGTAGTAGGTCTCTTCGCGAACCGTTCCATGTGAAACGTTTTGTGTGTCCAGGAAATCAGGGGGGTAACCTGGTACCAATAACAGGCTTGTGTTTACCTGCCACTGCGGTTTGGGCGTCGCATTTTCAGGGTCAGCTATCCTGACCCCATCGAGGTTAAAACTATACTCGTAGAGATTCGGTTCAAAAGGGCCCAACGTCACGGTCCAGAGACCGAATAATTCTTGCGTCATTTCGGTTGTCATTTCGCCGCTATCTGTTCCTACGATGACGGAAACTGACTTCGCATTTGGCGCTAGTAACCGAAACATTACCCGTCTATCAGGTAGAATCTGGCCAAGGTTATCTTCAGGCGTGGGAGTTGCCGTCGCCTCAGGGGTGCTGGAAAGGGACACCGTTTGCGAGGGAGTCGCAGTTTGTGCGGGAAGCTGAGTTACGGCAAACCCGACGATGGCCAGCGTCAGGAAAAGAAGAACTGGGATCTTTTTCATGGAAGATTTCGGTTAAATTTCTGCGAAACACGAGAGGTCTTCGAGGGCTTTTTGAAGGGGCAACTTAACCGAATTCTGGCGGTGAGGTGTCAAAATTCGGAGGTGGATCAGGCGTGTGGTTGCCATGGAAGCGCTGCTGGCGAGTTATCTGTCGCAGTTGGTCGGTCGCGTTTGACCAAGGCTCCCAGATAGAAACTGATGCTCATGCCTTTCGGCCGCGCTCGTTCGCGCAACTGCGGCGGAAGTTTACACGCTACCACTATCCTCGCACCGGCTATGCTTTTCGCCCGCCCCATTTTCTCTTAAATCGGTATACCTACTTTCCGTTGATGATTCCTTCTCGGATATAGGCGGAAGAGCTTGTTCAAGAACCTTCAGGACCATTGGTCCTCAGAATCGGTGGCTATGGTCTCAGCCAATCGGATAGCTGCTGTGCGAATCTCTAGTTTCGCGCTCCTTAGAGACCCGCAGCTCGAGCAGCTGACCAGCTGAGCCGGAGAATGCCTGGTGCTGCTGGAGTCGCCAATTGCCAGGGAATCGCCTTTCAAGAATCCACATTAAAACGCGTGGTTCTTTGTTGGCAGCGGCCAAGAGCTTACTAGTTAGAACTCTCTCGGCAGTGTTCTGAGTATCTTCATATGCGATGAGAAAGTCGCGGTATTGACCACTCGAAGCCGTACGGCTGGCAGCTAACCAATGGAGATTCGCGCTGCGATGGACGCCCAGACCGCCGCAGGCGGCTTCGAGGGTGTGTCCTTGACGGGCGGCGGCGAGAGACCTGTCTTTGAGCCGTAAAAGTTTGGAAGGTCCGCCGTTGGGGTTGGCCATTGCGAGATCAAAGGGTAGAACAGATTATATCCGGCCGACACCGATCGTGGAAACCGTTTTTGGAGGGGCTACCAAGCTTGAGCATTCTTGAAGCGCTCAAGCCTGATATTTGGCTTACTCCGCATACAGATATCTTCCAGAGCATCGGCGGTTTCGGCCTGCGAGATCATTTCTCAAAGTGTGATTGCCTTTTCGGGAGCCGGTGATGGGTTGAGGTTGTTGCGAGAGTTATTCGGTTGGCACAAATTCGGCGTTCTCTGGCACCCGTTCGCCGAGGGGAGATTTCGGCTGTAACATAACCACTCGGGTGGCAAATTTCGGGAAGCAAACGGCGCGAGAAGTGGCCTGCGCCAGTTACTTTCCAACGTTCCAGAAAATCAGATCGGCTTTGCAAGCAACCAAGCCAATCATCCCGGAGGAGCCGACTCCAGCAACCACGAGCAAGCGAGGGAAGCGGGCTAAGGTGGAAGCGAAAGGCGAGCTGGTAACAGCGTAAGCACTTCCTTTCACATTTGTAATGTTCGAGCAAGCATCTTGTTAGATGCGTCGGGGAGAATAGCCGCCCTCTCGACTTCGGGAGAGATTAAAAAATAGTCAGCTTTGCTAATGAGGGTCGCACAGCCGCCAAGTTATCAGGAACTGCGCGGACCTATTAATAACCAACAACAGAAGAACCAACAGAAGTGAATTGTTTCGGACTGGTGGATATCACCTTAAGCGCAAAATCTGGCGGTATTTGGTGCTGGAAGCGCTCGAGCATGACCGACCAAGCCGGGGCGAATTAAAAATGCCCGTATTTGCCTCAGGAGACGCCAAAAGTGCCGTCCCGCTGCCCTATGAGCCGTGCCAAACGTCAACGCAAATGAGGTTATGCAGTCGCCAGGACTACCTTGCCGGTGTTCTTGCGCTCTTCCATATAGGTTTGCGCCTCGCCGACCTGCGAGAGCGGGAAGCTTTTGTCCACATGAGGCCGGACCCAGCCATCCGTGACGCCCTTCAGCAGCATTTCCATCCAACCCGCGATCATCTCGGTCTCGTGCCACATGTGGCCGAGGTTCACGCCGAAGGCTGATTTGTTTGATTTCATCAGCGAGAGCGGATGGAAGAACGGCATGCCGAGAGCAACCGGCAGCAGACGCAACGGCCCCGACAGCTTCGACGTCGTTGCCGTCGAAATGCCAAACATGCCGAGCCGTCCCGTAGAACGCAGCGCCTTGTAGCTCTTCCTCCAGTGATGGCCGCCAAGCGGATCGGTGATGAGCGCCACGCCTTTTCCATTGGTGAGCCGGTCCAGTTCGACCGCCCAGTCCTTCGTGCGGTAGTCGATGGCTGCGTGCAGGCCGCGCTGCATCAGGAAGGCGTGCTTGCCGCAGCTTGCCGTTCCGTAGATCGTGGCGCCGATGTGGCGCGCGATGTCGACCGCGGCAAGTCCGACCCCGCCGCCGACATTGTGAACCAGCACGGTCTCTTCTCGCTTCAGCGAGCCCATGACTACCAGCAGCTGCCACGCCGTGAGGTAGTTTACCGGAATCGCAGCTGCCTGTTCATGGGAGAGCGAGGCCGGTTTTGCGAAGACCTGTTTCTCCGGCACAGCCACTACGTCCGAATAGCCGCCGAAGCGCGTCAGCGCAAAGACGTCCCTGCCGACCCAGGACTGATCCACGCCTGGACCTACCGTGTCCACTGTACCGGAAACTTCGTAGCCGACGACACAGGGAATCTTCGACGAGTCGGGATACAGACCCTGGCGCGCGAGGATGTCGGCAAAGTTGATGCCGCTGGCTTTTACACGAATCCGGATCTCGCCGCTAGCCGGGCTCGGGTCGGGGGATTCACGCAGCTGCAGTTTCTCCGGGCCACCATGACCGACGATGAACATCTGTTTCATTTTGCACCTCCTCGCCACTCAGATATAACACCAATTCCCCTCGTAATTTCTGGCCTAAGTGTACAATTTTTCACAAACGGAGGAAGGACCCCACCACGTCGAGAGATTTCCCCTGCTTCTTCAGGGCAGAGACCTTGTCGCGAATGGTGATCAACATCTCGCGGAATTCAGTCAATTGAGATTTATCAATGATCGATCGTGATTGCTACCTCGAGCACTTTTCTGAATGCGGTTTTGCCTGACATTATATTTCTTGGTCCATTCTTTCTTCCACGGTTGCTCTGGTCTGCATATAACGTGGCCGTTGCGCCTTCGGACATAGACCCAACCGTTCTTTTGGGCCCATTTTCGCCACCGCTCCTCGGCGTCTTCATTCGCCTTTTTCCAGGCTGCGTTGCGTGCTGCCTGCTGCTCGGGCGTCATCGCAGCCCAACGCTCATCCCTCCACTTAAAGCCTGTTCCGAGCAGACGGAAATAGCCGCGGAGCTCGACGAATGCCCACCTCCAATTGCGGCTGGTTAGATATCGCTCGATTTCGCCCCATCTCTTGCCTATTGCCCAGTCCAGGATCGGGGGGAGCGTCTTTGCAGACCCAATTCTTTCTCAGGCCGAGCGGTTTACCCTGCACGAGCAACTTTGCGAAACTGCGGTGCAGTTATCTCCACTAGCGTGTGAGCCGTCATTCTCCTCCACTCCGTCTGCCCGTACTGATTCGTTAACGAAGAACACGCCTTTCAAATCCCAACAGTGTTTCGTAGTGATAATCGGCGCGAACGGGCAATTAGCAGGCTTTTTTTATAGGGCAGCAGGAAGGCACTGCTGGCGGAAACGGAAGCAACGCTGACGGCTCGCATAGAGTTATCCTTCCGCTCTGGTGGCTGCTCTGCACCGTGTAGGAATCGAACCTACAACCCAGTGATTAAGAGTGTATGGGGTCCGCCGGTATCTATGATCCGGTTTGAACCGTTATGAGCCGCAAAGTGGCTCCTGGACAAGCTTTCCAGGCCAATCCATCCTTCGGGGCACCGGCTCATGAAAGGTCAAAACCGTCCAGGGATGAACCTGAAAAGTGGCTAAGAAATGAAAAATCTTAGCCACTTTCCAAAAACCGATATCCGGTTCTGGTAGAGCGCCGTTTTCCGGCAACCCTACATCGTAGCCGGCAGGCAGCAATCGCTACCTAGCAATCACGTAACCTGCTGCCTGGCGGGAATGGATTTCCTTCGGGGCAAGGGCAATCAGACTGCTGCAGGCAACATTTCCGCTCGCTCTTGCCCGTTCTCGGCGACTATGCCGCGTTCCCGAGGTTCCAAACTGAACCGCATTTCGCCGGAATCAGTGTCAAGGAGGAAAGAGAACACTCCCGTCCCATCTTCCAGCCTCTTAACGCTCCGGAGCCCGCCTCCCTCTTCTGCACTAAATTCAGCTTGGAAACTTCCGCTCCCAGATTCTGCCCGTCCGCTGAGTTACCTCTAACATCCAAAGATCGGTGAAGCCCGGTGAAGACGATTATCAGCATTCATGTGCTGCTGGTTTGTGTTTCGATCACAGCGGCAGTAAGCCAATCCTCGAAGCCGTTATCCTCGCGAGGGTCGATCACTTCAGGAATGATCATGGATTCAAGGAAAATTAGATACATTGCTTTCTCCTCTAAGAAATAATTTCCCGGATTGTAATACACGAATGCGAGCTGTTACCATGGCACCAACGGGCACTTTCGCTGTCATTCTTGGGGGCAGCTATACATATTCTCTCTCGGGCGACTACAGCTGATCCATTAGATAAGCTATAAATACCCCGAATTCGGAAACCACGAACGGTTTGACCGCTAACCCGGCATTGGCTTTATGAGTCCGTGCTTAATCGCAATCGCAATGACCTCCGCACGGCTGTCCGCATTTAACTTGGTCATGATAGCCCTGACGTGAGCCTTTGCCGTATGTTCGCTAATGTAAAGAACCTGGGCTATCTCTTTATTGCTTCGTCCATTGGCCAGGTACTTCAGCACCTGACGTTCGCGTTTGGAGATTTGCGGACGCGCGATCGATTCTGCGAGTTTTGCAGCGAGGTTCGTCGAAAGAACGGATCCGCCTGCGGCTACTCTCCGAACTGATTCTCTGATTTGCTGGGGCGCTGCGTCTTTGACCAGGTAACCCTTAGCGCCTGATTTCACAGAGCGACGGATATCGTCTTCACTGTCGTACGTGGTCATTACTATAACCCTGGGCCGGATAGCAGCACGCGCTTCTAAT
>JBEEIB010000575.1:0-23562 GCA_041167675.1 Verrucomicrobiota bacterium
CCTCGGTAAAGGCGGTCTTTATGCGAACACTCTTCGAATCAAACCGCCTTTGTGCATCACTAAGGCAGACGCAGATTTCATGATTGACGTGCTCGATGCAGCTCTAGCAGCGGTTTGATGGTGGCGTGGTTCGTAAGAGCCAGCAAAGTATTGGCGGAATTCCCGCAATGTTCGTTCCCCTCAGCATGGAATAGCCTATACGATCCGAGGTCACTCGACGAATCAAGCGCTTCTTGCTTTCAAGCTGTGAAGTATGTTCACTAGTTTCCTACTAACTTCGGGCCGCTCACTGTGAGGCTTACGCTAGCCTTGCCCGAAAGCTATGCCGCATGAGTCCTGTGAAGCCCAAGAAATTCCTGCGCCTAGTGGTTAATGGCAAGGTCGCTAACAACGAGGCGTTGCGGGCGGCCGTGGCACAGCAGCGCGGGCTTGGACATCGCGTGGAAGTTCATGTGACATGGGAAGGCGGTGATGCGCGTCGCTTTGCCTCGCAGCCGGAGGAGGCCGATGTGGTCGTCGCAGTAGGTGGTGATGGCACAGTAAATGAAGTTCTTCACGGGCTAATGATTCTTCCGACTGAGGCGCGTCCTGCGCTTGCAGTTATACCGCTTGGTACCGCCAATGACTTCGCTCGTGGTTGCGGTATCCCGCTCGTTCCCAGCCAGGCTCTGGCGCTCTGTGTCGCCGGCGATCCCGTCGCCGCGGATGTGGGCCGAGCTAACGACCGCTGGTTCATCAATGCGGCGAGCATTGGCTTTGGTGCCGTGGTTACTGCCACCACACCGCCGGAACTCAAACGCCTGCTCGGCGGTGCCGCTTACACGCTCATGGCCGCAATCCTCGCAACGAACTTCCGTCCCTATGAAGGACGCCTCCTTCTGCCGGATCAGGAGGTCACCGGTCCGGATGTTGTCGCCATCGTTTGCAATGGCCGCCAAACCGGGGGTGGCAAGCAGGTGGCTCGTCGCGCCTTCCTCGATGACGGCTTGCTAGACATTCTGGTCGTTCGTGAAATTCCAGCGAGCAAGTTGCTCGATGCGGTGCGCGAGCTTCAGGTGCTCTCCTCTGAGAGCCAATACATTTCTTACTGGCAGGTGCCCTGGGCGAATTTTGATGCGGTCCGCCCCGTGCCGGTCAATCTCGACGGCGAACCTGCCGAGTTCACCCAGGTTCGCTACGAAGCGACTCCGGCCGCGGTCCGACTGATCGTGCCGCCGGGCTGTCCTATGATCCATCGCAGGTCTTAAACCTTAGGTTTGAAACGGTGCTGCCTCTTCGCTGGAGCTTTCGCCGGCGTTGCCAGTCAATACGTACAATGACGTATTGTTGGGTGTGCTCAATTTGTGAGCAAACTGCTTTCCCGTATGAACCTGAACAAACAACCGCGGTTCGAAGCATTGGTCCAAATTGTTTCTGACTCTTTTCGGCTTGGTTTTGACCGCGGCTCAACACGTAAAAATGGCTGACCAGCATCAGCAATGAACAAGTCACCGATGCTGTCCGCAATCGAAGGCAGGCCCGTCAAAATCACTGGTTGGGTCGAGATGTATAAGGGCACACCCGAAATTCGGCTAATTGCGGCCGAGCAGCTCGAAGTAGAGTGAGGGCATAATACGTAGTTTGACGTATATCGCCGCGCTTGCGGTCTAATCCAGCGATTTGCTAAGGAACTCGAATCGTAATATGAGCGGTTCAATAGGCTCTTCGCCACCTTCGGGTTCCAACCCGTTTTCGTTTAAGCAGTTCGACGATCTAATCGCGGGAATTGAATTACTGTATCAACTGGGCAGGCGACTCTCAGCGGCGACGACAAACCAGTCATGTGAATACCTGATTCAGGAAGCTAAAATGGCTTTCGTTAAAACGATGATGGGTGTTTTGGGGTTTCTTCGTTTTATCCAATCGAGTCGATATCACGCGAGGGAGATAGACGTTGTAACGGATCTCTCATCAGCCTCGGTTATGGCGCGTCAGGTTTTCGAAGATGCGCTTTCGTTTCTCTATCTGTCCGAGCCAAGTTTAACACAGGACCAGAAAGAGTTTCGCGCACTAGTTTGGCGTTATTGCGGCGCTAAAGAGGCACTAGACTCGGCGAGGTTTGCCGGTGTTTTCAATCCTGGCATTTCTCCGGCTGCCGTCGAACGGGCGAATTTTGGACAACAACTCGAAAATCCTCCTTTTAAGGGGATGCTCGAATCAATCGAGAGCGGCCGTCGAGGGCGGATTCGGCAGGGACGAGAAAACCACGTTTTACACGATCGCGAAATCCTCCAGCGACGCGGTATTCAAACCGAGACTTATGACCTATATAGCAAGGTGCTCTCGAACTTTGCGCATTTCTCGACTTTCTCTCATCAGCTGATGACGGAAACCAGCGCCGAATGGGAGAAGAGCTGGCGAGCTTTCCTTCCGCCTGCTATTTGCGTGGCCAATTTTCTCGCCGAAGCAATCGAAGTATTTCTTGAAACGTTTCCACAGACTCGCGGTCTTCTTAAGGATTACGAGCCGCCATTGATTGCAAATTTTCGAAGTTGGCTCAGAAACCAACAGTCATGACGGTTCGTGAAAAGTTTGACTCTCGGGTTAAGGGCTGGCGCGTCTTCCGCGAAGACGGCTGGGTAGAGCAAGCTGTGTCGTGGCGCCTGCCATCTTCGCCCGTGTGCCATCTCACGTCGATTTAGCCTTGAGCCACCTTGATTGAGGTATGCAGTTGAGCCAGCCATTTGCCATCTTGTTTGACCCAGACGGTGGAGGTCAGTGTTTCGGTGGAGAGATTGTGTCCGCCAGCTGCGGCTTCGATGAGAACCCGGGCGACGATCAGGGCTGAGGTCGGTGAAAGTTTCTTGACCTGCGAATTTTTGATTTCAATAGACGAAAAAGCTACACCACTTTTTAGGGAAATGACGTTTTCCTCTCTGGTCCAGATGACTCCGTTAGGCGTAATGTAAAGGTAGCCCGGCAGCGTCAACTTTTGAAAGGCTTCTACGTCGGGTTGGGGTCCAAGGAAGGTCTCATACACTTTGTTCTCGCAGGCGAGGATCTCTTTGCTTAGATCCTCTCCTTCCAGGTCTGCTGATTTCAATTCCGAGCTCAATGAGTGCTCCTTTCAATGAAAAAGTATATCCGGATGAGGACATTCTATCGTCTCTGTCTGAGCCAGCAGTATCCGGACGGACCGCCTGCATGTTTTTAGTTGGGAGCTACTAGAACTCAGTACTTTGAATACCCGCCGTTTTTTGTTCCGGCTGCCGCAATCCTTGTTCGAACTCTTCAGCCGACCCGGTGGGCCGCTGAGCACGCCAGGCGGCCAGCCTCAGTTGACTCATGCGGCCATCGCTTTTCGAGCTACGGCACGTCCACATTTCATTGGCCGCGCCCGGAGCCGGAACGATATAACAGTCGCAGCCGGAAGCTGCGGCTACTTTTCGCAACCTGCTGTGGGCTAAATCGCCCTTTTTCGCCCGAGTCGACCGTGGCCGTTTTAAAAAGATTGATCGGATTGAACGGAATCTTGCCGGATTTCCGCGCCACTTCGAAAGGTGTGTCGCTCGGACAAGGAATACGGCGGCTCGGGCAATACGTGGCCGGCTACTCCAACACTGGTGCTTATTACTCCGGATTTGCGCAAGCGATGCAGAGAAATTGTCTCTTCATCCGCTCCGCGAAAAACAAAGGAGACCGCGAAAGTGAAGTTACATATGTCAAGAAATCAGTTTTATCGTAGCCTCGTTGCAGTTGCCGCAACCGCCGCATTCTGGTTCGTTCCTGCGTTAGTATCGCAGGCGACCGAGATGACTCCAATTGTTGTTGTTGGAATCCTGGCGGATAGTGTTGCGCTGAAATATCCAACACCGGAATATCCCGGCGTTGCCTTGAAAATGCACATCAGCGGAGATGTTCTGCTTCGCGTCCGGGTCGAGCAAGGTGTGATTAGCGAAATGAAAATAGTCTCAGATTCATCGCTATTGCTGGCCGAGTCCGCGCAACACTGGGTGAGGAATCAATGGAACTTCAAGCCATCCGTTAGCGGAGTGTTCACCATTCCGATCAGCTACCGGGAATCGGCCTAATGAAATGGCTGGGAGCGCCCGGCCAGCACCGCGTCATGACTTCCTAGGAGAAACCGAACATCGAGTTCGGAACGCCGAGAGGTCTACTGTTCCTAGATCGAGAGACTTCGTTGTGCCCTGAACCCGACTAACCAGTAACCCTACCCGCCTAGGTACTCACCAAGGAAATTCAGTTCCGCAATGTGATCGCAGAAAATCTTGGTTGCGGCCATGATCGGCACTGCCAACAGCGTGCCTGGCACTCCCCAGAGCCAGCCCCAGAAGAGAAAAGAGAGGATAATCGCAACCGGGTTCAACGTCATCCAACGCCCAAGGACATGCGGCGTGATAAAGTTACTCTCCAAAGCGTTGAGGCACAAGTAAGCCGCAGGCGCCAAACATGCGTACCAGACATTTTCAAATTGCATGAAGGAAGCGATTCCAATGAGAATGATTCCACAAGCCGAGCCGATAAATGGCACATAATTCAGCAAGAAAGCGGCGCCGCCCCACATTATTGGATTACCTATACCCAAGAGCGCGGCAGCGATTCCTACGCATGCTCCTAGACCCAAGTTCAGCAGCGTTACCGACGTTAAGTATTGCGATATACTCATTTCGATCTCTCTCGCTATCTCGACCACGCGCCGTTTGTCTTGAAAAGTAGGAACCAGCTTCACGGTCTTCCGGATGAAGATCTCGCCGTGGGCCAAAAGGAAGTAGCAGAGCACGCCTACCACCACGACCTTGGCTAAGAAGCCAGGCGTCTGACTGAAAAGAATCTGCAAAAGTGACTGTTCCTTGAGGGCCACTAGCCCGACCGTACCTTGATTCGAAGGCATCAATTGCTCGACTTGTTTTGAAGCCGCGGCGATTTCCGTCAAAGGTCCGCTCAGGAAGGCTATTCGGTCCCTGATTTTGGCGAGATTTAACGGAAAATCGCCGACGAACGCGGCCAATGGCCGAGTAATAAGAGATCCAAGCCCAAGAAGCAGTACAACAAGCGCGATGATTGCCACCGCCGAGCCAAATCCCTCTGGGATTCCTGCTTTCCGCAAAAAACGCACGAACGGCAGCAACAGCAAGCTCATCAAGAGAGCCAGAACGACCGGTAGGATGAAATCCGCCGCGAAGTGAAGGGTGTAAAATACCGCGAGAACAAAGAGGCCGGTGAGGGAGAATGATCGGACATGATCGGGCCAGGAGAGCGCATTTTTGACCGGTTCCGGAAGAGGAGGCGACTCTTCTTCGATTCGATTCATTTTCGAGTTTTGCATTCTGATTTCGCCAGCTAGCGATGCGGCTTAGAAACCGAAAGGAGAGCTTTGCATCTTTAAATCGGCTTATCTGGCGTCGGCGGATGCCTAGAAAAGCGCCATTGGGAAATGGCGGAGTCGTCGATGTGAGCGCTTATGATCGACCGGGAAACGACAGATCCGGCTCGCTCGCGGAACACGAACTCCGGAATGACCGATGGTGAACGCCGGACCTATTGAGAGCTAATATCCGGCCGAGCCTCGATTGTCTCACTTCCTCGCTGTGCGACGGGTCCGGGCGGCCTTCTTTGCTGCTGCGGATCGTTCAGTCGCACTGCGCCGCCGAGCCGCCTCACGAGCATGATCGGTCAGCGCCGGCTTCGATGCGGCCTGCCTGCCTTCTCTTTTTAGCGCCCGGGTCGTTGCCCGGCTACGCTTTGGCGATGATCGGCGGCTCTTGCCTTCGCTCGTTCGCGCGTATTCCCGTTTAGCTTGTTGCCGGGTCTTCTCCGGTACCGTTCCGCTCTCCGGCGGTGGCAGTTTCACCCCCGCCCGACGCGCCTTGGAAAGACCGATGGCGATCGCCTGCTTGGTAGAACGCGCCCCGTGTTTCCCTTCGCGGATGTGCTCCATTTCTTCGCGCACAAATTCGCCCGCTTGCGTCGATGGTGCTTTGCCTTGCCGTTTTGCCCTCCGTGCCCGCTCGACCGTTTTCTTCTCTGGCATAACCTAAGCTCGTCGCAACGATGATCTGCGGTTGTACCTTTTGCGATCGGCATCAGAGGCCGGAGACGGAAAATTCTTGGGTCAGCGGTACGTTTGTGCCATCGCGATTAACGGTCCGGTGGTTAACTGCGACCGGTCGGGGACCTCGTCGGCCACGAAAGCATAGCGCCAGTCTTTAGTCCGGGTGTTAAGCGCTCCCCCAGGTTCCCTGAGTCCCCCGTCGTACGCGTGTCTTAAGTAGTCCGCAAATTCGACCCGCGTCAGTTTTTGATCCGCCAGGTAAAATACGGCCTCTTGCAGGAGCGGCTCGTGATACTTGTGATTTCCGCAACCGTTGAGCCCTAAAAAGACTAGCGCCGCCATGAGCCCAGTTCGTCTATTGGCGTCGTAATACGGATGATCCCGGATGATTGAAAACGCGTATGCCGCCTCGGGAATCGTTCTTTTTCTACGACAACGCGTCATTTACGTGAGAGGCTCTCGGCGCTACCGGGTAAAACGGATCGACTCCAGCTGAGCGGCACGCCAACTCCGATCGCATCGTGCCGATGGAACGAATCTCAACTGTCAGTCGAATTGCTTTTCTGGGAGATCATCTTCCACGGCAATGCGGTATCGCTACTTATACAAACGATCTCTGCGAGGCCGTAGCCACGGCATATCCTGAATGCCATTCGATTGTGGGCGCTGTGAATGATCGGCCTGAAGGGTATGACTACCCTGCCCGGATCCGTTTTGAAATCGATGAAAAGGAATTGGATTCGTATCGCAGGGCAGCGGACTTCCTGAACATCAATAACATCGAGGTGGTTTCGGTTCAGCACGAATTCGGTATCTACGGCGGTGTCGCTGGCAGCCATCTTCTTGCCTTTCTCCGCGACGTGAACATGCCAGTGGTAACGACTCTGCATACGCTGTTGCGCGAACCGACCAAGGATCAACGCGCTGTGATGAAACAGCTTGATGAACTCTCGAGTCGATTCATCGTCATGGCGGAACGGGGACACCGGCTTCTGGAAGAGGTCTATGAAGTGTCTAGTCAGAAGATCGATGTGATTCCCCATGGCGCTCCAGATACGCCTTTTATTGATCCGAGTTTCTACAAAGACCAGTTTGGAGTGGAGGGAAAAACGGTGCTGCTCACGTTTGGGCTACTCTCTCCCAACAAAGGGATTGAATTTGTTATAGAGGCGTTGCCCAAAATCTTGGAAAGCCATCCGAACGTTGTCTACATCGTACTCGGCGCGACCCATCCGAACCTCATCGCGCGGGAAGGCGAATCTTATCGGTTGAAACTCGAACGCCTGGCCCACGACCGGCAGGTCACGCGTAACGTCATCTTTTACAACCGCTTCGTGACGATGGAGGAACTGAACGAATTTATTGGCGCAGCCGATATCTATATCACGCCCTACCTCAACGAATCACAAATTACTTCAGGCACGCTGGCTTTCACTTTTGCTGCCGGGAAGGCGGTGGTCTCAACACCTTATTGGCACGCACAGGAGTTGCTGGCCGACGGCCGCGGCCTTTTTGTGCCATTTTCCAGTTCCGAAGCGATTACGGAGGCGGTAAACCGACTACTCTCCGAACCGGCCCTCATGAACGCTACGCGCAAGCGGGCGTGGAAACTCGGTCGGGCAATGATCTGGCCGGTCGTTGCCCAACAACACATGGCTAGCTTCGAACGCGCACGCGCAAGCCTCAGCCTGCCACCACGGAAATCGTTTGCGGTGAGGACGCTCGAGAATCGGCCTTATCAATTGCCGCCATTCAAATTGGATCACCTTTTTCGCATGACGGACGATACCGGAATTTTTCAGCATGCAATCTTCAACGTGCCAAATTATCGGGAAGGTTACTGCATCGACGACAACGCTCGAGCCTTTATCCTGACATTACAGTTGGAAGATGCGACCAGCCGAATTTCAAAAGAAGAACTCGACCGGCTCGCCAGCATTTACTTAGCGTTCATTTGGCACGCTTTTGATCCAAATATTTGCCGGTTCCGGAATTTCATGAGCCATGAGCGACAATGGCTGGAAACGGTAGGATCCGAAGATAGTCACGCCCGGGCTCTTTGGGCGACCGGCACAGCTCTAGGCCGCTCGCAGAATGTGGGTCATCGCAATCTCTGCGCCCTCTTATTCCAACAAGGACTTCCGGTGGTCGAGCAGTTCACTTCTCCTCGGGCCTGGGCCTTCGCTCTGCTCGCGATCCAAGAATATCTTCGATCATTTTCTGGCGATCGAACGGTGAATCAACTCCGCGATCTGCTCACTGACCGATTGGTCGGACTCTTCCGGGCTAATGCATCGGAAGATTGGCCCTGGTTCGAGCCAATAGCAACCTACGACAACGCAAGATTGTCCCAGGCACTGATCTTAAGCGGTTACTGGACCTCACGTGGAGAGGTTTTCCAGATTGGCCTGAAATCGCTTCGGTGGTTGGTTGGAGTTCAGACAACGGAGACCGGGCATTTCGCCCCGATCGGTTGCAATGGTTTTCGCCCCCGAAACGGCAGCCCTGCGCGGTTCGATCAGCAGCCGATTGAAGCCAACGCCATGATTGCCGCCTGTCTGGAAGCCTACGGGCTCACCGGAGATAGTTTTTGGCATTTGGCCGCCCGGCGTTGTTTCGAGTGGTTTCTTGGACGCAATGATCTCGGACTATCATTGTACGACTCCGGCACCGGTGGTTGCTGCGATGCGCTGCATTCCGATCGCTTGAACCAAAACCAAGGTGCCGAATCAAGCCTCGCATTCTTCCTCTCGTTGGCTGAAATGACGCGGGCGGAAACTAGCTTCTACCGCGAAGCCCAGAAATTAGGTGCAACTTGAATTTCGAATCGACCGGCATTCACTTGCAGCCGGATCCACGTCGCGTCTTGATTCGCCCGTTCGTTCCGATAAAGCCCGGACAAATCTCCAGCATCATCAATCGCGTGCTTGGGCTGAGCGAGGAGGAAACGTCAAGGGAGCTTGCTCGCGTTCGTACCGAATTTAGCGATAAGCATCCTGACAGCGAGGAATTGTGGTTCCGGCAATTCGAAAGAGTCCAGGTGCACGTTGAACCCAAGCAAGCGGTTTCGGAAATTCGCCGCCTGCTGATCGGGGCGACCTTCACTGGAGAATACGCGTTTGAAGCCGTAGCCCTTTTTAATCCATCGATCGTGCCGCATCCGGATCAGTCTGGAGTTTCCAAAGACGAACTTCGTTTTGTCCTCAGCCTGAGGGGGGTTGGGGAAGGACACATTTCATCGCTTGGATTCCGCACTGGCGTCATACGATCGGATCACTCCATTCAATTAGAGAAAATCTCCCTTTTAGCGCGAGTTCCCGAGCTCGAATCCAATCCGACATTTCCGAGGCGGCTTTTTTTGGAAAAGCTGAATGGCTTGGGAATGGGAGATGGTTGGTCGGGATCAATGATGAAGCGGCTCGACGATCCATTCACTCTCGCCGAATTGAATGAGGCTCTACCGCAGGTTATCCCAATTCAGGAACGGGTTCCGGAAGCATTTCAGCGTACGATGGCATGCGTGCACTGGCTCGCGGAGTCAAACTACGAGGTCCGTTTTCATTCATCCGTGCCGATGTCGGAACGTGTCCTCTTTCCTTTATCCGCGAATGAAAGGAATGGGCTGGAGGATGCTCGATTCGTGCGATTTATCAAGCCGGATAAACGCGCGACCTACTATGCAACCTATACCGCCTATGACGGAAGGGCCATTCTTCCCCAGCTACTCGAAACCGACGATTTCTGTTCCTTTCGGATCCGAACGCTGAATGGCCCGGCGGCGCAAAATAAAGGTATGGCTCTTTTCCCGCGGCGGATCGGCGGACGCTACGCAATGCTCTCCCGCCAAGACGACGAAAATATTCTATTGATGTTCTCTGATGATCGGCACTTCTGGAGCGATCCCAAAATCCTGTTGCGACCTGAACAACCGTGGGAACTGGTGAAGCTGGGCAATTGTGGCTCGCCTATCGAGACCGATGCTGGCTGGTTGGTCCTGACCCATGGAGTCGGTCCACTGCGAAAATATTGTATCGGGGCTGCCTTACTCGACTTAGAGGATCCCTTTCGGATCCTCGGGCGACTCACCGAACCGCTTTTGCAACCTGACGAAGAGAACTGGCAAGGCTATGTGCCAAACGTCGTCTACAGCTGCGGCGCATTAACTCATAACGGCCGCCTCGTTCTTCCTTACGCGAACAACGATACATCTTCTAAAATAGTAACAATCCGGCTGAAGGATCTCATCGATAAACTTCTGCAGCGCTAGATCAGAGATGGAGTCGAGCGCAATCCGAAACACGCCTTCAATCTCATGCCGCGGTCGCCGCGATCCTGGCCGGTCTCACGTCCGAGATATCATACCCGTTCATTTCCAAACCTTGCGCGCAACCCGCAGATGATTGCCGCCCATGATTTTTGCGACATCGACCTCAGTGTACCCAAGTCTCGACAATGCTTGCGCGATTTCCGGTAGTTGCTCCGGCGTCGCAAAAGCAGGGACAGAATCGTAACCGCTGCCAACAGGAAAACTGTCCGCATCGACGCGAGCATTTCCTTCAGCTCGACTTGATCAAAAACGTAGTCGAGCCCAATACCAACATGGTCGACTCCGATCAGCGAAACCGCATAATCGATGTATCGAACCAGATTCTCCGTCCGCACATCATTATTGCCAAGAAATAGTCCAACACCATTGATCCCAACGACGCCGCTCGTTGCGGCACAAGCTCGCATCAGCTCATCATCGATATTGCGTGGGTGATCGCAGAGTTTCTTCGGATTTGAATGCGAAAAGATTACCGGATTATGCGAGCAGGCCATCACGTCAAGACTGGTACGCCGACCAGTGTGAGAGCAGCACGCCACCATTCCTACTCGCTGCATCTCGTCCACGACGTAACGACCAAATTTCGTCAGACCTTTATCCTCCGCATCGTGACAACCAGCACCCACCAGATTGCCTCGATTATAGGCCATTAGCATCCAGCGCACACCCAAATCGTAGTACATGGATATAAGGCTGAGTTGATCCCCGATCGCGCCAGCGCCTTCGATATCAAATGTAATAGCGAGCTTGCGTTCCCGCACTGCTTGTTCGATATCGGCAACGCTTCGTACTAGGCGATATGCATCCATTCGCAGGCTGACCCATCGACGGAATTGAGCGATCATGCGGAGATGTTGTTCGATCGTTTGTTCTCCAAATCCAACGTTCAACGTCACGACTTGAACATTAGCCCGGCAGTACCGTTCGAGTTGCGGAAGAAAACTCTCGTCCAACGGTCGCAAGGGCATACAACTGTGATTGTCCCAAAATAGGCGACCGTCGATCAGTGCCGCCTCCGAATCAGCATGCTCGCTCATAAAGCTGTATAGCTCACTTGCCTGGCCCACTGAAATGAAGATTTCCGACGTCGAAAGGCGTCGAGTCTACCGCGATCAGAGGGCGAGGAATGCTTCTGATAAACTTTTCCAAGGCGTGCCGGTGGGCCAGCAAGTGACCGCATCTTAGCAACAAGGCCTCGAGCCGCTCACGGTAGTCCCGGCAACGAGGCGAAGAACTCAAGCAGCGAAGCAAAGAGGCTGCCTGCTAGCACGAAATAGGCAATACTGCTGGCCAAATCGTTCTCGGCACGGTTCACCAGACGGGGCCGGCTCAGCTCGGGAAGTCTCTTGCCGCCCTGGTCATTGAAGCGGCGCACGGACGTCAGGGTGTTACCGTACGGCGCATACATCCAAATCGCGCGATCGAAACCTATTACTGTGTTTCTCGATTCATTTTTCATATATCTCCTCATTTCTGTCGATGGACGACTTCAAGACGGTTTCCGCTCGGATCATCAAAGAACACGGCGTAATACGTCTCGTTGTATTCGGGGTTAGAAAGCGCGCCTTCGATGTTTTTGGCTCCGGCCCGCTGAATAATCTCAGCCACACGATCGACTTCGGCTGACGAGTTCACCCAGAAGGCGATGCGGGTGCCGTTTGGCTGGTGGTTCGGATCCTCGGTAAATCCGAAAAATGGTTTTGAGGGAAAGGTTCCCAAAGCGGAATTACCTCTCCACTCTTCTCCTTCCCACTGTTCGGTGAAACCAATGGCTGGGAGAAACGCTCGATAAAACTCGGTCGCATCACCGAGTTCTCGGACCCGAAGGTCAATATGGCTAAAGGGGTTAAGGCTCATTATATTACCTTCAAATTGACGTTTTGATGGTAACAAGGTAGCGCTTGAATCCTACCATTCAAGTGATATTTTGATGGTAATAAAGAAAATGTCGGAGATTCTTAAGCCATTCGAGTTTATTGCCGGTGCGCTCTGCCTTGATTTCGTAAATACCGTGGGTTCACACGGTTTTGAGCAGGCAAGAGAGAAATTGCCTACCTATTCCGACCTGATTCGCTGGAGCAAGGAGGCAAGCCTCATTGACGACGGCAAGGCACTTGAGCTCCTCGCCTTTTCGGAGGCCAACCCGAGCGGGGCGTCGAAGGTTCTGGAAGAAGCGAGAGGATTCCGTGAAACGCTTTTCCGCATATTTGGGACGCTGCAGCGTAAACAGTCGCCTGACCCGAGCGATCTTGCTGCTTTAAATAAAGCGCTATGGAAATTCCCAATTCGACTGGAAGTCCGCTCCAAGGGTGACGATTTCTGCTGCTCGCGAGAAATCGCGCAAATCACCGATGAATGGCCGCTTGCCCCGGTTGCTTGGTCAGCAGCTGACCTGCTGGTTTCGGATCAGGTGCACCAAGTCCGCCAGTGTGCCGACGCCACGTGCGGATGGCTTTTTGTCGACACTTCGAAAAACCACAGTCGACGTTGGTGCTCGATGGGGGATTGCGGCAGCCAGGCAAAAGCGAGACGATATTACCAACGCAAGAAGAAGATGAATCGATGAGCGGAAAGAAAAACCGTCATCTTTCGGGGCGAGAAAAGTCTAGCGACCGTCCTGCCCAACATCATACCGATCTGTCCGTCTATCCTCTTACCCCTGATCATTGGGATGACTTCGAAGTGCTTTTTGGTCCTCGCGGTGCCTGTGCTGGATGCTGGTGCATGTGGTGGCGTCTCACGTCACACGAATTTCGGGAAGGTGCTGGCACAGCTAATCGTGACAAGTTTCGAGAATGCATCCGAGAACCAACTCCGCCCGGTGTGTTGGCCTATCGAGGTCAGGTGGCTGTCGGTTGGTGCGCTGTCGCTCCGCGCGAGAAGTATCGACGGCTCGCCTCCTCGCGTACCCTGCAGCCGATCGATGATACTCCCGTCTTGGGCTATTACTTGTTTATACGTGGCCAAAGGCGATCGTCGGCAGGGACTCACGAGGCAGTTGATCGAAGCAGCCTGCGTTTTCGCTTCCAGTTTTGGCGCGTCAGCGGTAGAAGCTTACCCTCGGGTCTCTCCAGATAAACCGTCGAATCCATTGGCTCTTTATACCGGCACAGAGGGGTCATTTACGCGTGCTGGATTTCATGTGGTCGCAACGCCTACCCCGGTTCGTCGCATCATGCGGAAACAGATGTCGCTATGAGTCCTAGTGTAATTATGACTTCTTTCGGAAGGAGGGCCTCCGCGCGAAAAGCCTCGATTAAACGAAAAAAGCGCCACCTTCTGGCGGCGCTCGTTTCGATGATTCGGACAGAAGAATTTTCTGTTAGTCCTTTCGTTCAACCTTAACCTTTTGGCCCGTCTGCCGATCCAGATAGATCTCCTTATCGCCCTTCTTCTCGATCAGCTGGTAACGGGGCAAATCTTGTTGCACCCGCTCATAGGTGACGACCTGTTGCTCAGCCGGTTCAGTTGTGGTGGTCGTAGTCACCGTCGAGCTCGGAGCTTGTACCATCGTGCCGCTTTCGTTTACGTAGACGACTCTGGTCCCCTCGCTCTGGCGCACCGTCACCGCATAAATTCCACCATCTTGGCGAACAACGCGGGTCACAGCGGTAGCACCAGGGATATGAGTTTCTCGGATCACCGTGGTTTGAATCGGTTGAGGTAGGGTCGTGAACTCAATCTCATCCGCACGAGCAAGCGCACCAAGAGACAAGGTCAGTGTTAGTAATGCAACGTATGTTTTCATAGTGCCTCTGTATTATGAAGCGTTATTGATCGCCTCATACCCTTCCGACGGATGTATCGCCAGGTCTTCGACCGGTGAATAACTCCCAATCTCCTGAGTCGACACCTGTTGCTAATCCTTCCAGCGGGTTAACTGCA
The DNA here is from genome assembly GCA_041167675.1 of Verrucomicrobiota bacterium. Lineage (GTDB taxonomy): Bacteria > Verrucomicrobiota > Verrucomicrobiia > Chthoniobacterales > JAFAMB01 > DASTDH01. The sequence continues at coordinate 14,265 of JBEEIB010000575.1, forward strand.
CCGCGCTCCGATCTATGATCTAATCGCTCTTTTCGAATAGCTTAAACAGCTCGCTTGTCGGTTTCGGTAGTTGACTATACCGACATTGTCGCGGCGCCTTATCCGGCCGCCAACGCAAGATACGTGTCCCGTGCCGAAATCGGCCGCCGGTAAAATGATCGTAACATACTTCCACAACCAGTTCGGGTCGGAGCGGCTTCCAATCTCTTGAGCGATCCTTCGACCAGCGACTTTTGCTGCCGGGAGCGTTTCCGTCGAATCCCGGAGGACTGACCAATTTCTCAAGCATCCTCGTCAGCCTCACTCGATCTTCGGATTTAATGCCCGAGGTAAATCCAACATGGTTCAGCTTCCCGGACTCATCGTAAAGACCGAGGAGCAGTGAGCCGACGACTGGAGCTGCTGCCGAATAACGAAAACCGCCCACCACGCAATCGACACTACGATAGTTCTTTACCTTTTGAAACGCAGTCGACACGCCGCTCGTGTACTCACTATCTCTACGCTTACAGACAACTCCGTCGAGATTGTCTCCCGTCTTTTTCAGCCAAGTTTGTGCTCTTCCGAGCGACAGCGTAATCGGCGAGAGGAAAAATGTTTTAGAACGCCCAAAGTTCCTCGCGAAATTCTCAAGCTTTTTTCGGCGCTCCGATAGCGGTGCGCTTAGTAGACTTTCCTTTTTTTCTGTCATCAGCAAATCGAAGGCGATGTAAATTGCCGGCGTTTCTTGGGCCAACTTTGCAACCCTCGACGCTGCCGGATGAATCCTCTGCAGGAGGTGATCAAATGAAAAGGATGAACCGATCGGTAGCACAAGCTCGCCATCCAAAACCCACCATTTCGCATTTATAGTTTTAGCCGCACTCGTGATTTCGGGAAAGTAACGAGCGAGGGGTTGCTGACCCTTTGATTGAAGAAAAATCTTGTCATCGTGACGAAAGAGCAGGCTACGAAAGCCATCCCATTTTGGTTCATATTGCCAATCCGATCCCTCAGGAATACGCTCCACGGGCTCGGCTTCCATCGGTTCGATTGGAGGTTTGAGCATAAGCCGACGTTCAAGATCGCTTCGTTCAGCGTTTGCGGATCATAGGAATTGATCTTGCCTACCGTTCCTTCCAACGACTTCGATACCTCTAGTGAAGCATCTTGCTGCGAACTAATTTTGATCGATTCAATCAGTTTGGAGGCAAAAGGAGATCGCGGTGCCGCAGCAGAGTTACTTAGAGGTAAATGGAAAACGAGTGAAGGTATCGAATCTGCAGAAGGTCCTTTACCCGGCCACGGGCTTCACTAAAGCCGACGTTATCGATTACTACACGCGAATATCGCCGGTATTATTGCCTCATCTTAAAGACCGACCGATCAGCCTCAAGAGATATCCAGACGGAGTAGAGGGTTTCTTTTTCTACGAAAAACAATGTCCCTCGCACCGCCCGGCTTGGGTTAATACGGCTCGAGTTCCCAGCCAGCGTAGACAAGGCTTCATTGATTATTGCGTCATAAACGACTTATCTGCTTTGGTCTGGGCGGCTAATCTGGCCGATCTCGAGCTTCATACCTTCCTGCACCGAGCGTCTAGATTGGAATATCCAGATTTTCTTGCGCTCGACCTGGACCCTGGCCCACCGGCTAGCTTAATCAATTGTTGCGAAGTCGCACTGCTACTAAAAGCCTTCTTTGATCAATGCGATTTAAAATCTTTTGCTAAGACCTCCGGCTCCAAGGGCTTGCAGGTTTATGTCCCGTTGAACGGAAAAGCAAGCTACGACACCACAAAAGCATTTGCTCATGCATTGGCAGAACATCTGGAATCCGAAAATCCCGATTTAATTGTTTCGAAAATGCAAAAGAAACTTCGATCGGGAAAGGTTTTCGTGGACTGGAGTCAGAATGATGAACACAAGACGACTATCTGTGTCTATTCGCTCCGGGCGAAGGAGCATCCTACTGTGTCCACTCCGGTCAGCTGGAAGGAAGTAGCAGACGCACGCAAGAATGGCGATATTGGTTTACTCACTTTCGAGGCAAAAGAGGCTCTTCGGCGGGTCAAGAAGAAAGGCGATCTGTTTGCTCCGGTTCTTAGCCTGAAACAGCGCCTGCCCAAAATTTCGATCGTACTGCCAAACTAGACCTGCAACGCGAACGAAACTTTTGACCAGCAGTTTATACCTGGTGGCGTTTCGGATGAACTCGGGAACATCCAGCCCCGCCCGTTGGCTCGAACTGGGTTATGACAATGCTTTTGATCTTGCTAATCACATTCAGTGGCATGCTCACGCTGGGCGCATGCTCGAATACCGCGAGCGATTCTCCGGTGAATAGTGGTCCTGCGGTTAGGTCCTCAGGTCCCAATCAGCCGGCCAACCAACAACCATCGCAGGGCAACTGACCATAATAATAAGCCCTTTGACCTCCGGTAACGGAAACAGCCGTGGGTCAACACCACACGGCTGTTTGTGATTTTCTCACTTACAACTGGACTTCCAGTTGAACGGTTAACTGTTTGCTCCGTTTAAACGATCAATGCGTTTTTGTAGACGGCTATCCCGTTTTTGATCCAATTGAGCCAGCTTTTCTTTCTGCTCTGGGGTCAGGACACCCACGATCTGAGAACGGATTTTTGCCCGCTGAACGGTCAACTCGGTTCTGGCGTTACCTACGGTCACCGACAGTGAGCGAATGGTTGTTTCATCATTCGGATTCTTGGCGATGGCATCATGCAACGCTTTTTCCGCGTTCAGTAAATTTAACATTAGACCTTTGTTGGCTGAGTGATCGCTCTGCAGCGTTTGGTGAAGTTGTTGCCGCTGAGCATCGGTTAAATTCAAAGCCTTCCAAAAGCCGTGATGACCTTTGTGCGATTGGTGCTGCTCTTCGGCTGTCGCAGAAGGGCTAGCGTCTGCCGACTGCGCATGCAGGGAACAAACGCCCAGCGCGCTCACAGCGGCAACCATTAGAAGTTTCAATTTCATACGCACTTATTGACGGCTCATTAGCTTGGAGAGGTTACACTTCCGGACTTACGGTCAATCGGCGTTACGAAAGGATTTACGCGTTGGCGAACGGCTTGGGTACAACGAAGGACAACGAACGAGAATGAACACCAACGAACGACAGCGAACGTCAATGAGTAGTGTGGGACGTTCGACCCACGTGAGCTAATTGGTACCCACCAGCGCTGCTGCCGACTATTTGTTATTCACTGACGTTCGTTGTTGTTCATTGTCGTTCGCTGGCGTTCGCTGACCTTCTCGACTTTGAGAACGAGCCAACCTCAGCCACGAGAATGTAACACGCCTTTAAGGCGCTCCGGGTGATAGACTGCCAAACCAGGAGATGTCAGAGAAACAGATTACCGCGCGTGTCCTGACATCAAACAGGAAGACATGGGCATTTTTCGGGTGGAGCTTGTTGCCGAGGCACTTCCGGACCCGCGCGGGTTTGAAGTAATTGGCCACCCGATTCAGTTTAAGTTGCCAACCAGAGAATGGGTTATGAACAATTGCCTCAACCTCTGGGGTATTGGTGTGCCGAACGTGAGCCTGGGTCAGGAGATTCAACTAACGGTTCGGCCACCAAGCTGAATTTGCAATGTAGAATCCCAAGTGGCCAAAAACCGGGCTACGCGCAAGCCCAGCTCCACCTAATCTGAGAGTGGGATCACTGAAGCACGATCCCACCTCCCAACCTGTAACTTGTAACCTGCGGCGCCTGGTCGACTACTCAACACCGGGTTCACCGGGCTGGCTCATTCGATCGATCATCTTTTGTGTCCGCTTGGCCTGATCCTGTTCAGTCTGAGCTAATTTTTGCTGCTGAGCAGAATCGAGGAGGGCCACGATTTTCGTTCGAATTTGTGCCTTTAGAACGGCTAGATTAGCCATTGCATTTCCCAGCTGGGTAGTTCGAGCCCGGATGGTGGCTTCATCCGGTGCGTTCGCTTGCATAGCTGAGTTCAGGTCTCGATGCGCTTCCAACACTGCTTTGAAGGCGCTCCGGAATGCGTCGTGATTAGACTGGAAGAGTTGGTGAACTTGTTGCCGCTGAGTTTCGGAAAGATCCAGATCGTCCAGAGTCTCCCGGCCAAAACCACCAAGAAATCCACCCTCGCCGCAGCCATGCCCCTGCGCTGAAGCCACGGTAAAAGGCGCTAAGCAGAGAAAAAGTATCGCCAGCCAAGCATTCAATTTCTTCATGAATCAATTGTCTCCCATTTTTTGCATTTTGCAGTCCGATTATGACGAATGGCTCAAAGCCAGGATCGAAGGTTAGAAAGGTCGAGTATCCGTTTGATACATCAATTCGGTGACTGGGGCAGTAGTGTTGCGATCAACAGAGGCTGCCGGATACGCGACGAGGCAAAATACGGACGGACGGGATCGCATCCCGACCCGCAAAGCCCGCGTCGTGGCCAAGTTCCTACAAGCTTAACTTTTGTCGAAATGTACGGGCAGCACGGCGGGATACCTCGCACTCTTCCCCCCCTCGCAACCAAATCTTTAACCCACCGCTGAACCATGATTCAATGTTTTCAATGTAATCAAGATTGACGATTTGCTGCCGATTGATCCGAAAAAAAGCGTCCGTTGGCAATCTCTGCTCGAGCGTGCTCAACGATCGGTAAATGAGGGGTTTTGCAGAGTCGAAATAAACTCGGGTGTAATTTCCATCTGATTCCAGCAACCTGATCCGGTGAAGTGGTATGAACCAACAACGAGAACCGTCGCGGACCAGGACGTGATCGGAACCGCGGAGTGGGGTATCGCTGACCACCGGTGGTCCAGCCTCACGAACCCGGCTCAGAGCAAGAGCCAAACGCTCCGGCGTAATTGGTTTTACTAGATAATCCAAGGCATTTACCTCGAATGCACGCAAAGCAAACTCGTCATACGCGGTGGTAAAGATCACGTGCGGAGGTTCGCCGCGAATGCTTTCCAGGAGTTCGAATCCGGTTTTTCCTGGCATCTGGACGTCCAGAAACAGCAGCTCAGGTTGCAACTCATTAATTTTAGTCAGCGCCTCGTCGGCGTTCTCGGCTTCGCCGATCACCGAGATCCAGGAAAATTCTGAGAGTAGACGGCGGACTTCGCTGCGCGCTAACCTTTCATCGTCGATTATCAACGCCTTCATTAGGTCTCAAGGGGCTATTTCAATGGGCCGGCAGTCTGGGAATTGAGCAGCATGGTAGATAGTGTTTAAGCGAGAGAGCAGCGGGCAGTGTAGGCGGGCTGATCAATTTTCGCTTCGCGAACAAAATAGAAAATTATTCCTTCTCTGCAAAGCGGTTTGAGCACCCCGCCGTCGCTTCGCTTTGGCGCGGCCTGTCCGGTAAGCGGGCGCGCCGTAACCCGCAGAGCGGAGGTGGCCTGTCCTCACGGCCACCCCTTTTGTCCACCCAGCCTCGAATGATCCTTTCGCTTGAGCTCGGAGTCCGACCGGGTGCTGGGCAAAAACACGTTGGTAACGATACAGTCGCCAGCGTCTTGATAAAGTCGGAGGCTAGCCAGCGAGCCGTAGATCAATTCCAGTCGGGCTCGAGCATTGGCCAAGCCGCTTTCCTTGCGGGCCGCGGCTGGTGCCAGCCGGCCCGGGTTGGTGATAGATATAGATAACCCCTCGGATTGCGGCCTAATCACGCAGGAAATCTCTCCGCCTCGCTGTAAGGTGTAGACCCCGTGTTTGAACGCATTCTCAATCAGGGATTGCACGAGAAATGGAGGAACGGGAAAAGCTAAGGTCGTCTGATCAATATCCATTTGCACTTTCAGTTTATCCTCAAAACGCAGCTGCTCGAGGGCCAAATATGCGTCTACCGTCTGCAGCTCGACCCGAAGCGGAATCGTGTTCAACTCCGACATCCGCAGAGCTCCCCGAAACAACTCCGCCAGGCGGGTCACGCCTTCGCGGGCCTTCGGAGGGCTTTCGTCGATCAGGGCTCGAATCGTATTTAAACTATTGAAAAGGAAATGCGGATTAACTTGGCTTCGCAGCGCTTTCAATTCAGCTTCCTTGACGGCAGCGTCCAATCGAAGGCTTTCCAGCTGAACGGCCTTTAACTGCTTTTGATATTGGTAGCCGAAGTATACTGCCGACCAGGCGAATAGTGTAAGCGCGCACTTCCCAAATTCGAACCAGACAAAACGCGGTAACGAGTGAAACCTTTGCTCGCCTACCGGCTCACGCGGTGGAACGTGAGGTATATGGTACAAACTGTGATGAGCTGGCAGAGCCGGCATCCAGGCAGTTAACACCGCGTGAATTCCCCAGACCTCGACAATGCCGAGCAGGATCGTCGCAAGCAACACGCGCGGAATCAGGGCAAAAAGCGAAAGCCGATTCCAATCAAACCAATAAAACAGAATCCGCAGCAGATGGGTACCGATCAACCCAAACGAGCAATAGAGCGTTTGTTCAATCAGGAGCGGCGTGGACGGCTGACGCGTTGAGCCGGAAATGAAAATGAAAAAGAAAAGAGCCCATAGACCTCCCCAGCAGGAGATTTGGCACCCCCAATAGAGCGAATGCCCAAACAGGATCCGCATGATCTCTCTTCTTTGCGCAAAATGAGGTTTGATTGCTTGCAGCGGGCTCTCGGTAGCCATGAGCACGCAAAACTAACCGTTTTTGACCAATCTCGACAACTCCCTCTAGCGTGAGCGGTCTCTTTTGCGGATGGGAGCTTGCTGGTCGCGGATAGCCGGTACGGGACGCGCTCCCGACTTCGTCCGTTTCGACCCGGACCGATGCAAAAATTGTCGACGCAACCAAAAAGAGATTTCAAGATGCGCTGCTTTTTGTCAGGTTACTTGGCGGCATTATGCACAACAGCCTGGGTTGTAGTTTCCCCGGGCAGAAAGGAAATCATGCCTGATCAGCCTCATGTGGTGATTCTGGGTGCCGGGTTCGGTGGCATCGGAACGCTCAAACGACTAAATGATGCTAACCTCAAGATCACGATAGTCGACAAGCGTGACTACCACACCTTTCAGCCGCTGCTCTATCAGGTGGCGACTGATGAATTGACGCCCGCGGAAGTGGGGTTTCCCATCCGCGAGTTGCTGCACGGCCGAAAGAACGTTGCCTTCCACCAAGCCTTGGTCGAGAGCGTCGATTTGGCCAGGAAGCAAGTCGTGGCGGAAGGCATCGGCCCAATACCCTACGACTACTTGGTTCTGGCTATGGGCGCGGTGGTGAATTTCTTTCGCACGCCGGGAGCGGACCAACATGCGATCCCGCTTTATACAATGGACGACGCGGTTCGGCTCAAGAAACACGTCCTCAGAACTTTTGAAGCCGTCGACAAGAACCTGGCTCTCATCGACGAAGGCGCGCTAACCTTCTGCGTAGTCGGCGGTGGTCCGACCGGCGTCGAGGTGTCCGGTGCGCTGTCGGAGCTGCTGCACGTCGACCTGGTAAAGGACTACCCGAATCTGCCGGTGGCCAAAGCGAAAGTGCTCCTCTACGAACACTCGCCGAATCTGCTGGCAGCGTTCGCACCCAAGCTGCAAGTCTACGCCCAAAAAGCGCTGGAGGAACGCGGGGTGGAAGTGCACACTGGCACTGGCGTAACCAAGGTCGGCCCGACCAGTATAGATCTGTCAACCGGAGCAACGGTCCCGACCCAGACGCTCATCTGGGCGGCCGGTCTCCTGGCCAATCCAATCGTCAACTCCCTGGGCGTGGAGCTGGTGCATGGCGGGCGCATCCCGGTTGGCTCTGACCTGCAGGTAAAGGATCATCCCGGCGTCTTCGCCATCGGCGATATAGCGGCCATGGCCGACGGCAAAACCGGCAAAATTCTGCCTGGCCTCGGCTCCACTGCCCTGCAGGCCGGCCGTCATGTCGGCGAGACAATCAAACGGCTGCTGGACGGCAAACCAGCCAAGCCCTTCGAGTATTTCGACAAAGGATTCATGGCTCAGGTAGGCCGCGGCGCCGCTGTGGCCGAGTTACCCACCGGTGACACCATGACGGGAACCGCTGCCTGGTTGGCTTGGTTGGGCGTGCACCTGGTTTTGCTCAACGGCGCCGAAGAAAAGAGCAGCACCTTTGTGGATTGGGGATGGAACATCCTCACACGGAAACACGGCAAACGCATCGTCCTGAGTGACGAGGATATTGAAACAGCGCGGTCCCCGAACTGACCAAGGAACCTCCCGTGAAGGGGATCCTGGCGTATCGCTACCGATTTTGGGCTCGTCCCTACCGTTTCCCCAAAAAATTCGAGAGCAAGCGTTTTCCGGGCTCGGTCATGATCGACTCCGGGTGAAATTGGACTCCTTCAATCGGATAGCGGCGGTGGCGCAATCCCATGATTTCATGCGCCGCGGTCTCTGCGGTGATCTCCAATTCCGGCGGCAATGACTCGCGGCGAACGATCAAAGAGTGGTATCGCGTCGCTTCGAATGGGTTGGGCAGCCCGTCAAAAACGCCATCCCCTTCATGTAAAATCGGAGATGTTTTGCCGTGCATCAGACGATCAGCTCGCACCACCTCCCCACCAAAGACGTGACCGATACATTGGTGACCCAGACATACTCCGAGAATCGGTACGCTCGGCCCAAAACGTAGGATCAACTCGTTGCTGATTCCGGCCTCGAGGGGAGTGCCCGGACCAGGCGAGATACAGATTCGATCCGGCCGCAAGGTTTCCACTTCCTCCAGAGTCACTTGATCGTTGCGACGGATCACGACATCTGCTCCAAGCTCGCCGAAGTATTGGACAAGGTTATAGGTGAAAGAGTCGTAGTTATCGATTACCAAAATCATAGGATTCGCTGTGCTCGTTCAATCGCGCGAAAAAGGGCTGTCGCCTTATTGACGCACTCCTGGTATTCGGCCTCGGGAACCGAGTCGGCCACAACCCCGCAGCCCGCTTGGGCGTAAGCGACTCCTTCTTTCAGAACAATCGTACGCAAAGCGATGCAGGAATCGAGATTGCCGTCAAAACCGAAATACGCGATCGCGCCAGAATAAGCTCCCCTTTTTCCTTTTTCGAAACCATTGATCAGCTGCATCGCGCGCACCTTGGGTGCGCCAGATACGGTTCCGGCGGGGAACGTCGCCCGCATCACGTCATCGGCATCTTTATCTTCTTCCAGCTCTCCTTCGACGTTCGAAACGATGTGCATGACGTGACTGTACCGCTCGATCGTCATGAAATCCGTCACCTTAATCGATCCAAAGCGAGTGATCCGGCCAATGTCGTTGCGGGCAAGATCTACCATCATCAAATGCTCTGCTCGCTCTTTCGGTTCTTTCAAGAGTTCGGCGGCCAATTGCTGGTCTTCCTCCG
>JBEEIB010000576.1:0-4111 GCA_041167675.1 Verrucomicrobiota bacterium
AAGCACAAGCCAGAGACCACATTTGGCAACGTTAAGGCCGACGTGCTCGCAGATAAGAATCCGGCCTTCAGGCGCGGCAACTTCTGCAGCGTGATTCGCGGATCCGCTTGGCCAGCCTGAATCAAAACGTCCGAGAGGGGGTGGCCAAATTTTTTAAAAACGCCACCCTCAAGAAAGTAGTGCGACGCTGCTGCCATGGGATTCCTTTTCAGCGAACTTCTGGAACTCTGCCATGAACCAACCGCTGAACGTTAGGTCGGTCCTTCAGGGAATCCGTCTACCGACTAAACGATTGACAACTACTTGATCCTTCTCGCACAACCGGATGATCGTCGGCCTCTCCGAGCCTAGGCGAGGAGGCGAAGTCTGGAGGCGAGGGGAGTTGAACCCCTGTTTCGTCGAATATCTATCCAGAGACGTCCTTAGATGTGCTTTTAGAGAGGATTCGCGGGGCTGTAGAAGAACGTGGATTGCCGTGGATGGCTTTGGATGTTATTACAAATGTTATTAGGCATGGCTAGCATCTGGAACCATCCAGTGAGGGGACGGTTACGCCCTCGCCGCGGTCGAGTCTGACGAGCGCAGCGTCTACCATGTCGTCCACGTCCATCACGATGTTTGGTGGCAGAGACGCGATGTCCGTGCCGGCCTTTTCCCAGATGGCCGTCCGGGTCGCACCAGGCAGCACCACCTGCACGCGAACGCCCTTGCCTGCGACTTCCTGCTGCAACCTCAGGCTCAGCTTGAGCAGATGGCCTTTGGTGCCGCGGTAACTGCCGTTGAGCCTGTCTGGCGCGAGTGCCCGACCGAACTGATGTTGATGAGGGTGCCATGGCCGCGCGCGACAAATCCGGGAATCGCCGCTAGCGCGGGTGGAGCTTTGCTGCAAACGGCTTTCCCATGTGCTTGCAACCGAGATTGTATGGGGAACGATTAAAGTTCTCTCTAACTAACATCCCGCGTTTTCAACAGTTAGGTAGCCTTGCAAGTTAGTCTTACTGCATACCGCGTAGCGGTTTAGTGCAACCCCTTTTATGACTAACTTATGCACTTTGAAACCTGTCGACCCTGATGGTTGCCCGATGTGGCAACCGGCGTTTGCCCGCCTGCAGGAGGTGGTAGTCGAGGAGGGGCTTCCTTGGCGGGCAGAAGTTATCAAGATCCGCGATCAAGCGGACTCTTATCGACACAAGTTCGTCGGATCGCCTACCATCCGCGTGGATGGCTGCGACGTCGACGCCGACGCTTGGCCGCGGACTGACTACGGATTTGGATGTCGCAGTTACCAGGACGAAGGAAAAATTTCCGGACTGCCGTCCAAAGAAATGCTCCGCTCGTGACTATGCGCCAGGAGAGGCCGCTTCCCTGACTTCACGCTGCCGGCGCCGGAATTCTGCCACTTTGTGGCGGTTACCGCACATCGCTACACTGCACCACTGCCGACGATGATTTTTTGTGGTGTCGTAGAAGTAGAGCACGCACGAGCTGGTGTTGGCGCAACGCCGGAGGTAGTTAAGGTTTGCCTCGGCGAGGAAGAGAGCAATCTGGCGAGCGAGAATGGCGAGCGCAAGTTTGTGTCCGTGCAACTGGGTCGTTGAGTGGACAAGTTGAAATCGCTTCTTTCCGACCCGGCGTAACATCTCGTGAAAGCTGTCCATCGCCAAGAGACCGTTAAGCCGCATTAGAAAATCATCGCTGACCTTGCCTCCAGCGATAAGCGATGCCAGTACGTCTCTCCAGGCTTGGCGAAGCTCCACCACAGTCTTGAGCGCCTCCGACCTACGTGTCTCGGGCAGATCCAAACGTGAGTCCTTTGACAGCTTCATCTGGGCGAGCCAGTCGATCGCATCCGGCCAGGCCGCAGAAAACTCGATTCCCGGCCCTGGGGGCGGGACAAGAGTGTTGGCAAAGTCGATGGCCGGATGCGTGCCCACAAAGAAAAATTCCGGCCGATTGGTTCGGGCGTTTTCAGAGGCGGGAGGCATGTAAAGCAACGTAACCTATTAAATATCAATTGACAGGTTACCAACGTCAACGGTTAGTGTAACCCGTTAAAAATAAATTAGAAAGTTACCGATGATCTGCATTTTCCGGACGCTCCGTGAACAAACCCGATCACTTGCAAATCAACCGCGACAACCTGGAAGCAAAGCACGCTAGCAAAGAAGCGCATTACGGAGAGAACCGGAAAGAATGAACAATCGACGAATCCCATCCATTGATCCTGGGCGACGCTACGCGATGAGAGCGGCGGCGTATAGAACCAGCTCAAGCCCTGATTGAAAAAGTGATATGAAGACACAAGAACAAACCAATCTAACGACCTATTCGGATCGAATCACGAACACTCTGTATTCGACCAAAGTTACCGCAATTGGCGGCCGCCACGGGCAGATCCGCAGCGAGGAAGGGTTGCTTGATATGAAGCTAGCCCTGCCCCGTCAACTCGGTGGAAAAGGAGATGCAACCAACCCGGAGACACTTTTCGCCGGCGGCTATGCCGCCTGCTTCGAAAACGCGCTCCTCCGCGTAAGCCGTGATGCCGGGCTGAGATTTGCGGACGAAGACGTCGAAGTCACTGCTGAAGTTGGTCTCAGTCGCAACGACTCGGGCAGCTTCGTGCTGTCCGCCGCGCTCGCGGTCACGGTCACCGGAGTCGACCAGAAGATTGCCGAAGCCCTGGTTGAGTCTGCACACAAAATCTGCCCCTATTCCAATGCTATTCGAGGCAACGTCGAGGTTGGGACTACCGTTTCGACTCGTTGAGCAGGATCAAACCAAAACAGCAGAATAAAACGAAAGTTTATGCGGTTCCTAACAATCAATCACGTTTCCAACACGGCTTGGCCGTTGTTCATCGCATCCGCAACTAATCGGAAACAATGAATTTCTGATCAACAAGAACACACCATGACCCTACTGGAAAAAAAACACAGCATAACCCAAATCGAAAAAGTGCTCTACACCGCCAAAGCCCACACCATGGGTGGCCGCGACGGCGGAACGTCTCGCAGCTCTGATGGCCGCCTGGACGTTAAGCTTTCGACTCCTGATGCTTCCGGTACCGGCACCAACCCCGAGCAGCTTTTGGCCGCCGGTTGGTCGGCCTGCTTCGTATCGTCGATCAAGATCGTGGCCGCCAGAATGAAAGTCATGCTACCGGCTGATCTAGCCGTTGACGCCGAAGTGGACTTGGGCACAACTGGCGGCGATTACTTCCTCCAAGCTCGCCTCAACGTCAGCCTGCCGGGTTTGGAGCGCGAAGTCGCCCAGGCCCTGGTGGACGGCGCGCACCTGACGTGTCCGTATACCAAAGCCACACGAGGCAACGTCAGCGTTGTAACTAACTTGGTCGAAACCGGATCTGTGACAGTTACCGAATATCTTCTCACACCCTGGGATGTGGCGGGATAGTGTTTGTGGGGAAGACTGTTTCCCAATTGGAGAGAGATCGATGTTCGAAGAAATCAACCATAATCACCGCAATCGTCGCCGCTTTCTTGCCATTACGGCCATCACCATCGCTGCCGCCCGGTTCGGCGTGACCGGTTTCGGCGAGAGCACAGTCCAACAAGACAACACCGGCAGATCTGCGAGCGATCAAGGTGCAGCAGATGACGCCCGCAGCAATTCGATTACCCATTATCTAGAGCAGATGTCACACCATTACTCCGGTCCCGACTGGGGGTTCCCCCGTGGGGACCCTCGCCTGGACCTTACCGATCTGTATGCTTTCCCCAAGCCGGGAGACGCTGGCAAGTCCATCCTGGTCATGAACGTGCATCCGTCCGCTCACGATTACCTGGACCGCGAGAACCCGCTGGGACCCACCACTGCCGAGCCTTTCGCGCCCGAGGCGCTTTACGAGATCAGGATTGACACGAACGGCGATGCCGTGGCCGACATCGCGTACCGGATGCGTTTCTCGTCCTCCGCGGGCGGGGTGCAGACCGCGACGCTGCGTCGCGTTGAGGGCGTGCAGGCCGCCGGGGCGAACGACAGTGACCAAGCTATCGTCGAGGGGGCACCGGTCTCGACGGGCCTAGAGGCACGGGTGACGGATGCTGGCGACTACCGATTCTTCGCGGGGCGTCGCAGCGATCCCTTTTTC
>JBEEIB010000577.1:0-11870 GCA_041167675.1 Verrucomicrobiota bacterium
TCCGTCTCGACCGATCTAAAGATCTGGACGGAGCGACTCGTCCATCTGGCCTGAAAACGCAGTCGCCTTGATGTCGTCCGCTCGAACCGAGACCGCATTAGTGATGCCGGTCGATGGCGACTGCGCCTTTAGTTCGGCCATACGAATCGCTTCGTTCCACCGCTCTGTTTGGAACATAAAACGGACTAACGGGACAGTCGCCGCTGATCTAGGAATGGACATCGATCGAGTCGAAATGGAACGCAATACTATCGATTATAACTCCCTGAGGTCTTTAGGCCACAGGATCGTGTATTCGCTTCCGGAGAGTTCCCGATAACCAACGCGCGCGTCCAACCAAAAATCCCGACTACCGAGGATTGTCTTCACTTCATTGAAGGCCCTGACTGGATCGCCTGTGTAGATAAAGATATTGATCTCGCGTGATCCAGCATCGTGGCCGTCAACTCCACTGTCCGAGGTTAATCTCTTAACCAACACATCCTCTACCTCAATCATGGCATCATAGTGCTTGATTGAGGACGCGGGCCATTGCAAAACGAGCCGGTATTTCATGGCAGTGATCACCAATCGTAGGGAGATGGCGTCACCACCCCCGAAACTATCTGCTTCTGGATGTAGAACAACTGTCCTTCTTCGGGGCGACACCAATGCTTCGGCCAGGAATGCTCAAGATCCAACGGGACAGCCGCCGCTACGGATCGGACAGCTTAGGAAATTCATCGGGTGCCATTGAGGTTCGGCTGGGAATGCCGAGTGCCACCTGGGTACCGGGATGTCGCAGATGCGGGTCTGCGATTCAAACATCAATGGAATCGAATCAAAACGTAATACTATCGATTATCACGATCAATGGACTTGTCCTAAACTCCAGCCATGTTTCATCAGGTGCTCAGTGCGGTTGGTCACGTTTTCCGAACTCACTCTCTTTTTCTTCTTGGTCATTGCCAAAATTTTCGTTTCCTCAGCAGCCTTTTCCCTGCGAATATGGTGTGGCTCTATTCCCCCCCAGATCACTGCCGACGCGGTCGGCTGGACTGGTTTTGCTACAGCGTCCATAATAGTTCTGTGCCTGATTATGCCGACACGACTAGGTCATAAGTCTCGCGAGTTTTTCTTGCGGGCACTCGGGGGAATTCTGGCCAGCTCCATCTATCGGGTAAAAACATTCGGACGCGAGAGTCTGCCGGAAGGCGGATTTCTTCTGTTGCCGAATCACATGAGCTATGTTGACGCGGTCGTTCTTCAATTGGCGTGTCCACGCCCAATTCGATTTGTGGTACACGAATCGATTTATCGAATCGGATGGCTTAACCCAATTTTACGGCTGCTTGCAGCGATCCCGATCTCGAGTGTTCATGCCAAAGATGCGGTACGCAAAGCAGTGGAGCGAATTCGCGAAGGAGAGATTGTTTGTATCTTTCCCGAGGGAGAATTGAGCCGAACGGGAGTGCTGATCAAATTGCGCAAGGGCTTCGAGATGATCGCCCGACTGGCGGAAGCACCGGCTGTCCCGGTCTGGTTGGATGGACTCTGGGGTTCTATCTTTTCCTTTGAACGCGGCCGTTACTTTTTCAAATGGCCGAAGCGAGTGCCTCAGTTGGTTACCATTGCTTTCGGCCAACCGATTGAGCCCCATGTGCTGCGCCTGTCACTGGCTCGGGAAAAGCTTTTGGAATTAGGAGAGTTTTGCTTTGAGCAACGTCCGGAGCTTCGGCGCCATCTAGGTCGAGCAACCGTAAGTGGTCTGAAGAAGCATCAGTTTCAGGAGGCCATCATCGACGGCATGGATGGGCGGAGGGTCAAAAGGGGTGATCTGCTTGCTGCCAGTATCACCTTGAGCCGGTGGATTCGAAAGAATATTCCAGACCAGCGAGTCGCGGTCGTACTACCGCCGGGAGTAGGAGCGGTGGTGGCAAACGTAGCGATTACTCTGGCCAACAAAGTCCCGGTGAATCTGAATTTCACGGCCGGTCGCGCTTCGCTGGAATCGGCCATCCAGCGCGGACAGATCCTTCACGCTCTTTCCGCGAAGGCGGTCATGAAGCGGTTAGCTGATTTTCCGTGGCCAGAGAATGTTTACCGGCTGGAGGAGTTAATGCCGGAGCTGAAGCCGCGAATTATTTTTTGGCGTCTGATCAGCCTGTTTACGCCGGCACCGTTGCTGAGCAGCATTCTTGGATTACCTCACAAAGGGGGCGCCAAAGAAGCGGTACTGCTATTTACCAGCGGGTCTTCGGGCGAGCCCAAAGGGGTGCTCCTCAGCCACCGCAGCATTCTTGGCAATATTGCGCAGTTCAGTTCTTTGCTGAACATGACCAGTGCTGATTCGATTATGGCTTCGCTGCCGTTCTTTCATTGCTTCGGGTGCACGGTCACACTCTGGTATCCGATCACCGAAGGAGTGCGGGTCGTTTCCTATCCTACCCCGGTTGACGTTGTAAAGAATGCGGAGCTGATCGAGCACCATCGCGTCATGTTGGTGCTAACTACCCCAACTTTTCTTCGTGGTTACTTGAAAAGAGCAGAGTCGACGCAGTTCGCCAGCGTCAAACTCTTAATTGCCGGCGCAGAAAAACTGCCACAGGACCTGGCCGAAGCGTTCGAAGCAAAATTCGGAATTCATGTGCACGAAGGTTACGGTCTGACCGAAACCGCGCCGGTAGTCAGTACCAATCTTCCTGATCCGCCGAAGAATCAGCCCGACGATGCAATCCAGCCAGCCAATCGCAGCGGCTCAGTTGGTAAGTTGTTGTCCGGCCAGGCGGCGCAAATACGGCATCCGGAGACGAATGAGATCCTCTCAACGGAAGAATTGGGAATGCTCTGGCTGAAAGGGCCGAATGTTTTCGAAGGGTATCTGAATGAACCTACCAAGACGGCTGAAGTGCTCAAAGATGGTTGGTTCAAAACGGGGGATCTTGCCCGATTCGACGAGGACGGCTTTTTGTACATTGAAGGTCGTCTTTCCCGGTTCTCCAAGATCGGCGGCGAAATGGTGCCGCATGAAACGGTCGAGGCGAAGATCATCGAAGCATTTGATTTGCGAATGGAGGATGAACGGTTGATCGCGGTTATTGGCATTCCGGATGAATCGAAAGGAGAAGCGTTGATTATGCTAACCGTCCGCGATTTCAAGCCTGCTGAGATTCGGGAAAAGCTATTGGCGGAAGGCATACCAAGCCTGTGGATTCCCAAGAATGTCAAACGGGTGGAAAAAATTCCGATCCTCGGTTCAGGAAAGCTTGACCTGGGTGCATGCCAGGCATTGGCGACCGGAGACGCAGTCATCGGTAAGTAGCAGGCGGGGGAGCGGGTCTGGGGTGCAGTCAGAACATCGGTAACACTTTAGGTTCAAGACATCGGTAACAGCCGATGCTAATCGGCCACTGGCTCCGGGAGGTAGACCGACACATCAACGCGAGGCGCATAGCAAACGTGATCCGGCAGACGCACCGGCACATCGAAGCCATCGAGTTCGAAAAGTCGCGGATCATAGTAATCCAGGTCGGCTCCGCTTAATTGGTAGGGCATGTGATACACTCTGCCGTTGAACAGTTGCCCGCCGCGGAACGCGAATAAACGATAGCGTTCGATGAGAAAAAACTCGAGAGATCCGAGCGCCGCTTCAGCAACTGCACCCTTGGACCGGTAACGGTAGTTCAGCACCGGTTCGCGACCGCTCCGGGCCGAAACATAATCGGTCCAACCGTCTATCTGGCTCGCGCGCATCGTCGCGTGTTGATAGGGTAAAGCAAAGAGCAGCCGTGCCGCCCAGACGGCCAGAGGCTGGTTGGCGTCCAAAGAGAAAAACCAGACGCCTGGCCTTCCCGACTCATCTCTCACATAAGTGCGGAGGTTCAACTCCAAGAAATTGGAAACCAGTGGAAGCGGCGGAAATCCAGCGGGCCGAACCCCACCCATGAAAAAAGGAACGATGCCAATCCATGCGCCCCCGTCAAAGTCATCGACGGCAAGTCCTCTGGGGAGGCGTTTCCGAATTTCGCCTGGGTCCCACCGCCAGTGAAGGAAAAGCAGTTTAGTCCAGCGCTGGTACATAACCGGACCCCAGCGAGAAGGGAGCTGGCGGTCGATCACCTGGCGGGACACCCAATCGCTCATTGCCCAGCCGGATTGGGTGAGCCAGCCGCAATTGCCGGCGTAGTTTCCGGCAGCGGGCCAGGTACAATCTCGACTTTCGCCCCAACTCCGATTGTCGCAAAAAGTCGAATAATGTCTGCCGAGCGCATCCGGATGCAGCCGAAGCTGGCCGGCTTACCAATGTTCCGCTCTTCAGGCGTACCATGAATGTAGATGTATCGCTCAAACGCGTCAGCATTTTGGCCTTCCCTGCCTTTCAACCAAAGAATCCGCGTGACAATCGGATCACGCCCAGGCGCATCAGGAACCAGAACCTCTCCGGTCGGTTTGCGATTTTTGAAAACGGCGCCGGCTGGGGCGCCGGCTCCGATCTTTTTTGCAATCTCCAGCCGGCCCAACGGCGTCCGGTAAGTTCCTCGAGAATCGCCAATTCCGAACTTTGATGTGGAAACCAGGTAATGGCCGATTACTTGGTTTCTCGCGTAAACGTCCATCGCCTGATCTGCGATGCTCACTACCACACGGTGAACACCATCTCGTTGGACGCATGAGGCCAAAAGAAGAGTGGCGAGAATGGTGAGTCGGTGGACCGCCGATAGCCGCATAGTCTATGCGAGAGAAAAGCATAAATTTTGCTCCGAAAACAGTCCGGAGATCGTTGACACTATTAGTTTTTCTAATAAGTTGCAGATTATGGACCTGGTGACGACGGCTTCCGCCACTCCTAATCGAAGCTTTTCCCGCAACCCGGTTCGAGCGTTTTACCAATCCTCGATCGGCAAGAAGATTACAGTCGCTGTAACTGGCATCATCCTTATCGTATTCGTCATTGGGCATCTTCTAGGGAACCTGGAAATTTACCTGGGACCGGACCACACCAACTGGTACGCCGAATTCTTGCGTTCGATCGGGCCGTTACTTTGGATCGTGCGAATTATCCTGTTAGCTGCGGTAATCGTCCACATCGTGGCGACGGTTCAATTGACGGTAGAAAACCGTCGGGCAAAACCGAAAAAATACCGGGTAAAGGCTCCGCAAGCTTCGACTTTCGCTTCGCGAACGATGATTTACAGCGGGTTGCTCGTCCTTTGTTTCGTCATTTATCACCTGCTTCACTTTACCTTTCAGACGACCAATCCCGAATTCCGCACATTGACGGATGGGCAAGGCCGCCACGACGTGTACCACATGGTCATCCTCGGATTCCGGCAACCGTTGATTTCAATTTTCTACATTCTCGCACTTTTTCTGCTCTCGATTCATTTGAGTCACGGATTTGCCAGCGTTACCCAAACACTCGGCATCAATAATCAGAAAATCTCCGGGCTAATTTCGAACGGAGGACGAGTGCTCTCCTGGCTCGTCTTCGCAGGCTATGTCTCTATCCCGATCACGATTCTGTTAGGGGTCCTCAAGTAAGATTATGGACACGACCCTCAGTTCCAAGGTTCCGTCTGGTGCGCTGGAGTCGAAATGGCGAAAACACCGGGATGAGTCCAAACTGGTCAGTCCAAACAACAAACGAAAGTTTGATATTTTGGTGATCGGAAGCGGATTGGCGGGAGCCTCGGCAGCGGCTTCCCTGGCCGAACTTGGATATAACGTCAAATGCTTCTGTTTCCAAGATAGTGCGCGGCGTGCGCACAGCATCGCTGCCCAGGGTGGTATTAACGCGGCGAAAAATTACCAGAACGACGGCGACAGCGTGTTCCGGCTGTTCTACGACACGATCAAAGGTGGCGATTTTCGTTCGCGGGAAGCGAACGTCTATCGCCTCGCCCAAATTAGCGTGGAAATCATCGATCAATGCGTGGCGCAGGGAGTTCCGTTCGCTCGGGAATACGGCGGCCTGCTGGCGAACCGGTCGTTTGGCGGAGCCCAGGTTTCACGCACGTTCTACGCCCGAGGCCAGACCGGCCAACAGCTGTTGCTTGGCGCCTACCAGGCACTGGCCCGCCAGATCGAGCTCGGTGGCGTGCAAATGTTTCCCCGCACGGAATTATTGGACATCGTCGTGGTGCAAGGCCACGCCAAAGGAATTATTGTTCGCGATCTCGTCTCCGGTGAAATCTTGGCACACGCTGGCGACACGGTGGTGCTGGCGACTGGCGGTTACGGAAACGTTTTTTATCTTTCGACTAATGCGCGCGGGTGCAACGTCTCTGCAACCTATCGGGCGTACAAGCGAGGCGCCTTTTTTGCCAATCCTTGTTACACCCAGATTCATCCGACCTGCATTCCGGTGGCCGGTTCTTATCAGTCTAAACTAACACTCATGTCGGAGTCGCTTCGCAATGACGGCCGAGTTTGGGTACCGAAGCAAAAGGGAGACAAGCGACCGTCAGACCAGATTCCGGAAAGCGATCGGGATTATTATCTGGAAAGAAAATATCCGAGCTACGGCAATTTAGCTCCGCGGGATATCGCCTCGCGCAGCGCAAAGGAAGTCTGCGATGAGGGTCGCGGCGTCGGGCCGGGAGGCCTTGGGGTGTATCTCGATTTTTCCGACGCCATCAAGCGGCTGGGCGAGAAGACCATTCGCGAGCGCTACGGCAACTTGTTTGACATGTACCAGAACATCACGGGCGAAAATGCCTATAAGGTACCAATGCGGATTTATCCGGCTGTCCATTACACCATGGGCGGACTTTGGGTCGATTACAATCTCATGAGCAACCTGCCCGGGCTACATGTCTTGGGCGAAGCCAATTTTTCGGATCACGGCGCAAACCGGTTGGGGGCCAGCGCGCTGATGCAGGGTTTGGCGGATGGCTATTTCGTGATCCCCTACACGATCGGCAACTATCTGGCCACGCAGATGAACAAAAAAATCTCAGTTGATCGGCCAGAATTTGCTGCGGCCCGGAAGGAGGTCGAACAGCGAATTCAGCGGCTCTTATCGATCAAGGGAAAGAGAACAGTGACTTCGTTCCACCGGGAACTCGGAACGCTGGTTTGGGAAAAGTGCGGTATGGCGCGTAGTGAAGCGAGCCTGAAAGAAGCCTTACAGAAAATCCCTGCTCTACGCGAAGAATTCTGGCAGAACGTCAACGTACTCGGCGAGGGCGCAGAATTTAACCAGGCGTTGGAACAGGCAGGACGGGTCGCCGATTTTTTGGAGTTCGCCGAACTGATGTGTGAAGACGCGTTAGAGCGCAATGAATCGTGCGGCGGACATTTCCGGACCGAATATCAAACCGAAGAAGGCGAAGCACTGCGCAACGATGACGAATTTTGTCACGTAGCAGCCTGGCAATACAATGGGCCAGACGCAAAGCCGACCCGGCACATCGAGCCGCTTGAATTCGAGGAAGTCCACCTGGCGACGCGGAGCTACAAATGAACTTTAAACTGAAAGTTTGGCGCCAAGCTCGACCTGCCCTGGCGGGTAAGTTCGTCAATTACGAAGCGAGCAAGATTCCGGCAGAAGCGTCCTTTCTCGAAATGCTGGATATCGTCAATGAAGGTTTGATCGAGCGGAATGAGGATCCGATCGCTTTTGACTCCGACTGCCGGGAAGGCATCTGTGGGATGTGCTCGCTCGTCATTAACGGCATACCGCACGGGCAAGGCAAAGCGAAAACCACCTGCCAACTTTACATGCGCCGGTTTCGAGACGGTGACACCATTTGGATCGAACCTTTTCGGGCATCCGTTTTCCCGGTTATCAAAGATCTTGCCGTTGATCGCAGCGCGCTCGATCGGATTATTGAGACGGCCGGCTACATCTCGGTCCGCACCGGTTCGGCGCCCGAAGCGAACTCAATTCCGATTGGCAAGCCGGTAGCCGATCTAGCAATGGAGGCCGCGGCTTGCATCGGCTGCGGGGCATGCGTCGCAGCTTGTCCAAATTCTTCCGCGATGCTCTTTGTCGGCGCTAAAGTTTCTCATCTCGGCTTGCTTCCTCAAGGCCAACCCGAGCGAGCAAGTCGCGCGATCAAGATGGTTCGAAGCATGGACAGCCTCGGCTTCGGTAATTGTACGAACCATTACGAGTGTGAAGCCGTATGCCCGGCCGAAATCAGCGCAAGCTTTATTTCCCGGCTTAACCGGGATTACGGAGCGGCCTCCGTCAAAGAAGCACTAACAGTAGGGTGAGCGCTCGCAGTCGCGTAAGCGATCTGCAAAGAAGCGGCTAGAACATCGGTAACGCTTCTGATTAAAAACATTGTAGCACTGCGTTAGGATTAGCTTAGGATTTTTCTTTGGTTTGGCCAGCTTCTCGGAAGCAAGGCGAACGCCTCCTCATCTAAGGACGGGCTTTTTTATCCGCGAATTCTCAATTTTAAGCTGGCCAGATCGCACAAAAGTCGTACGGCTTGATCCGTATGAGAAAGCTATTCTTTGTCGTAGTCTGCACTGCAGCCATGCTTAATATCTCATGGGCTGCCGGTCCAATGGGCCGGATGATGTCAATGCACTATGGTCCAAACGATAATAGGACGATAGTTGTTCCAAAAATCGAAAAAGAGGCCGCGACCGGACCGTTCCATTCAGTCACTGAATTCGAACTAGCCGCGACCGGGGCATTTCATTCGATCACTGAGTTCGAACTTGCTGCAACGGGACCGTTCCATCCAACTACTGGGTTCGGACTAGCCGCGACCGGACCATTTCATTCGATCACTGAGTTCGAACTTGCTGCAACAGGACCGTTCCATCCAACTACCGAGTTCGGACTAGCCGCGACCGGACCATTTCATTCGATCACTGAGTTCGAACTTGCTGCAACAGGACCGTTCCATCCAACTAATGGGTTCGAACTTGCCGCGACCGGACCATTCCGCCCAACGACCGGGTTTAATTAGCTGCAACCGGACCATTCTGTTCACACCGCGGGCCAACAATTGCGTAAACTACAGGCGACGATAGACCTGGCCAGTTTCAAGAGCTGGCCAGGTTCTCTTTCAAGGCTCGAGATAGCTGGAATGATCACTGACGATTTTCCAACCCTCCGAAAGTCGCTGAAAGATCATTGTGTCGGTGGAGTAAGAATCTTTGCCGTTGGTCCGGACCACAAACCAGCTTAATCCCAAGAAAAAATCTGGACCCAATCTTTGTAGTTTCGCTCGCTGCAACGTCATAGAGCCCATTTCAGCCCGATTCGGAAATCCACGCTGGTAGGTCGCTAGAACTTCAGACCACCCGATCACTTGCTCTCCATCATTGACCACCAGCAAATCAGGTGACTTCCAGAAACAATCCATATAATGCTCGATGTCGTGGGCGTTCCAGTATCTCACTTGATCAAGAATCACGTTGTATACTTGTTCTTCGTCAGTCGCTCCAAAGTCGGAAGGAGATGGACTCGGCTTGACAGAGTCAAATACCCAGCTGGACTGCGGCTCGCTAGCAAACGCCGGCACTAAGAAAAATAATGCCAGCGCGAAAAACCATCTAGATGCCATCCTGATCATCGTTGGGGAGTGTTTTTTTCTAAACCGTATTCCTCGGGGCATGCCAGCTTTTAATTGTATAAATAAAGAATCAATTAGATGTCGTTTTGGTAGCTCGTTCGACAGTTCCACAAAGCTACCGGTTTCTCTCGCTAAGACCAGACTATATCGGATGCTCAAGAAACCATCCGTAAATCCTGCTAGCGCTGGTTTTGATCTAACGTGTAGCGGATGTTAGTGAATGATCGGCACTCTTTACTGGCCCTTATATCGGCTCAAAGCCTCTTCCGCATCGGAAATGTCGCTGCTGGTCGATGGCGTACGCTGAAACCTATCATCCAATGAGTACATGATTCGCAGGCCCTGCTCGATATATTGACGTCCCGATTCCGTGTCCCCCTCCTGACCCAAAACGTTGCCTAACCTCGCAAGACAATCTCCATAAATTTCCCGATCATAAGGGATGTCCCGAGCGTGAATATTCTCCTCAAGATATTGCTCAGCCAAGAAAAACATTTGTTCTGCGTCCTTCCACTCCCGAGCCTTACTCGCAACTTCGGCACGTGCGTAGCAGCAGAGGGCCTCGCGGAACCGATTACTCGATTTGTCTAGATCGATCGCCGCAAGCTTTTCCGTGAGCGGCATCAAGAATTCCATATTGATCTTCTTCGCCGCCTCCGTGTCTCCCGTCCTGCTGTAACAATGGGAAAGGCAGAAGCCATAGCTATGGGCGCAGTCTTCGAGATAAAAACCGCCCTTTCTTTCTTCCATCAGCTTGCGGCTAAGGTCGACTGCTTCCTCCAATAATCTTTTCGCATCCTCATACCGATTTTGATTCGACAAAACGAGTCCGCAATTCCCCGATTCTCGGATCAAGTCTTCTAATAGATCGACCCTGCTTGGATCAGCTGCACATAACTCGCGCAGAAGGGCCAACGATTCGCCCGGAAGAACCGCATTCATCTGATCTGATTTAACGAGCGCGAAGACATCTCCCCAACGAGCGGTCATTCTTTCAACACATTGCTTCAGACCGGGATCATTTGGCGCCTTTGCCGCGGCGTTGCTAAGGAGAGACAACGCTTTGTTCACCGGTCCTGCGAAAAGATCGAAACGGCCGACGCTGCAATAAAATGATCCCAGCTCTTCGAGACTCCTTGTGTAAGACTCCAGAGCCTCTCGATCCAACGGCCCGACGCGATAGGCGTTTTCGCTATATTGGAGTGCTTCGTTCAGGAGTTTCAACGCTTCTTCGGAATTAGGAACGGGTTCGCTCAATCTAGCCTTCCGGGTCAGCGCACTCGAGAGAAGGACCTCGAGCTTCTTGCTAGGACCCGTCTTTGCATCATCAACGGCTTCAATCGCTCGCAAACTGGCGAGGGCCCGCTGTACGAGGGCGGTCGCATCCGTAATCTTTCCGACATTATCAAGAGCTCGGCACCTTTCCAATTGCACTTCCACCAGTGCTAGCCGGTCATCGGGTTCAGAGGCGTGATCACTCAACAAGTTTCTAGCTAGGAGCTCCGCCGCCTCGCTTCGACGAATCGCGCCCTGAAAGTCTCCAAGTTCTTCTAGAGCCCGCGCAAGAATCAATTGAGTTTGAACTTCGGATCGTACCTGAACTGCGCTCTTGGCAGGATCAGCTTCGCTCCGGCTGGTCGCGTCAATCTGATCGAACACCGCAACCGCTCGGTTTAATAGTTCAAGCCGCCGCTCAATCGGAGCCGACATGCTTTGGAGAGTCGAAGCCAAGTCGTTGATGATCGTGCGGGCCGAAGAGACGGCCAATTCCCGTTGCTGCAGCGCATAATCGCGTTCTCTCCGGGCTGTATGGTCAGATGCTAAGATGAGTCCAACGGCAATGATTCCAATAACCAATGCACTCGAAATCGAAAGAGTGGCGGTCGGATGCCGCAGAACCAAGGTGCGGGCGCGATACCACCAACTCTGCGGCCGAGCTAGAACCGGCCGGTGATCCAACAAGTTTTGGATGTCGTCAATAAAGTACTCAACGCTCTTATACCGTTCGGCTGGCCTCTTCTGTAGCGCCTTCAAGATTATCGATAGGAGATCACCTCTGGCCAGACGCCAAAGAGGCCGATCTCCCCGACGACTTGGCCCCCTCTTTGCCTGCTCATGCAACTTTTCTGGCTCCTCCTCGCAAATCCGCCGTAAAATCTCAAACGCTAGTGAAGGTTCGCCTTCCCTTGCCCGATCAAAAGGATGAATCCCAGTGATCAGCTCTTGCAGAATGATCCCAAGAGCGAACACATCCGAGGCTGTCGTAACCGGTTCACCCCGAACTTGTTCGGGACTGGAATAGCGCGGAGTGCAAGGGCCGAGACCGCTTGTCTGGTTCAATGATTCTTCTTC
>JBEEIB010000578.1:0-2729 GCA_041167675.1 Verrucomicrobiota bacterium
AGGCTTTCCAGCGATTTGCAGACCGACTGGCAGCCCGTCGCTGTCGAAACCACACGGCACCTGGATAGCGGGCTGCCCGGTGAAGTTGAAGATCGGGGTGTAGACGGAGAAATCCGCCTCAACGATGCTGAGGCCAGGAGACTCTGCCAACACCGGGCTGACCGGGAATCCGGCGGTTGGCAGCATCAGCACGTCCACTTCGGTGTCGAGAAGCTTGAGCAAATCGTCGCGGACCTGGGCCCGCCACGCGTTGGGCGAGCAGGTAACAACCGCTACTGATCAGCAGACCGTACGCCACGAACAGCTTGGCGTGCGGATTGTAATCGGTGCCGCGATGCCGGACGTTGTCCACGTGGATGGCGGCGCACTCGGAAAACAGCGCCGGCCATTCGATCGCTTGCATTTGCGTCAGTGTGATCGACGGCACATTCACCAGCTTGGCGCCCAGCGTTTCGAATTCGCGCAGCGCCGCGTTGTACGGCTTTAGGACTTTCGGATCGCAGTTGCCCTCGTAGATCGAGCGCATCAGGCCGATCCGCATCCCTTTGATTTCTCGGCCAAGCTTTTCGGTGAAGTTGGGCACCGAAACATTGGCTGAAGCCGGGTCCAACGGATCGTACCCGGCGCATCCCTGTAACATCAGCGCCGCATCGGTCACCGTCCGCGCCAGCGGTCCGGCATGGTCCAGACTCCATGCCAGTGGATAGATGCCGGCACGGCTCACTCGTCCATAGGTCGCCTTGAGTCCCACGATCCCGCAACACTGGGCCGGCCAGCGGATCGATCCTCCGGTGCACGACCCCATGCTGGCATAAGCCATCCCGGCCGCGACCGAAGCCCCCGAACCGCTACTGGAGCCGCCGGGATCGTACGCCAGGTTCCAGGGATTGCGCGCGGGTTTGTAATAGGATTTGAGGGTCGGAAAGCCGTAGGCGAACTCGTAGGTTGCATTTTTGCCCAGGGCCACGGCGCCCGCCTGCTTGAGCTTCGCAACAGCTGTGCAATCCGCCGGCGCCACATAATCCTTGAGTGTCTTGGAGCCGCACGTAGTAGGGCCGCATTGGTAGATATCTTTGATGCCGATCGGAATCCCGTGCAGCGGGCCGCGATACTGACCCTGGCGAATCTCCGCCTCGGCGTTGCGAGCCGCCGCGACAGCCTCTTCCCTGAACACCGTATAGAAAGAATTAATCTTCGGATCGATCGCTTCGATCCGTGCCAGTGTCCGCTCAGTGAGCTCGACCGGCGAAATTTCCTTGCGCCGGACCAGCTCGGCTACCGACGCGATCGACGCATATGCCAAGTCTTGCTCGGCACTCATCTCGGCGCTCCTTTCTTCTCGATGGAAGGAACGAGCATGGGCTCGCTTTGCGGAAAAACCATGCCATCCGCAATTTTCCGAGTCTGGAGCATGTCCTCGAGGACGGTCTGCCAGCGCATCAGATTGTCGTAGGCCGGGACCAACTGCGCGAGCTCCGACTCGCTCATGGTCAGTCCCCATTCAGCGAGTCTCGCGGCAATCACTTCCTTCTTGTCCATGGTTAATTCTCCCCGGCGGTAGCCTCGGTGCGAGCGCAGGCTTCGCGGGCAGCCGGCCCGCACCTCGTATGATCTGGCCTATGCATGGGTGCCACCGAACGATAGCGTCGAATACAGACTCCAGCCGTTTAGTGCACCCTTATAGTGGATTCTTTTATCCGCGCTTGTAGACCGCATCCTCCGGTGAGCGCTTTCCTGTAACGAATTGATCGATCGAATAGCTCCCTTCGACCGAATCCAACCGGCTCCATTCAAAAACGACCTGGCGATGAGCGATCTTCCAATGTCCTTCCCTGCGCTCGAAGCGGTCAACGTAGCGGCCGCCAAACGTCAAATCGGTAGTGGCCGTTCTGTCTTTCGTTTTGCGTCGATGAACCGCGAATAAATAGCTCTCGCAATGGGCGGAATCCCCTTCAACCACGATAAGCTCGTTGCACATTAAATGGGTCGTACGTTCATCGCGGAGCAATGACTTAATCGCCCACGGGACGAAATCAGCGGCCTGTCCATTGAACTGACCGTGATTGTCGGTTGCGTCGTGATGATAAACGCTGCGCAGCAGTTCCTCGTCGCAACGATCAATACCTCGGCAATAGCGCATCAGTACTTCATGGATCGCTTGCTTGTCTAGCAGCACTCGCAGTGCCGCCAGGGTCTGGTCGTCGATGGTCATGGCGCAAATCTCCTGCGATGTCATACAAGGCGCGAACAGTTCACGTTCACGACGTTGTCCGCGCAAGAGTATACGCCCGGACTTGCCCCATTTCCCAAGCGGCATGCCTGGTTTGGAGCCATGATGCCAATCGCGAAACCAAGAGTCGGCCTTTACCGCTAGACGTCGGCGAGAACCACGTCGAATGTTTTACTAGAAACAACCGCATATACAGCGACCCAGCATCTGTTGTTATTCGGGAAAAGAGTACGCGATCACAACCAAGCTGAGCACGCAGCCAAACGTCGTGCGAGTGAAATCGTACGCCGATATGCTGGACGAATATGAGGCACACCCCGAATTGAAAAGCGCTGGGGCTGATGGCGTGAATCCGCGTAAAGCACAAGGGCTATTAGCGCGCCGTCACATTCGAATCGTGCCGGACAAGATTTCCTACATCAGTAAAGAATCTAAACAAATGGAAGAGGTCCAAAGCGACTTGGTGCATCGCCTGGATGATGTGCTAGAGATTTATACT
>JBEEIB010000579.1:0-34333 GCA_041167675.1 Verrucomicrobiota bacterium
GGCGAGATCGGCGGTTAGCTCTTGATCCTCCGCGTGAACTGCGACCGCCAATCCTCTTCGCGCTGCCAGCTCCATCCCGCGCTTCAATGTATCCGAATCGGCTCGTGGAAAATCGCTGATCCCACTATCACTCATGAAAGCTTTGAAACCGATCACCCCAAGGTTGGCCAGCTCCTCCATGGCGGTGAGATTCACCGGCGTCAGTCCACCCCACAGAGCGAAGTCGGTTACCGATTTTGCTTCTGCGATCTCCCGTTTCCGAAGCAGGGCCGAACCCTCCAGGGTCGGTGGAGTCGAGTTTAGCGGCATATCGAAATAGAGAGTCCCGCCACCAGCTGCCAGAGCGCGGGAACCACTCGATATTCCTTCCCACTCTGCTCGCCCCGGCTCATTGAAATGCACATGGGCGTCAATGAAACCGGGGAAAAGGAACGCACCGGACGCATCCACGATTTGCCAGGCATCTCGTTCTAAGTTAGGACTGATAGCCACTATCTCCTCTCCGGTAATTGCGACATCGGCGCCAAACACCCCTCCAGGGGTGACAACCGAGCCGCTGTGAATAAGGAGATCTTTCATTTCGAGCGAACTAATCCAGTCGATAACTCATCGAGAAATTCAGCCGTGACCTGCAAGGCAGCGGTAACATCCACCAGGGCAACAAATTCGTCCGGATGATGACTCAAACCATCTCGACACCGCACAAAGAGCATGGCCACCGGGCATACTCGAGAGAGCGTGACTCCATCATGCCCGGCCCCACTCGGCAGATCGACCAATTCGCCTGTTACTTTTTCAATAGCGACCCGCAACGGAATATTCAATCGCCGGTCACAAGCGGTTGAGTTCGTGTCTTGCAGAGATTTCCATTCCAACCCTAGAGAGCGCTCCGCCGCAATGCCGGCCGCGCTTTCCTTCAATTTATTCACGGCGCTGACGCGAATCGCGTCGTCTTGGTGACGCACGTCCAACGAATGGGTCACGCTGGCCGGGACCACATTGCTAACGTTTGGCTTAACGTGCAATTCGCCAACCGTCGCCATCAGCCCTGGCCAATCGCGCGCAATCCGATCAATCTCTTGGACAAATGCGGCAGCACCAACCAGTGCATCTTTTCGAAGGTTAACCGGAGTAGTTCCGGCATGCATTGCCTTTCCGACCCAATTACAGCGCAAGCGAGCCTGTCCAGCAATGGCGGTCACGGCTCCTAGCGCGCGATTTCGATGCTCGAGCACCGGACCCTGTTCCAAATGCACTTCAAAATAGCCAATCAACCGTTCGAGAGGAAAAGTCGGTCGATATATTTGCAAAGGTTCAGTCATTCGATCCGAAAGCAAGGGACCGAGCACAACTCCGTTGGCATCGATCGCTTTCAAATCATCATTGTTCAGCAAGCCGCAAAAAGCACTACTACCGAGAAAGCCAGTTTTGAACCGAACTCCTTCTTCATCGCTGAAACCAACTACCGCTAATTCAAAGGGAAATTGACGGCCGGCATTTCGCGCCCAATCCGCGACCTCAATCCCGAGGACAACACCAAAGGGGCCGTCATAGCGACCGGCGTTCCGAACCGTATCCAAATGAGATCCAACCAGCAGAATTGGCAAACGGCTGTCCGTCAATTGGCGTTCGGTGCTTCCGGCGTTCGAACACTGCCGACCGACCAGATTGCCGGCGTAGTCTTCGTAAGTTTGCAAACCGGCTTCCAGCATCCATTCTCTCACCCGAGCATTTGCCTCCCGCATCGCAGCCGAAAGAAAGGTGCGGGTAAGCACGCCGGGCTCGTCGGTAATGCCGGCTAATTCCTGCAGCCGTCGCTCAACGCGGCTGGCTCGCTCTTCCCACGAATCGATCGCCATTTTAGCTGCCTCGGTATGTGCTGTAACCCCAAGGCGAGACTAACAACGGCACGTGATACGACTCATCCGGTCGACCGATCTGAAATCGGATCGGAACGTTTTTGAGAAAAGTCTCTTTGCCCATGCGTTCAAAGTAACTACCGACATGAAATATCAGCTCGTACTCGCCAGCAATCATCTCGTGCGGACCGAGCAGAGGCACATCGGTTCGACCATCCAGATTCGTGATCGTGGATTTTATAAGTTTCCTGGTGTCGCCGTCCAATTGCCAAAGCTGCACAGAAACGCCGGCACCGGGTCTCCCGAGGGAGATATCGATTACGTGCGTGGAAAGTTTTCCTTTCATAGGACGAGATCGGCAAGCCGCAGTCTGGCAATCTTGGAGATTTCTCTCAATGCGGTTTGAAACTCCTCTGCGGGATCATTCCTGAGTCGGGCCCGCATAGCGCTTACAATTGAATCTACATCGTTGAGACGAGCGCAAATAATAAACGGAAACCTGAACTTGTTGAGATACTCGGCATTGAGGTGATTCATCTTCGCAATCTGATCCTCATTTAATCTATCCAAGCCGGCCTGACTCTGCTCGGATCGCGAAGCTTCCGTGAGCCGATCAAGCCGAGCAAGCCGTCCAGCCAACTCGGGATGAGCTCGAATTAATTCCATCTGCTTCGCGCTGGGGGCGGCAAACATGACAGAATCCATCGCCCCATGAAGTACGTCGAGTGAACCGAATGGACGACAGCTCCAAGCGCCTTGAGCCACCCAGGGCGAATGTTCGTAGATCGAGCCAAAGTGCAGTATAAAGGACTCGTGATCCATATTATTCACATCGTCTAGTTTGTAACAAACATTCGCCATGGGTGTGATACAAAAGCGGATGGCTCGTAAACTGCTAAACCCTTACTCTAGCAAATCATACGCCAAAAGACGACACTCCCTGCTTTCGCTACAATGCACCGATCGCGGCCAACCGACGGCGACAAATTTATCGATGTCAAACGTGACCCGTTGTAGCTATGCCGGGCGAGCCTCGATCCCTCCCTACATTTAGATGGAATCCATGAAGCTCTACTCCAACCGCTATGGTAAAGCCAAAATCCGAGTCCTGAAAAAGCTGCGTGAGAACGGCACAGATACCCTCAAAGAATTAGAGGTAAAAGTCATCCTGGAGGGGAGGTTCGATGCAGCGTACACCGCGGGCGATAACCGAGAGATAGTCGCTACCGATACGATGAAGAACACGGTTAACGTATTCGCCTATGAGAAACTGGGCCTAGAAACGGAACCATTTATAGTGGAGCTGACAGCGCACTTCCTGGACAAGTATCCCCAGGTCAAGGCCGTTGAAATCGAGACGGAAGAGCGCGTTTGGGAGCGCATTTCAGTGGATGGGTCTCCATCGCGAACCAACTTCTCCGTAACGGGAAAAATGACGCCTACGACGCAGGTGACTCGATCTCGTAATCACCTCGAAATTAACTCCGGAATTCGCGGATTGGTTATCCTGAAGTCCGCCAGTTCTGGATTCGCTGGCTTTCATCGTGACGAATTTACGACTCTGCCGGAAACGGAGGATCGGCTTCTGGCAACGAGTCTCGCGAGTCAATGGCGTTATTGTACGAAGCCGACGGACTATCGCGAGGTCAACGCACGTATCGTCGAGACTATGTTGTCGGCGTTCGGTTCCGAAGAGAGCCCGTCCGTCCAGACTAGCTTGTACGAAATGGGAAGGGCGGCATTAGTTGCGTGTCCAGAAATTGAACAAATCAGTCTGACCATGCCAAATCTGCATTGCCTGCCGATTGATCTCGCTCCGTTCCACCGCCAAAATCAAAACACACTTTTTCTGCCGACCGATGCGCCGCAAGGCTGGATCGAAGGCACGGTCGCCAGAGGCGATATAGCAGGTGGAAAATGAAAGAGCGCGGGAGCGTCCGGGCGTCGAATGGAGAACGGTGAGAGGTGAAAGGCGAGAAGTATGCGCACCGTAGGCATAAGAAAACCTGCGGCTATTTCGGCGCGACGGTCAGTGGAATAATATGCTATCTGCGATTTGCCATTCGCTTCGACCGAGGCTTGGCGCAACCCTGGGTACCGGTGCCAAATGCACGGGTTGCTTTGAAGGAGCACCAGCACGGATCCAGTAGCCGATAACCAAAGAATCATGAATCAGTCAGTTCTTGAAGAGCTTCTGGCAGCGAAGGTCAATGGCAGAGACTGCGTATTGGTGACGGTAGCCGCCACCAAAGGCTCGGTCCCGAGGCAGGCAGGGACTCGAATGATCGTCTACGGTTCGGGTGAGATCAGCGGCACGATCGGGGGAGGAAAATTTGAGGCATTGGTTATTGAAGATTCGCTGGGAACCCTGCAAACCGGTAAGCCGGAATTGAAGACTTATGTCTTACGCGAAGGATCGGCGTGTTCGTTTGGAGCAATTTGTGGCGGCGAAGTCACCGCCCTGTTGGAACCACAAAGTCGGAGTGAGACCATTTATCTCCTCGGCGCCGGCCATTGTGCCATCGCAATCGCTCGACTCGCACGAATCTGCGGGTTTCGAACGGTTTTGGTCGAAGATCGACCGGAGATCGTCGAACGCTTTGAACCGGCGGACGAAAAAAAGATCGCGTCTGAACCAGCCAAATGGATCGGCCAGCAATCATGGCGGGGTTCCGATGCATTGATCCTAGTGAATCGAAATTATCAGCTCGATCGTGACGCTCTGGAGGCGGCGTTAAGGACTGGAGGTTTCGGCTACATCGGGATGATGGGAAGCAAGAGAAAAGTCAACCGTGTCTACGATGAGCTTAAACTCCGCGGAATGGAAGATTTCGAGCAGGTGCACGCACCCATTGGTCTGCAAATAGGTGCCGATTCGCCGGAAGAAATTGCGGTTAGCGTGATGGCCGAGGTGCTTGCAGTGCTGCGTGGGAAGACGGGGAAGTCGATGAGGATGGAAGGCGGTAAGTAGTAAGCGACGAGCGGAACAAAATGTCGCCAATGGCAGAAGAATTCGTCAGTGGAAGAGTCTTCCTGCACGCGATCTTCGCCAAGAACAAATGCAGATGATTTTTCGATCATTCCGTTTAAGAGTCGGCCGACCTCCAATAAACTCTCATTCATCTTTTCCGCCTGTTCTTTACCCAGATATCGACACGAATACGACGTTCTAAGCCAATGTTGGGTTTCTAAACGCTCTCCGTCCGCGTCAGTGAGCTTGCTTACAAAATGTTTTTCGTATCGTCTCTTGCCCCAGGCTTCCGCGATGTTGGCTCCTATCGATCGCTAAGCGCGACGAAACTGATCCATCAGCGCATACATCTCTTCCTTTGGAAACTGCTTACTTAGTTCGAAAATCTCCTGACTCAGCCAAAAATTTATCCGATAAGCGAGCAGGTCTGAATAATCCCTTACAAAGCTCTTCCCCGATCGCAAAAAATTTTGATCGGAGTCGCTCATCATCCACTCCGTACTCCCTACTTACTACCTACCGCTAACCGCTAACCGCTAACTGCGGACTGCTGACTTCCTCCCCGCCGCTTCCTTATCGCCCAAAAAATCGCCTCACCCGTTGCCGGAGAAGCTAACAACACTGGCTCGTTACCCGAACCAAATGCTGCGATAGCGTCCCGGATTGCTTCGCGTACGGAAATCGCCAACATGAGAGGGGGCTCACCGACTGCCTTGCTTCCGTAGATATTTCCTGGCTGTTCGGCTTCACTTAAGAATGCCACTCGAAAATCTTTCGGAATATCGCCAATCGCCGGGATTTTGTAGGTATCAGGTGAATGAGTCAGTAAACGGCCTTGTTTGTCCCACACCAACTCTTCAACGGTTAACCAACCAAGACCCTGAATGAAACCGCCTTCGATCTGTCCGCGGTTAATACCCAAATTAATTGATGTCCCAACATCGTGTAAAATGTCGGTACGCAGCAGCTGAAACGCTCCGGTCCGCGAATCAACTTCGACTTCACTAACAGCAGCACCGACTGCGTAATAGTGGAAAGGCCTGCCTTTACCAAGCGCGCGATCCCAGCTGATTCCGGGGGTCCGATAGTATCCGGTTGCTGCCAGACTCACTCTTTCAAAATAGGCTTTCGCCGTCAGCTGAGCGAATTCGAGAAATACGTTCTCGTCGGAAGCAGCAAGGGCTTTGTTCTCTCGAAAGGTCACCTCCCCAACGGGCCGACCGATTTTCTCCGATAAGAGTCGCATAGCAATCGGGCGCAGCCGCTCAACGAGTTCCCGGCAGGCGTTGCGAACAGCAGCACCGTTCAGATCGGTGCCGGAGCTGGCAGCGGTTGCCGAGGTGTTTGGCACTTTATCGGTCCGCGTCGACATCACTCGGATGCGATCAACGGTGAGCCCCAGCTCCCGAGCGGCAATAGCTTGGATGTTAGTATGAATCCCCTGTCCCATTTCTGTTCCGCCGTGATTCACCTGGACACTACCGTCCTGATAGATCAGAACCAATGCACCCGCTTGATTAAATTGGGTGGCAGTAAACGATATGCCGAACTTTACCGGAGTAATTGCCAAGCCACGTTTATGGGAAGTCGGTTGGCGATTCCACGCATCCACCGCTCTTCGCCGTGATATGAAATCACTTGAGGCAAGAAGCTCCTGCCAAACTCGCTGGATCCGATTATCTCCGATTTCCTGCCCGTAAGGTGTCGTGTTGGTTTCGCCACTTCCGCGGTAGAGGTTTCGCTCACGGACCACTTCCGGTCGCAGCTCGAGCCGGCGTGCTATTCGGTCGATGACCTCCTCAATCACCAGCATACCCTGTGGCCCACCAAAACCCCGGAACGCCGTATTCGATGCGACGTTTGTCTTCGCCACTTGTCCGGAGAATTCCGCGTTGGGCAGGTAATAACCATTATCCAAATGAAATAGTGAACGATCGGTGACAGCGGTCGAAAGATCGAGCGACCAGCCGCCATCGGAAATCATCTTTACCCGGATTCCAAGAATCTCGCCGCGTTGATTGAATCCCACTGCAAAGTCGGCCAGGAACGGATGACGCTTTCCGGTAATCATCATATCTTGGTCACGATTCCAACGAACCCGAACCGGCTGACCGGTATGAAATGCGGCCAATGCCGCCAATCCGGCATTGATCATCCCTTGCGTTTCCTTCCCGCCGAAGCCACCACCCATTCGAGGCGCTTCGACGACAACGTGATTGGATGGGACGCCCAGGAGATGAGCGACAATGTGTTGTATTTCGGATGGATGTTGAGTCGAGGACTCAACAAACATCGATCCATCTTCCCCGGGCATCGCATAAGCAGCCTGGGTCTCCAGATAGAAATGATCTTGCCCACCGAGAAAGAAAGTGCCGGCCAATCGAAACGGGGCTTCGCTGATTGCCCGATTGGCATCGCCACGACGAATATAATTGGGTTCAGTATGAAACGAGTTCGCCGAAATTGCCTCCGTGACGGACAAAATCGCGGGCAACGGCTCGTATTCGATTTGTAGTACTTCCGTCGCGCGCCTGCACCATTCTTGGTTCTCACCGATCACCAAGGCTACCAATTGACCATGGTAGAAAACTTCGTTTGTGGCCAAAAGCGGTTCGTCATGCCGAACGGTACCGGTATCATTTAGCCCCGGAATATCTTCGGCCAACAAAACCGCTTTTACGCCGGGCAGCACCCGAGCTCGGGAAGCATCGCGTCGTAGAATTCTTGCCCGAGCGTGCGGTGCACAGACCGGCCAGACTTCCAAATGTCCGCGCGAAGGAATCGCATCATCGACGTAAAGAGCACGACCCGATACATGTTTATGAGCACTTTCATGGGGAGGCGAGAATGCATAGCCCTGAGATCGCTTTGCTAGGTCTGCTTCCACTCTCCGCCATCTAAATCCTGATTGGGTTTCTTCAAAAAACTTCTGAAAAAGCTCCGCTACCAGCGAGTGCCGAAATTCGGCGCTTCCGCGGACGTCGGAAATCGGGGTAAAGCAGGATCGAAGCAGCGGCAAAACATTCTCTACCGTTGCCGCGTTCCAAAGTTTTCCGAGCAAGGCTGCCTCCACTTGCGTAGCGCGAAGCGGAGTTTGTGCTACCCCGCCGAAGGCGAGCCGAGCGAGTTCGATTCGCTGCTCTCGATTCAGTTCGATCCGAAAACAGCCGGCCACCGTGCTGATATCCATTTCTCGACGGCGCGACACTTTGTAAAACTGACACCACCTTTTGCTCTCGGTCGAAGTTAGCGACCCTTTTTGCGGAGGGATCGAAGCCTGCATAGGACCAAAATCAATCCGTGGTAGAATGATCTCTTTCAGAATCTCACCCTCTTGCATGGCGGTCTTGCGGTAACCAAGAAAGAATTGGTCAGCTGGTACCTGACGCTCACCGGCGAGAGAGGCGATAACGATCACTGCATCGAGATTAAGTAGTACCGGTGCCGAGTCGCCGATCGGTGATGCCGTCACTAAGTTGCCGCCGAGCGTGGCCCGATTCCGGATCTGTCGTGAGCCGAACAGTCGAAACATTTCAGCTAGCGGTGGAAATTCCTCGCCCACCTGATCCCATACTTCAGTGAGGGTTGCGGCGGCTCCAATTCGCCATTGGGTTTCATTGCAATCGATTCGGCGCAATTCGGGAACCGCTTCGATAGAAATGAGGATTGGAAAGGCCTGAAAAAGCTTCGTGATGGCCAAGCCGAGCTCAGTGCCGCCAGCTATGAGTTTTCCTTCGGGGAATTCGTGAACTCGTTCCAGCAGCGTCTGCAGATCGATCGGACGAAAGAACAGTTGGTTTTCGCATTCGTACTCGACCGGCAATCTGCAATCACTCTCGGCGGGAGGCTGAGTGAATGGAGCGGTCCGGGAAGCGAGCATCGCAACGGCCGCGTCTCGGATCGGCCGATAACCGGTACAGCGGCAAAGATTACCGCAAAGCTGATCATCAATCTGCCAATCTGCACGCAAATCGTGACGGTGATAAGCTTCGAACAAAGAAATGGCAAAACCAGGGGTACAGTACCCACACTGCGAACCATGGTGCTCGACCAATACACGCTGCGCTGGGTGGAGCTCCCCTTTCTCTGAGGCCAACCCTTCGACGGTGATAATCTTGCGTCCGGCCAACGTGGGCAACGGTATCAGGCAACTATTAATCGCTCGATAGACCGATTTCCCATCGTTCGACAATTCGACAACTACTACTGAACAAGCGCCACAATCACCCTCCGCGCATCCTTCTTTGGATCCGACCAGGCCCTCGTTCCGAAGATATTGAAGGAGGGTGAGATTGGTGGCGAGGCCCTGGACCGTTCGCAGCTTTCCGTTTAACTCGAACGAAAAAGAAGCCGCTACTTCACGAGAAATCTGATGCACGGATCCTACAATGAAGCGCAGTCGGAATGGGGCGCAAATAAATTACCCCGAAAAACCGCAATAAATTGTTTTTCGTAAATGATCTTGCACATTAACTGACAACGTCGGGGGGGCCAGAGCTAATGGCACTGTGCGCGGAGAACGGTAGCGGCGACTAGTTTGTCCGACATAGTCTGTGGCTTTCACGTGGCGGGGCTGTTGCATTGAGACGACGTCGGATCCCACTACCCCCCTGGTTTAGCGCAAACTAAAAGTCAGCCCGAAGCTGCTCGCACTGCGCCGCCAAAAACCGCAGTCGCATCGTGTCGCTGCGTATGGCGTTCGGGGTTCCTCATTCTGATCATGCTGTGCGGCATTCGCGGACCACACGATGGCGACTGCACCTACTGGCCAGGATCGCTTTCATTGCTCGCGTTCAAAAGTTCTCGACGGCGCGCGCGTTTGGCTTTGGAGACAGTCGCCGCTACCAATCACCGAGCGCTCCCGGCGTTATTCCTGAAGAGCGCAATAGAGAGCAACAACATCACCATTATATGCGAGACAACATGCTAGCTGGCTAGTTGTTCCAATAGTTGTGCCAATACCAATGTTCCTTTGCCAATAGCTTCAGGTGATGCGTACTCGTCCGGGCGATGACTTACTCCATTTCGGCAAGGAATGAATAGCATCGTGGTCGGACAGGTCTGCGCCATAAAAAGTGAGTCATGATAGGCACGGCTTACCATGCAGCGGGCCGAGAGGCCGACACGCACCGCCGCTTGCAGAGCAGCTTGCACCAGCGCAGCATCGCAGACGGCCGGCGGATCTTGATTGATTACATCTAAATGTGCCTGTACCCCACGACGCTGAGTTACCGCTAAAACATTCTCGCGGATTCGTTGCAACGCAAAGTCTCTGGTAGAAAGCCGGGTATCGCGTAGATCAATTTCTAGGAGAGCTCGATAAGGCACACTATTAACAGCGCCCGGCTCGATCCGAAACACACCGGTGGTACCAACCGTGTCTGGGCTTTGGCTTTCTTTCGCCGCGCTCTCTACTGCCAAGGCGATTTCAGCGCCCGCCAACAACGCGTCGTGGCGGTCCGGCATAAGCACTGCTCCAGCATGACCACCTTCACCAATAAATTCCAATCGGAGGGTGGCGGGAGCTGCGATCTGCTCGACGACGCCCAAATCGATTCGCTGCCGCTCAAGAAGCGGTCCCTGTTCAATATGCAGTTCGATAAAAGCGGAATAGAAGTTAGGAACTAATCGAACGGATTGAAGATCACCGGATTGAGGGTAGACCTCCCCCAACCAATCAGATAGCCGTTTACCGGCTGAGTCGGTTAGCTGGAGAGCTTGCTCCGGCGCCAGAGCCCCGGTTAGCATCCGGCTACCTAAACAGCCAATACCAAATCGGGTCGGCTCTTCGGCAGTAAAGATCACCAGCTCGATTGAACGCCTCGGTTTGAACCCGGATCGTTTTAGGCCGCGAATTGCTTCAAGAGCTCCCAGCACTCCAACGACTCCATCATACTTGCCCGCGTTCGGGATTGCATCAATATGCGATCCGGTGGCGACCGCCGGTAGATCAGGATCTTGGCCTTGCCAATGGGCAAAGATATTACCGACCGCGTCTTCACGCAGAGTCAGGTCCAAATTCGAACAGCGCGCCCGAACATACGCGCGCGCTTGCAGATCGGCTTTCGAAAAAAGCACGCGAGTCACTACTGGCGGCGACGCCTCGGAGATTTTCGCCAATTGGTCAATCTCCGATTGGATTCGTTCCGAATCGATTTCTATCAGCATGGGTAGAGTTAGGAATCACCAGCGTAAGCAGCCCTCGATCGTCCCATCCGGGATGGGTCGCTCATTAAGACGTTAACCCAGCACTTCGTACTTTCATTGGGTCCCTCCGCGACGACTTTCTCCCGGTACATATTTCTTCCCGTTATGTTGAGGCGCGTGGGCTGCTGCCGGACGCGCCCTCCGATCGCTGGCCTCTGGACGAGAAAGAATATTTTATTATTCATTCGGCGGTACAAATACTGCTAAACATCCACAGCTTCTGGCCATTCCCTACATGCGAATTCATTGGCGGCATAATCTCTCTTTAATCTGCATACTGGGTACGGGTTCGTTGAGCAGCTGTGATACTCAGAAACAACCCGACAATCTTTCCTACGAGGATACTCTCGCCAAAGTTCGACAAAAGATCCCGGCGGAATCCTATTTCTCCAATGAGTTCTTAAAGAAGGCAGCGGCGGAGCGACCAACCGTTCCAGTCCCGCCCGATAAAGTCCGGATCGGAATGCCGTGGATTCTAAACGACGAATGCGCCTTGTGGTTTGTCGCAGTCGAAAAAGGGTATTTCCGAGATATGGGTATCGACGCCGAGCTGGTTCCTGGCGGTCCCGGCAAAGATCAATTGACCTTGCTCGCTGCCGGATCACTCGAATTCGCCGTCAGCGCGGGAGGTGATTTTGTCGTGTCATTGGTGGCTAGTCCAACCGGGGCGAAAGTTACGGCTATTTGTACTCTGCTAAAGGACAGCCCATACGATTGGATTGCGCTAGACAAATCGGTTTCCAACAATCAACCCTCGTCGCTTCAGCTCAAGCCGGAGGATGTCATTGGCAAGACAGTCGGCATTCAGTCGGATGGTGAGATTTACGCGCGATTCCTTTTTCAAAAGTATCATTTGCCGGCCGACAAGGTGAAATTGATGCGGGCCGGGTTCACTGCAGACCCTCTGGTCAGCGGAGCCGTTGATTTTTATGCTGCCTGGGTCCAGAACCAGCCGCGTTTTCTCGAGCAGGATGGGCACAAGAATTGGACCGGACTTCGTTTCAAGGATTTGGGCTGGAACGAGCATTGCGACGTTTCGGTGGTCAAGAAATCGCTGGCCGAGCAAAACCCTAATTTGGTAACGCGATACGTTTACGCGTTATCACAGGCGATCCGGGTTTATTTGGATCATTCGGAAGAGACTGCTGATATTACGATCCGTTACGGCAAAGATGCGACCCTCAGTCGAGATGTGGTGCTGCGCCGATTCCAGCTCGAAAAAGATCTAGTGGTCGGACGTGATGGACAACCACCGCTCTGGATGTCTTCAGACGTCTGGAACAATTCAGCTGCCCTGATGGCTGAATATGGCGTGATCAACCTGGACTAGCCGGAATAGTATGCCGGCGGTCGAAGCGAGTTCAGTCAGCAAATCGTTCGGACAACAACAGATCATCGCTCCGCTCGATTTAACGATTCCGAAGGGCGAGTTCGTCTCTTTGATCGGCTCCTCCGGTTGCGGAAAAAGCACACTGCTTCATCTATGCGCCGGATTGCAGGAGCCCACTTCGGGCTCGATCAAAATCTTCGGACGAACTCCGGCCGCGGCGTGCGCCGCTCATGAAATCGGTCTTGCCTGTCAGCGACCGGCTCTGGTTCCGTCGCGAACCGCGCTGCAGAACGTTCAACTCACACTTACTATCGCTAAGCCGAAGCAGGCGCTCCAACCAGCGGAACTACTTCGCCATTTCGGCCTCGACGAGGCGCTAAACCTTTTTCCACATCAGCTCTCCGGCGGCATGCAGCAACGAGTGAACATCGCCTGTGCATTGGTACACGAACCCTCACTTCTGTTGTTAGATGAACCGTTCGGAGCTCTCGATGAACTTACCCGTGAGCGGTTAGCGGACTGGCTCGCCGGTGTACTCCGAGTTGCGCACCGAACGGCAATTCTTGTCACCCACAGCGTGGAAGAAGCGGTTACTCTGTCGGATCGGATTATCGTGTTGTCCCAGCGACCCGCTACCATCGCCGATATCGTTCAAGTCGATTTGCCGAATCTGCGCGACTTCGATGTCCGGCAATCAGACAGTTTTTTGGGCCTCGTGAAACGAACCCGAGAGGCTTTACACCGAGCTGCGGCGGTTTAGATCATGAATTCGCGCACAGCACTTCTTTTGTTTTTGGTTTCAGTGGCAGTGATTTGGTACGGAGTAATCTGGATAGGTCAACTCGCGCCGATTGTCCTCCCTCCTCCCCATCTCGTCGTCATGGTCATCGCCAAAGAGTGGTCCGGTCTTTTGTATAATACCCTGGTCACACTAGGCACTGCGCTCATTGGTTACTTTTTTGCCAACCTGATTGCGGTCCTGTTGGCCATCTCCTTCCTTTATCTGAGTTGGCTTCGATCACTCGCCACTCCCTGGGTAATCGTGATAAAAAACCTGCCGATCGTTTCCGTCGCCAGCCTCTTAGTTATTACTTTCGGCGACTCGCCCACACCTCGAATTCTCGTCGTAATCCTGATCTGTTTTCATCCATTGCTCGCCAATCTCATGAAGGGATTTGAAGAGGTGGATCCGAATCTTCTTAGCCGATTTCAGACCCTCCATGCGACCCGCTGGCAACGATTCCGTTATGTACTCTGGCCGAATGCCCTACCGTATTACGTGGCCGCACATGAGATCGCATTTACTAGCAGCATCATCGCTGCGGTTATTGCCGAGTTTTTCTTTTCTCGACAAGGGCTCGGCTACTTGCTCATCGAGGCAATGAATGATCATCGCGGTGACCGCCTTTGGGCGACCAATGTAATCATCGCAGTTCTCTCGGCGGCGGCCTACCTTGTTTCACGGTGGTTAGAATCGGTCCTGATCCCTTGGCGACAAAATGGGCGGTAGACCGGCAAAAATTGAATTCGCAAACGCTAAGATAAATGCGGATGGAGATATCCAGCGTGTCAGCGAGCCCCTTAATGAAGGGCGAAAACCTCGGCGCCTTTCGGTGACTGCGGCCTTTCGTTTCGCGTCCCCACGCGCCGGGTTTGAGCCATTCGTGTCGTTCCCCCTCAGAACCGCCCAGGCCCCGTCTTGATTAGTTCTCCGCGATAGGGCTAATCTCGGATCCGCCTCGCAATCAGGTCTGAATCCGACTTGCGCTTCGGCCATTCTGAGGTGTCTCCTTTTGGCCAAACTACTGCAGGGCAAGAGCGAGCTTGCTCAATTTCAGGCACTTGTGTGACATACAGTACAGAATATTGCTCAAAGCTTTACCAATTCTCAGTTGCTCCTAAGCTTTTGATCGCGACATGCTCGGCAGGGGATCAATCGGTGCGCATATCAATCCTCCATTTTTCCGGCCGGCCCCGGTGCCAACCGGAAAAAATGGTGGCCGACCAAGGATTCAAGGGAAACCAAAGCCCGAGGGCAGCTGCTGGCATGAGGGGTGCTACCGCAGCTTGGTTGCCTTAACCCCGCAGGCATCGCTGCCAGCGGTTAAAAAGTAGAGAGAAAATTAACCAGGGAGCACATTTCATGACCCGAAGATTAGCGGGGATCCTAATCCCCAGTTTGGTCCTGTTTGTTGACCTGAGCCGGCTCGCTCAGGCCCAAGACCAAAGTCCGACCACTAGCACCACCACTCCAGGGGGGACTCTCCAACAGATCGTGGTGACCGGTGCACAAATTCCGATCAACGAGGCGGTCGTACCAACGGTTCGTCCGACCAACGCTGCCTACGGCCTTGATCTGAACGTGATGGATATTCCTCGCAACATTACGATCATTTCGCGTGCTCAGCTCGATGATATCAACGTTCGAGATGTCCGAGATTTTACAAAACTAACCACCAGCAGTTTCACCACCACCAACTTCGGCGCTCCAGCTAATCCGAGTATCCGTGGCCAGACCGCCGACGTTTTCGTTAATGGGATGCGCGAAGGTTTGACCAGCAACGGAAACGGTTTGCCGATCGATTTCAATTCCTTCGACTCGGTGGACATCATGAAGGGACCGCCCTCGGTAGTCTATGGAGCATCGAATTATGTCGGTGGTTATTTTAACTTTGTTACCAAGCAACCCTATTTTGATCGGCTGCAGGCTGCGATAACTGCGACGGTCGGCACCTACGAACAGTACCGATGGAACGTCGATGTCGGCGGTCCAATCATCCCCGATAAGCTCGCTTTTCGAATCAGCTATTCCGGCGAAGACTCCGGGAGTTATTACGAAAACCAGGTCACGGAAACTCACTCGATTTACGCCGCTCTTACCTGGATCCCCAGTGATAAATACAAGCTTGAGATGAACGCCGATTTTTGGTTCGGGACTTATACGGAGAACAACGGATTCAACCGGCCCACCCAAAATTTGATTGATAACGGGCAATACTTTACCGGCACCGTTCCGGGCGCACCTAACTCGGTAAAATCGGGTAGTAATCTAATTGTGCCGGAAGGCACGGTGGGTTTGAACCGCAGCATTCGCTTATTTAATCCAGGGGACGGTTCCTACGGCAAAAGCTTCCACGGTCAGGCGATCCAGACATTTACGATCAATGATAACGTGCAGATCGTTAATAACACGCTGATCCAGTGGATCGATCGGCACACCAAAGATAGCGCTTACTATTCCGAAATCATCCCCCTAGCCTTCACGTTTGAGAACAGGACGGAATTGCACATCAACTGGGATATTCCATTCGGAGGCAGTGAAACTGTCAGCAAGGGCGATGAAAAAGAGGCGGACGACAAAGGCGGGAAGGTCCCGCTCACGGAAACCGCCAAGCCATTCGTTCTGGGTAACAAGATCAATCTCGGTATCGATGTAAAGTATCAGGAGGTCACGGCTTTTGATGACTATTTTGACGAGCCGTTAAATGCCTGGGACATCAGCAAGTCGAGGACTTTCATCCAATATCGGGGTTTCAGCGCGTTTACAGCGCAACCAGTCCCCAATCAACCGGGTTGGTCCGCTACGCCCGGGATCTTCAATAGCGATACCAACTACTCGAAGCTATTCACGCTTGCTCCGTTCTACGAGCATGTATTCGAGTTTGGCGAACACTTCTCCCTACTGGCAGGAGCGCGAGCAGATATCATGTGGGTGAAGGTGAATGACCCGCTCTACTTTGAAGCGGTCCGAGCTGGCTTCGCCGGTCCAGGCGGCTCCCCGGGTGATCACACCGTGGTGGTCGAACCCAACTTTAATATCAGTCCAGTATTCAAACCGGCTAAATGGCTCACAACCTATTTCACGTATAACTACAGCCAGTCGTATGCAGCTGGAAACGGCGGCGGATTTCCGGCTGGAAACGGCGGAAACGGCGGCACCAATATCCCTGTCGCGAATGAATTGCATGTCGCTAGCGATCTCTACGAAATAGGTGCCAAAGCCTCACTGCTTCAGGACACGCTCTTCATCACTACTGCGGCCTACATTCAACATCGGAACGTACCAGGTCTCGGTGCAGCGCTGCGTCGGGATACTGCCAAAG
Organism: Verrucomicrobiota bacterium; assembly: GCA_041167675.1. Taxonomy (GTDB): domain Bacteria; phylum Verrucomicrobiota; class Verrucomicrobiia; order Chthoniobacterales; family JAFAMB01; genus DASTDH01. Next base: position 16,471 of record JBEEIB010000579.1, read on the forward strand.
GCTTTGAAATCGAGGCGGATTACCAGCCGAGCCGAAATTTCTACGTGAGTGCCGGGTATAGCTACATAAATTCCTTCATCCACGGTTCACCTGGATTTGTTTCCCAGGTTTACCCGGTCAACTTTCCCCAACAACAAGGGCCGAACGGTACCGTGATCACCGACAACGGCAGAAGCTTAGGACACGGTATTTATCGCGAACCGGGTGTTCCGTCCCATGCGGTCAACCTCTTGGCTAAATATCAAATTCCGACCGATTACGGCACATTTGGCGTGATCTTCGGGGAGACCGTCACCAGCATGATCTTCAACGGTTACAATGGTTATGTGCGGATTCCGGCCCAGCACGAAGAGGATCTGACTTTTTTCTACAAGACGAAATGCGATAATTTTGAAGCGAAAATAGCGCTCTTGAACCTGACGGATCAAAAGCTCTGGGGACCTCCCAATCCGGTATACGGATATGATTCCGTTGTGGCCGAATGGCCATTCCATCTTGAAGGCACCGTCACATTTAAGTTCTAGCTCGCGATTTCCCTTAGACTTTGCTCGCAAGAGGAAGATTTCATTCTTCCTCTTGCCGTCTTTAGTCTTGATTTTTCGTTCTCCTCCTCGTCCTCCAAATGACTTATCCCCGGAAAAAGTCCTCCTTTGAATGGTCATTTATTTGGTAACGTCGAGAACGAGCACAAGGACGATTTCGTTGCAGCTATCGCCGCTCTGAGCCTTGGCGGTAAATCTTATGCTGACCGGTCTGCGCGCTTTCTTGCTTTCCTCTTCCGAATCCGGCCGTCTAAAGGAGCATCCAGATGGAGCGATGGTTTGGAACGAGGCTGGGCGAATCACGTTTGCTGGAAACTGGAAAGATCGACCTACGAACGAGCGAATTCGATGGGAAGATCAAAGTGGAAAGCTGGTCACGCCGGGATTCATCGACGTCCACTGCCACTTACCGCAGTATCCGGTCGTAGCTTGCGGCGGACAGGAATTACTTGCTTGGCTAAAGAAATTCATTTTTCCGTGTGAACGTGCTTTCAGTCCGGAAAAGGCGAAGACTGAAGCGCCGCTCTTCTTCTCTGAGCTAAAACGCCACGGCATTACCTCCGCCGCGGTTTATACGACGGTTGACGCCGAAAGTACCGAGGTCTGTTTCCAGGCCGCTGCAGTAAGCAGACTTAGGATTGCAATGGGTCAAATGATGATGGATGTGGATTCATACGCACCCAAGCCACACAAGAATCTTACGCGTTGCGTGCTGGATGAGAGCGCGAAGCTCTGCGAAAAATGGCATCAGGCCAACGGTGGGAGGATCACCTATGCTTTCAGTCCTCGTTTTGCGTTGACCTGTTCGGCGACACTCCTGCGCGAATGCGCTAGACTAGCAACCGAAGCGGGCGCCTTTATCCAGACGCATCTTGCGGAAAATCGCGCAGAACTTATCGCGGTGAAAAACCTATTCCCTTCCTGCAAGGATTACACTCATGTTTACGAAAGGTCTGGGCTACTCGGGCCGCAGACCATTATGGGACACGCGATTTACCTGTCAGCTCGGGAATATCATGCACTGGCCGCAACCGAAACTAAGGTCGCCCATTGCCCAAGCTCGAATCTATTTCTTCGAAGTGGTGTAATGGCATACGATCGAATGCGGAAAAACCGGATTACCGTCGGTCTGGCCAGTGATGTGGCGGCTGGACCGGAGCTCAATCCCTGGGAAGTGATGAAAGCGGCTAGCTATAGTCAGAATCTCCGCTCGTGCTATGTCAAAAACGCCAAAACTTTCTCGCCAGCTGAGTTGTTTCACCTCGCGACAGTTGGCGGCGCCGCCGTGCTGGGAAAGCCAAAGGAGATTGGCCAGCTCCGAAAAGGGTCTCTAGCGGATTGCGCTCTGTGGAATACCGAGAACCTGCTCCCTTACAAATCGGAATTGCCTCACAACGCGAACGAATTGGTTTCACTGCTGATCTATCGAGGAGCCCGATTGGAAGCAACCAAGGTATGGGTAGCCGGTGAGGTCGTATGGCCGGAAGCAAACGCTGGAAGCCGACCACTCAGCGAACCGCTCGCGCGCTCGTGACCCTCTTCTGACGGGCCTTGCGAGTGACCTTAGTTTTCCGATGCGGAACCGCGGATCTTTGCGAAACACGCCTAACGGTTTTCCTTTGGCCCACATAAGACAGAACCATATCCACAGCGGTGGCAAGGTATTGGCTGGCAGAGTACGGGGATCGCTCCGAACGACTGACCCGAAGGACATGAACAAAGATGATTGCCGCTAGCTGGTGGACAATCAGATCGAGCTCCGCCGCCCCCAGGGATTCCTGTGCAAGTATTTGCCGTATCTCCCTGCGCATTGGCGAAAAAACCTCGCGTAAGATATTTCTCTCTTCCTCGCCGAAGTGCTCTGGGTCTCCGACAAATATGCGAATCAACGGCAAATTTCGATTGATGAAGGTTACCTGCACTTTAACGCATTCCAGTAGCCGGGTGCGCAAATCGCCGGGTGTACCCTGAGCAATTGGCACACGCGCTGTTTCTTCCAAAAGCAACCGATCCATAACCGCGGATAGCAGCCTCTCTTTAGTTCCAAAGCGCCGAAACAGCGTCATCTCGCTCAGTCCGGCTTCCGCCGCAATTCTTCGGGTTGTGGCAGCTTTCAATCCGCTGCGGACTAGAATCCGACCGGCAGCGTTCTGCAGTTTATCCAAGGTGACGTCCTTTACCGGGGGAACCTTTGGTGGTCGACGAGACACTTTGAAGACGGTAACGATTCGGGGGTTGGAAGCCAAGCACGAAAGCTCGTTTCGATTGAATGTTTAGTTGAATTAACCGCCCGACCAGAGTGGTGAAATGACTAAAGCCGAACGCCCAGGGGCTTGCGAAGCTAGTATGTGCAAGACTCCGAACCCTCATCGAGCGGGAAGCGAGCAGAAATAGAAAAGGCGGATCCGGCGTTCTTCAATCAGGAAGGAAACATCACCGACAACTTCAATGAGGTCGACGCCAACGTCCATCGGATCGTTGAAAATCCGCTGACCGAATCGACCGGTCCGAATGTTAGGGCAGAACCGCTTCCGGAGGACGTAAAGTGGGCGCAACAGAAAACGTCGAACCGCAAATCCGAGGAGAGCGACAGCTGACGCCACCCGATCGCCAATTTGTCCGAACTAGCCGGCGACAGCTAAGCTGGTTCGGAGAGACTGACGAGGGTGCCGTTCGGCGTCGATCGAGCAAATGTCATTGCAATTGCTCGATCTATTTTTGCACCGCATATTCATTAGCCGACAAACGAGGTTAAGTAGGTGGCAAAGGCGCTGACTAAAGCGGCCGCCATTACAACGACTGCGACCAGGTTAGCCAAGCCGTAGATCCGCTCAGTTTGGCGGTTGATCCCAACTACGTAGCTCGACCGATTGCCCGCTCGGACATTGCTTCCATCTTGGAAAGCACGAAGGAATCGAGCAGTAACTTCGGGTTCACTTCTAGGACTTCTCGTTAACTGGCCCGCGTACGGGAAGAGTGTTATTATATTTTCCATAAGTAATTGATTGATTGATAGTTAGGTTGTTTGCAGCTAAGTCGTCTTGGTTACTTTCGCTTGCGATTTTTCCTTATGCATGCGCGATGCCAAACTAGTGCCCGACCGGTTTCTCAAGTGGGGAAAGGACCGGTTTCTCGAGGGGAAAAAAATTCGCAAAATTGAGTCTCCGAGCAGATCGGGGGTTCCGCAGAGGTTTCTGACAGTTCCAAAAATGGGAAAGCGGACGGCGAAAACGGGAAGTCAGAGCCATACTCTCCAGCGGAAGTCGGTGCCGTCTTTGGTAGCGGTCCGGCAGCTGCGCATGCGGATCGACTCAAGTGGCGGTCTGGCAACCCGCGCAAGGTAGGGCGCGTCTCTCCGAGACCGCAGGTTCATCGGCAACCATCGCCCGTTAGGACCAACGCTTTTGCATCCCGCAACAGTTCTCGGCGTAACAGGGTACAGCTACCTCCTCGGTCCTGCGGTCGCGGAGCGACACGCCCTCCGCGGTCGCCAGACACCACCAAAATCATGCACCCCTTCAGTCTCGGACGACCCTTGAGCTGACGCGCATAGGCGGCTGTGCGACCCCGACGGCGCGGAGCAACTAGCGACGACGGAAGATCCGAGAGCTCTCTACTGATATTTTGGCTCTTATATCGCGATTTGATTTCCGTTGTCGTCAGACGGGAGTTTCATCACCGAGTCGGTCATCCAGCAATCGCGATAATCCCCCTCGCCTTGGCGAGAAAGCATGAACAGAAAATTCAATTGTGATCCGTTGGCGCTGGTCACAGTTACATAAACCCTTGCCTGGTCCGCCTGTACTGCGACTCCTCGTACATCGCTGCCCTGCGATCCTAGCAGCGCCGAGTAGCCCGGGCTGTGCACAATTTCCGAAAAGTGACTGAGCGGACCAGTCACCAGACGATTAGAAGGCGACGCGAAACGAAACGATCGCTCAATCCCGGCATCGGTAGTCGGCTCGTCGTTGTGCCGTAAGGCGTCTAACTGAAATTCCACCACCTGCTGTGGGGTAAGGTCGGGACTTGGGTTCAGGTCCAGCGGCTCGGATAAAGCCGATGTTCTGATCGTGAGCAACAGCAGTCCAACCACAGCGACCCGCATCATATAGTTACCCGCAGATCAAAATATCGCGACATTGCCAAAAAATGCGAGAGCGGACAGTAGCCAGTTCGACGGAAAATTGAGACTAGATGCACTGACGAATGGCTACTTAGGCAAAAACGGCTTGGCCTTTCGAAATGGCATCCTTCCAATACACTGGGGGAATTTGAGAGATCACTATTGGATCGGACGGACTTGCATTCCCATTGTGCAAAGTCGCCTCCATCCATTGCACGTCATGCCACGCACCCAGCTTGTATCCAACGCCGTGATAAACTCCAACCGGTTGGAATCCCATTCTCTCGTGCAACCGAATACTGGCGACGTTGGGAAGAGTGATGCCGGCGTAAGCCCGATAAAATCCCTGAATTCCGAGTAGATGGAGAAGTGTGAGATATAGGGCTGTACCAATCTGTTTCTGACGGGCGCGCTGATGGACGTAGACAGTTACATCAACTGACCAGCGATACGCTGCCCGGTCGCGATGACGACCCGCATAGGCATATCCTAAAACTTTTCCGGAATGCTCGATAACCAGCCAAGGCAAAACAGTTAACGTGCTTCGGATGCGACCTTGGATATCCAACAATGTTGGACTCTGAGTTTCGAAGCTTATGGGCGAAGATTCGCAAATCGGTCCATAAATCTCTAGAACCGATTCAGCATCTTCCTCGCACGCAAGCCGAATAGCGAACGGATCGTTCAATCCCAAGCTCATGCTTTAGCATAACCCGCGCGAATCCGCCCGGTAGAGGCCATTACGCGATTAATTCGGGCCTGGGCCGTTCGCCGGTTAACGCGAGACAGCCATGGTTAGCTCGGCCGGAAACCAAGGGCAGACGCGGGATACCGGAAACAAAAGTGCATGCAAAACTCCGTCGTGGCGCAATTCGGCCGGTAAAAGGCTGTTACGTGATTGTAACAATCTGACATTTGCCCGAACTGCAATCCTTTGGGACTAAGAGGGGTCTCCTATCTCTTATGAAAATCAACTCATTCAGGGTCGCCCTCTCACTCGTGGTCGTTTCTGCTGCGCCATACTGCGCCTCAGCACAAACGAAGTTGAACGGCGCAGGCGCCACTTTTCCCGCTCCGTTGTATCAGCGCTGGATAGCAGAGTTCACGAAAGCAAACCCAAACGTCCAGATCAACTATCAGGCAGTAGGTAGCGGCACCGGTATCACCAACTTTACCCAGGGGATCGTCAATTTCGCTGGCAGTGACGCCGCCATGACTGATGAGCAGATCGCCAAGGTTAAACAAGGAGTTGTTTTGATCCCTGCCACGGCGGGCAATATCGTGCTGGCTTACAACCTACCTGGGGTGGAAAATCTCAAGCTTTCGCGGGATGCCTACGCCGGGATATTCCTCGGCAAGATCACCAAATGGAATGATCCGACAATTGCTAAGGCCAACGAGGGAGTTAAGTTGCCAGACACCGCGATCACAGTCTGCGAGCGTTCTGACGGTAGCGGCACAACTTTCGTATTCACCAAACACCTCAGTACGATCAGCCCGGATTTCAAGACCCAGGTTGGAGAGGGCACGACAGTGACGTGGCCGACTGGTGTGGCTGGCAAGGGCAATGATGGGGTTACGGCCCTGATCAAGCAAACTCCCGGTGCGATCGGGTATGTTGAATACGGTTACGCCAAGAACAACAAATTGACGTACGCGCAGCTTCAGAACAAGTCCGGAGCTTTTGTGGCGGCGACTGCCGAATCCGGCGCGGTGACATTAAACAGCACGCAGTTTCCACCTGAGATTTTGCGCGCTTGGCCGAGCGATCCAGATGCCAAGGAAGCCTATCCGATTTCGACCTTCACCTGGCTATTGTTGTACAAGAAATATGATAACAAAGAGATTTTGGACGCTTTGAAAAAGTTCCTGACCTATGGGTTGTCCGACGGTCAAAAGTTCGCTGACGAACTTGGCTATGTCCCTCTTCCGAAAGAAGTTGCTGCAAAATCCGAGGCGGCGTTAAAGTCGGTTGAATAGCCCTTTATTTGTAGGAAACTTACTTCTTTATGTCTGAGACCGCCGAAGAGACCTCGACCGGGAACGAATTTCGGAAGCGGCGGCTTCGCTTTGATTTATTTCTAGTCTTAACTTGGGTGGCGTCCGCGGCGACGGTAGTCACCCTTGTCTGGATCGTCTGGAGCATCCTGCAGGCCGCGTTTCCTGCGATTGCCTCCACCGGATTCGGTTTTTTTGTGAATTCGGTCTGGAACCCCAACCGGAATATCTATGGAGTCTTTCCGTTCCTGAATGGCACCGCCGGGAGTTCCGGAATTGCGTTGCTGCTTGCGCTGCCACTCGGCGTCGCCATCGCCATCTTTTTGAGTGAGGATTTCCTGCCTGCCGCGATTCGCCAAGTGGTCCGATTTGTGGTCGAATTGCTGGCCGCGATTCCGAGCGTCGTTTACGGGCTCTGGGGTATCGCAGTCGTCATTCCGATCGTTCAGTCGTGGGGAGGATTTTTAACCCAGCATTTTGGATTTCTCCCGTTTTTCGCACCACCTGCGACCGGAAACAGCATGTTGACAGCCTCTCTCGTTCTCGCGCTTATGGTGCTTCCGACGATAACGGCGATTTCGCGTACGGCGCTGGTCGCAGTGCCGAAGACCTTGCGGGAAGGATCTTATGCAGTCGGTGCGACCCGTTGGGAAACGATCTTTAAAGTCTTATTGCCGACGGCCGCGCCGGGCATCGTAGCGGCAACGATTTTAGCCTTCGGTCGGGCCATGGGTGAAACGATGGCGGTAGCGATGCTGATCGGTAACAGCCCTCGCTTAACCTGGTCCTTGCTCTCACCCGCTGGAACTTTAGCCGGACTCCTGGCCAACCAATTTGGCGAAGCCTCAGGAATGCAGGTCAGCGCATTGATGTACGCTGCGCTCACACTTGTTCTGATGACCCTGCTGGTTAATATCGCCGGCGAACTGGTTCTTCGTCACACCCAAAAAACTATCGCGGGGATACGTTGATGGTCATGAGCACTGCGATTGAATCGGCCCCAGGCTTGCCCATAAAGGCGAGTTCCGGTTGGCACCGCTTTCGCTTGGCTCGAAATACGTTTTGGACGGTGCTTTGCGTCGGTTGTTCGTTTTTAACGCTGATCCCTCTATTCTCGATAGTCTACCTGGTCGTCGTCAATGGTTTGCCGCTCTTGACCACAAACGTATTTACCCAATTGCCTCCGGCCCCCGGCCTGGAAGGGGGCGGATTCGGAAACGCGGTTCAGGGAACAATTGTGATGGTCGGTCTCGGCATTCTCCTGGCAGCGCCCCTGGGGATTTTGTCCGCCATTTACATTTGCGAGTATAATCGGCGTTCCTCCTTAGCCGCCGCTGTTCGGTTCATTGCCAAACTCCTGACTGGAGTTCCGTCCATCATTTGCGGTGTTTTTGCCTTTGCGGTGGTCGTCCTTTCCACGGGTCATTTCTCGGCTATTGCCGGCGGAGTCGCCCTGGCTGTACTTGCCCTGCCGACCATTCTGCTTACCACAGAACAAGCGATCATCGGAGTTCCGAACGCGCTCCGGGAAGCTTCATACGGATTGGGAGCGACCAGGTTCCAAACCATTTTTCGCGTCATTTTGCCGGAGGCGCTTCCCGCTATCATGACCGGTCTCATGCTGGCCGTTGCGCGGGCTGCCGGGGAAACAGCTCCCGTCCTGTTTACCGCTCGGTTTAGCCAATATTGGATTCAATCGCTCAATGACGAAACCGCTTCTCTCGCGGTTCTGATCTATAACTTTTCCACGCTTCCGTACGACTATCAGATAAAACTCGCCTGGACGGCTTCTTTGGTATTGGTAGCGCTGGTGACGATCACTAACATCACCGCGCAATTGGTGTTTTCGAAACGGCGTCGTTAGGGATCCTCCAGCAGGGACCAGCGACCCCGGTATAGGTCCTATGAGCCTTATAGGATCCATGAGACATATCGCGACCGCAATCACGCGTGTCCCCCCGAAGGAGGAGCTTGTTGCCAAGCCGGTAGCCCGCCAGCCGGCCTTATTTCCGAAGACTTACCGGCTGTTTTCCCGGAGTCTCTGGTATTGCGACCTCTTTGGGACCGCCCCATAAGAAGGTCACCGATGCACTCAGGATGTCGATCGCGGCGTCATACTTACCGCGAAGGATATGACCCTGACCGTCGTTGAAATCTACCTGCGGGTCCGGAAGGAAGAGGTGCGCGTATGCGACATCGAAGGCTAAATACGGTAGCGGTTTGTATTGCAGACCGGCGGACAGAAAATAACGGTTGTTATCCGGAATGCGCGGATCACGCAGGCTCGCGTTTTTGATCGGTGTTTCATCGTAAGCAAAACCAGTTCGCAAAGTCAGCTGCTTGGTCGCATACCATTCCAGACCGACCGAATAGCGGTAGGCGTCTTTATATTGCAGATTCAGAATATTGGCCGGGGTACCGGGATTACTGAACGTAATTGGGATTTGCTGCAATCGGCTCCAACGCTGTAGTTCGATATCACCCATGATCGCGAAATTATGCAGAAATCGTTGATAGATACTGAAATGGTAGATCTCGGGAAGATCCAGCCGGGCGGTTGCGCCTTGATTAAAAAAGACATTCCGCAAGGCGTTCCCGGCCGGGAACGCTGGGATTGGCAGCGTCACGCCAGGTACCGGTGAAAACGTCCCGGAAGCAGTAACTATCGGCACTCCGTTGAACTGGGCACTGCCGCGAATATCGTGTTCGATGCCGGATCGATAGCTGAATCCGATTCGTCCTTCTTGCAAACACGGTATTTCGTCCCCTTTTAGGTATTCGAAGATTGCGCCGACCGTGAAACCGACCTCCCAATCATCACCGTGCACTTCAGCTACTCCGTCGCGACCCTGCGGAACAAAGCCGGCTTTAGCGTAGGCCTGTTCCGTCGCCGCAACGAAACCGGGAATGAAAGGAGCGGGGACGCCAGACGCGCTAAAAGCAGCCGGTAGGGCCGGAAAGAATTGACTGCTCAATATGTTCGCTCCGATGCCGCCGAAATCTACGGCTTGGCTCAAGCGGGCGGAGGCGTACTGAATGTCGAGGCTAGCGCCCACGGAGATCCGGTCAAAAATCCGATAGGCAATGGTCGGCTGAAGGTCGAATGTCTGCAGCTTGGTGCGCAGCGCCGCGTAACGGCCCACCCAACCGGGATCATAATCCGTTTCCAAGCCGAAGGGAACACTCAGCCCAATTCCAATCGCTAAATCGCCGTACTGCGGGCTGCGAAAAACCGGCTGAGAAAGGAAAAAATTCGGAATCAGATGGTCGACTCCGCCGTCGCCGCCGTTCCCACCAGTGACTTTCGCTCCGTTAAAAGGGGTTCCTGGAGCGCTAATGCTCGAGCCATTGTTCGAAAATGTCCCGCTTGGCATGATGTAGTGCAGGCCGGCTTGAAACTCTCCTTGCGGCAACAGTGCAATTCCTGCGGGGTTAAAAAAGATAGTCGAGGCATCTTCGGCTTGGGCCGCATCTCCAGCATACGCAGTACCTAGACCGCTGACGCTCTGTTCATTAATAATGAAAGACCCGGCGCGGACCTGATGGCAAATAAATCCAGCAAAAGCAACTATGACGGTTACAGAAAAATAAATGCAGGAACGAAACCGTGAGCACTTCATGGGAGGGGGAGAATAACCTCCCAAGAAAAGCGTAGCCGCTTTAAAATTACAATAAAATCTCTGCTAAACAGAAATTCTATAGTTCCCTAGACTTAAACCTTTTAGAATTGTTCCTCGGAAAGCTCGACGGCGCTCGCGCCGCCACGTACAACGGTGTGAGCCAGGCCCGGCGCTGTGGCCAATACGTGCTCGGCAAAGAAACGAGCGGTCGTAATCTTACTGGAGTAGAAAACCGGGTCTCCCTTGCCCTCGGCTAATCGGTTTGCCGACACCATCGCTCCGCGAGCAAGTTGCCAGCCACCGGCAACTATACCAAAAAGCTTGAGGAACGGCACTGCTCCGGCCATTACCCTTTTTGGACTCACCGAATAATTAGCGAGGATGTACTCCACGGCGTTGGATAGCGCATCTACTCCTCGAGCGTAACCAGCCCGAATACTCTCCAAAGCTGCATCGGGTTGCCTGGTTTGCAATTCATCTTCAAACCGCCGCATTTCGTCTATCACGGCGTGCATCGTCTTACCTTGGTCGCGAATGATCTTCCGGCCGACCAGATCATTGGCCTGAATGCCGGTTGTCCCTTCGTAAATCGTGGTAATCCGGGCATCGCGCCAATGCTGGGCCGCCCCGGTTTCCTCGATATATCCCATGCCCCCATGCACTTGAATTCCCAACGATGCTATTTCAATTCCGATTTCGGTGCTCCAGCCCTTCACCACAGGAGTCATCAAGTCGACAAAGGCTTGATTGCGCTTTCGGTATCCTTCGTCGGGATGTCTCATTGCTAAATCACGGCCGCCGGCGACAACATACGCGAGTGAACGAGCGGCCTGGGTCTGCGATTTCATCAGCAACAACATCCGCCGCACATCAGGATGCCGGAGGATGGGCACCGCCTCGCTCCCGCCGGAAATATCGCGCCCTTGGACGCGCGTTTTGGCATAATCCAACGCTTGTTGGTAGGCGCGCTCGCCAATCGCGACCCCCTCCAGACCGACAGACAACCGGGCGACGTTCATCATGATGAACATGTATTCCAAACCCCGATTCTCCTCGCCGATCAGGTAACCGACGGCACCTCCCTGATCGCCGTAGGACATCACGCAAGTCGGACTTCCATGTATACCCAGCTTATGCTCCACCGAAAGACAGAAAGCATCGTTCCGCTGTCCCAGACTACCATCGTCGTTGACCAGAAATTTTGGTACGATGAACAGCGAAATCCCCCTGACTCCCGGTGGAGCATCGGGTGTACGAGCAAGCACCAGGTGAACGATATTTTCCGATAGATCGTGTTCTCCGTAGGTAATAAAGATCTTTTGTCCGAAAATCCGATACGTATCATCGGCTTGCCGCACCGCCCGAGTTCGCACCGCCGCGAGGTCCGAACCGGCCTGCGGTTCAGTTAAATTCATTGTGCCGGTCCAACGGCCTTCGACCATTTTTGGTAAGAATTTCCTTTTTTGAACGTCGGTACCGCGCAGCAATAAGGCTTCAATTGCTCCCTGGGTGAGCTGAAAGCAGGCAGAAAACGCCAGGTTAGCCGATTTCCACATCTCTTGAACCGCAGCGCCAACTAAGCTAGGAATCGCCTGACCCCCAATTTCCGGCTCGAATCCGAGGCGGTTCCAGCCAGTATCGATATAGCTCTGATAAGCTTCCCGAAAACCGGGCGCCATGATCACATTGCCGTCCTTCCAGATCACACCTGCTTGGTCGCCTACTCGATTGAGCGGCGCCAGAACTTCGCTGGCAAAGCGGCTCGCCTCCTGCAAGATCGCGCTTACTACCTCCTCGTCTGTCTCCTGCCAGCCGGGCAGAGCGGTTAGTTGATCGAGGCCGGCAAGTTCGCAGATGACGAACTGCATATCCTTGAGAGGCGCTTCATAAGTACTCATAGACCTGAGGAACAGTAATCGGTAATCGCTAATCCGTAATCAGTCATCGGTACTCGCTAATCGGTTTGGAAGAAGGGTGTCGTCCCGATTGGTGCAGTCTGCCACCGATTACCGACTACTGAATACCGATTATTGATTACTCTCTCCCTTTCCACGATGCTTTTCAAACGCGCGTAGTCACAATAGCCCCAATTTTGCCTTACTCCGTCGCAAGTTCTCTACGACCAATTCGGCAATATCAAGAATCTGCGGCGCTCCCAGCTTACCCGCGCTTTCGCTGGCGTTGAGCATCGATTTGCAAAATGGACAACCGGCAGCGATCACCTGGGCCCCAGTTTGCTCGGCTTCTCGAAACCGATTCTCCCCAACTCTCATCGTTCCCGGTTCCTCTTCTTTCCAGAACTGAGCACCGCCCGCACCACAACAAAAACTATTATTGCGATTTCGAGGCATCTCTCTCAGCCGCTCGGTATGACCACCGGAAAGAACGGTACGAGGAGATTCGTAGATGCCGTTGTGGCGTCCCAGATAGCAGGGATCATGATAGGTAATCTTTTCGCTCAGGATCATCTCGGGAAGTTTCCCTTCCTCGATCAGTTCTTCGATTAACTGACTATGATGCAGTACTCGATACTCTCCGCCCAATTGCGGATAATCGTTCCTCAGGGCATTGAAACAATGCGGACAGGTGGTCACGACTCGCTTTGGCCCGCCTTTCTCCGGCTTGAGCACAGCATTCAACGTTTCCACGTTTTCCGTCGCCAGATGGTAATATAAATACTCATTCCCCGCCCGGCGCGCAGGATCGCCGGTGCATTTTTCCTTTTTGCCTAAAATAGCAAAACTTACCTTTGCATGAGCCAGGATCTCGGCCAAGGAGCGCGCGACCTTCTGGGCGGAGGGGTCATAAGCACCCGCACATCCCACCCAGTAAAGAACCTCAAAGCCCGGATTCTCCTCCACGGCTGGTACCTTGAGATCGCGTCCCGGCCAATCCGCTCTGGATTCTTGGGCTACGCCCCAGGGATTCCCCGAACGTTCCATGTTGCGGAAAGCGGTATTGAGTTCTTGCGGAAATTGTCCCCTGGTCATGACCGCGTCCCGTCTGAGATCGACGATATCAGCCAACTGTTCGCAACCGACTGGACACGCTTCAACGCAGGCCCCGCACGTTGTACAGGCCCAAAGTGCGCTCTCATTGAGCGCAAACTCCATTACCGGCTGGGGGCTTGGATTTCCGGCGGCCAGCTTCGGCCGGATTAAATTGAGCTCGTATCGCTTGTTAATTTCGAGCGCCGACGGTGCTAAAGCCTTCCCCGTGACGTGAGCCGGGCATACATTGGTGCAGCGGTTACATTGAATACAGGCGTAAGGATCTAAGATCTGAGTGAATCGGAACTGTTCCAGCTTTGCTACACCGAATTGTTCGATCGTCTCGTCCTCGAAATTAATTGGATCAAGGGCTCCGGTTCCCACTTTCTCGCCGGTTCGATCGCGTCGTCCTAAGCCCAGTCGAATTGGTGCTACAAAAAGGTGGATGTGCTTTGAGCGTACGAAGTAAGGCAGAAAAGCGAGGATTAACCCAAGCGATGTCCACCAGCCGACATGCCAGCCGATCATTCGATTTGGATCGAATCCAAGGCAGCGTGCGATCGCACTTGCTACCGGTTGCCATCCATCGACGTGACCCTCGGCGGCTAGCAACGACCCAGCACCAAACAGACGAAATCCAACGTGGAAAAATATAAAAGCGGCAACGATGAAGCTGTCCCGCCGAATGCCTCCGGCTCGGACATTTGGATGAATCAAGACGGACTCGTTCAGTCGCTCTAATTGGACGTCATTGCGGATAAAGCGGCGCCAAAGAAAATAGATTACCCCAATCAGCACCAAAAACCCCAAAATATCCGCACCCGCTCGAAACCAGTTTCCCACCAAAGGACCAGCGGACCAGCTAAACCAATGACGTGGGAAATAGCCTTCCGCGACGTCCACCAAGTTAACCAGCAGATAAAAACTGAATCCATAAAATATAAAGCTGTGAAAGAAACCCACAATCGGGCGTCCCCGAAAGACCGTGACCTGAGTGAGTGTTTGGATTATCGCCTCTCGAAATCTCTCAAAGGCCCGATTTGTTCTTGAATAGTACTCCGGCTGCCCTCGCCTAACGACGGCGACAATCTGCCTGAATCCAAGGTAAGTATAAGAGAGAGAAAGCGTCGCTAACAGAGCGAACAGTACCTTCTCGGGAAAGGTCAGCATAGAGCGGGATAGGCGCGCATCGATCGTGGCACCAGGAGCAATGGAGTGTTGGAGTTTGGGAACTGAGCGTTGTGCATTTACTCCGCTACTCCATTGTACTATAATTGCGCGGTTAGCCGAGGAAGAATCTCCAGCGCGTCCCCGACCAGGCCATAGTCCGCCACTTGGAAAATCGGTGCATCGGGATCTTTGTTAATGGCGACAATTACTTTCGAATCCCGCATCCCTGCCAGATGTTGGATTGCTCCAGATATTCCGACAGCGATGTACAGATCCGGTGCAACGATTTTGCCGGTCTGTCCGACCTGATAGTCGTTGGGCACGTAACCAGCATCTACCGCGGCCCGAGACGCTCCGACGGCCGCATTCAACTTCGCCGCGAGCGCTTCAAGCAATTTGAAGTTCTCCGCCTTTTGCAAGCCTCGCCCCCCGGAGACAACCACTCTAGCCGCGGTTAATTCAAGCTTTTCGCCCCCCGACAACTGCCGGCCGAGCAATCGGGTGCCGCTGGCATCATTAACAATTTCCCTTACCAGCTCAACTGGTGCGTTTCCTGCAGCGACGGCTGCAGCGTCAAAACCGGTAGAGAGAACGGTCAGAACTTTGATCGGGTCGGTCGCTGACTGCACGGTCGCGAGTGCGTTGCCGGCATAGATAGGTCGGACAAACGTATCAGCCGCTAGCACATCGATGATTCCAGAAATTTGCTGGACATCCAACCGTGCAGCGATGCGAGGAAGCACATTTTTTCCGAACGTAGTTGCCGGCGCCAGCACATGCGAATAATCACCAACCTGGATATGCTGGAGTACTTGAGCGCAAACCGCCTCGGCCGTCTGAGCACCGAAGTGCGGAGCATCCGCCAGGAAGACCTTGTTCACACCGGCAACGCGCGCACTCGCCTGCGCAACCCCCTGCGCATTTTCTCCGATGACTAAAACGTGAACCTCCAGATTCCCGCCTTTCTCACTGATTTTCGAGCCAGCGGTAATGGTGTGCTGCGTGGCGGGCTTCAGGGCGACGTTATCATGTTCAGCCAGGACTAGGATCGACATAAAGAACTAATGGAGTGTTGAGTAATTTGTGATGGTCGAGCGAGACAGATCGGTGGATGCGCTCCTGCGCGTCCGTCTCGAGCGACCGCAGAGGCACTGAAGTAATCGGGTGACGGGTGGAGCTGATATCGGGCATCTCTCTTTATCACTACTCGGGTACTCCATTACTCCGTTATTTTAGATAACTTTCGCCTCGTCCCGAAGCTTAGTGATTAGTTCCTCTACGCTGGCCACCCGAATTCCCGCCTTTCGAGGACGCGGCGCTTCAACCTTGAGCGTCGTTAGCCGAGGCGCAATGTCGATCTGCAGATCCGCCACTTTCAGGATATCCAGTGGCCGTTTCTTCGCCTTCATAATGTTGGGGAGAGTCGTATAGCGAGGCTCATTGAGACGCAGATCAGTCGTGATCACTGCCGGCAGCGTAACCTCTAGGGTTTCCAAACCTCCGTCGATCTCTCGCGTCACCACTGCTTTTCCATTGGTCATCTCCAGCTTGGAAGCAAAAGTCGCTTGTGGCCAATCCAGTAAACCGGCAAGAAGCTGGCCCGTCTGATTCGAATCGTCGTCGATCGCCTGTTTACCGAGAATGACCACCTGCGGGTTCTCTTTCAGCACCACTGTTTTGAGCAGCTTGGCAATGGCCAGTGGTTCAAGACCATTCTCCGATTCGATCAGAATACTGCGGTCCGCTCCCATCGCCATCGCGGTTCGCAGAGTTTCCTGGCAAGCCGGTGAACCGATCGAAACCGTGACTATCTCAGTCACAATTCCACGTTCCTTTAGACGAATCGCCTCTTCGACCGCGATCTCGTCGAAGGGATTCATTGACATTTTAACATTGTCCAGATCCACGCCGGAACCATCTGATTTAACCCGGACCTTTACGGTAAAATCAACAACTCGCTTGATTGGGACTAAAACTTTCATGGAGCGATTCTGAGACTTTTCGTTTTGGAGCGGAGCGATCGAGTAAAGGGGAGAAAAGAGTGGCTGGTAACAACCGCCGGCAAGATTGGCTATGGCATTATTAGCAATCGAACCTTGGGAATGCAAACGGGACCGCCCGCCGGGGACCAACCACGATCATCAACGTGCTTGTTTTTGTTTGCGCGACACCGTATTTTTTCCGAAGTCTGCTTTTGCGCAGCCCTCGATTATTCAGTGATGTCCGTGGCGACGAAACACAACTATCCTACGCTCGATTTCGATCTAGGTTTTGAAATTGATCAACTGCGGGAGACGGTTCGCGCTTTTAGTGAGAACGAAATCGCCCCACGCGCCGAGTCGATCGATCGCGAAGACAGGTTTCCTCGAGATCTGTGGACAAAGATGGGGGCGCTCGGGCTCCATGGAATCACGGTAGACGAGGAGTATGGTGGTACTGGCATGGGGTATTTGGCCCATGTGGTTGCGATGGAAGAAATCAGCCGAGGGTCGGCTTCAGTAGGTTTGTCCTATGGCGCCCATTCCAACTTGTGCATGAATCAGATTAGCCGAAACGGCAGCATGGAGCAGAAGCAGCGTTACCTGCCGAGGCTGATCAGCGGCGAGCATTTGGGAGCGTTGGCGATGAGCGAGTCAGGCGCTGGTTCGGATGTCGTAAGCATGCGCGCCCGGGCCGATCGCGTCGGCGATCACTATCTGCTCAATGGTACGAAAATGTGGATCACTAATGGGTCGGAGGCCGATATCCTTGTGGTTTATGCCAAGACCGATCCGAGCGCCGGTTCCCGAGGAATCACCGCTTTCCTGGTCGAAAAATGTACGAAGGGTTTTGTGGTGGCGCAGAAGCTGGACAAACTCGGCATGCGCGGCTCTCCGACCTGCGAGTTGGTGTTCACTGATTGCGAGGTGCCGGCGGAGAATGTGTTGGGCACGGTAGATCAGGGGGTCCATGTGCTGATGAGCGGTCTCGACTATGAGCGCGTGGTGCTGGCCGCCGGACCACTTGGGATTATGCAAGCCTGTCTGGATGCGGTGGTGCCTTATGTTCACGAGCGCAAACAATTCGGTCAACCAATCGGGGAGTTTCAGTTGATGCAGGCAAAGCTCGCCGACATGTATACAACGCTTAGTGCTTGCCGCGCTTATGTGTACGCCGTGGCAAAAGCGTGCGACCGCGGCAAAACAACCCGCAAAGATGCCGCGGGCGTAATCCTTTACGCGGCCGAGCGGGCAACATCGATGGCACTCGAAGCGATTCAGGCGCTCGGAGGTAACGGCTACATCAATGATTTCCCTACTGGCCGGCTGTTGCGCGATGCCAAACTGTACGAGATCGGCGCCGGAACGTCTGAGATCCGTCGAATATTGATCGGCCGCGAGCTTTTCAACGCGACCTAGCACTTCGTACTGGGCTTCTACT
>JBEEIB010000580.1:0-17727 GCA_041167675.1 Verrucomicrobiota bacterium
CTAAGACCTGGTTTATCATTGGTACAAGTGGCGGCTTTGGCTGCCAACTTAACGAACTCCCGCTGGAACGCGGCGAGAAAACAACTTCGATTCCTTCCGCAGCGTCAATCTGTAGGTCAGTCTTTAAGTCCAACGCCGTGCCGCCTTGCGGCGCCCCCATCATCTTGGATGAGGGACATCGACTGCGTCGCGCTACTGACAGCTTCATTCGCGCTGTTCGAGTTTTCTTTCGGGTCCGGTTGGTAGTTCCGCCTTCCAAGAGGTCTCTTTAGGTCGAGAAGTTTCGGTCGTTTTCACTTCTAACGGTCCCCTGATTTACCGGTGGGAGGGGAATAACAGCAACAACGGGCAACCGCGGACCGTTAATGCCTATCAAACTTTTTACAATGTAGCTCAGCGCGGAAAACCAGAAAACCGCCTGCCAATCATGGCTACGAACTCGATTCAAAGCGCCGACCGCTGATCCGGTGAAAGAAGACACCCTTATTTAGATAGATAGATTTACCACTTCTGGTGATGAACAAGTGTTCCTTTGGGTAAGAAAAAAAACACCCATACAGCCAATGGTGATCCCAAACGCCCGGCGTTAACCTCGCAAAGGAAATGCGGACGAACCTGGTCGATGCTCATTCGGCGGCGGAGAGACTGCTTAGGATGCAGAAGTGAGGAAAATCAGTTTAATGAAAGTCGGAGTCGTTGGGGTTGGTCACGTCGGTGGGAGCGCGGCGTTAAATATGGCGTTGCGGAATTCGTGTCGAGAGATGGTCCTCATTGATGCGAATCGTCAGTTAGCCGTTTCCCAGGCACTGGATATCAACCAGACCAGCGCGGCGGTATCTGGGCCAAAGGTCCGAGCGGGAGACTACCTGGATCTAGCCGGAGCGGATCTGGTAGTGCTAACACCCGGGATCAACGAGAAAGCAGGTGGCGCTGATCGGCCCGGGGACAAGGAAGGACGTCTCAGGTTACTCAACACGAATGATCCGATTTTTGTCGATGTCGTTCCCAAGACAATCGCTGCGGCTCCTAATGCCATATTGCTCGTTGCTACGAATCCGCTTGATCCAATGGTCGAGCTGACTCGACGTCTCGCAAATGGAAACGCGGTGCTGGGGACCGGTACGTTTCTAGATAGCCTTCGGTTTAAGACAGCGTTAGCTCAGCATTTGGAAGTCGCCCCGGAATGTGTGTCTGCCTTAGTCCTAGGAGAGCACGGCTTAACCTCTGTGCTTTGGTGGTCCAAAGTGACCATAGGTGGTGTGCCGCTCAAGTCCTATCTGGGCGAGAGACGCATTGATGGGCAGGCGCTGCGCAGGTCAGTCGAAGAATATGTCAGGCAAGGTAATATCAACGTAATCAAGGGCAAAGGTGCCAGCGAGTTTGCGATCGGAACTGCCATTGCCCGAATCGTCGAAATTATCCTGCGAGACGAGTGCTCGGTAATTCCCGTTTCCGCTTACAGCGAAAGGTATGCGGTAACTCTTTCCCTACCACGCAGAGTGGGTCGTAGCGGTGTTCTGAATGAGTTCGAAATTGAGGCAAATAAAGAGGAACAGATAGGACTAGAAAAGAGCGTCGAAGCGCTGAAATCGGCCATGGAACGACTCGATCATAGGCTAGAAGCAATCTAGGGAGCAGGCACGCCGGTTCATCATCAGTTCCATTTCGAGGCAGCTGCACCGGCCATGTTCAAATCGAACCTGAATCCTCCTCAGCTTTGCCCATTTGGCGCTGGACTTCCGCTGCCGCAGCGGCAATCGCCTCGCGGCCGAGGCCCGATTTAACGATGCGAATCAGTTCTTCCTCGGTTGTATCGGAGGTAGAGGCATCGAGCACGATCTCGCCGGAGTGCAGAAAGTTAATGCGATCGCACACCTCGAACACCTGGTTATAGTTGTGCACGATCAAAATGATCGAAACGTTGCGCTGGCGACGCAGGCTCTGGATCAAGCCCAAGACATTGGCGCCTTCCCGCACCCCCAGAGCGGCCAGCGGCTCATCCAGGACCAGGACCGTAGGTGACGAGTAAATCGACCGGGCAACGGCAACGGACTGACGCTGCCCGCCGGAAAGCAGGTCGACTGTGCTGTTCACGCTCGGAATTTCGATGCCCAACGTGTCGAGGTAGGTCTTGGCCAGATCGCGCATTTTTCTATTGTCCAGCAGCTTCACACCCAGGATCCGCTTGTGATACTCGCGCCCCAGGAACATGTTGTGGTAGATACTGAGGTCGCCGATCAGCGCAAGATCCTGGTAAACTGTCTCGATGCCGTGCGCACGCGCATCGCGCGGTGAGCCGAAGTGTACTTCTTGACCTCTCGAAACAATCGTGCCGGCGTCAGGTTGGTGAAACCCGGAGAGGATCTTTATCAGGGTTGACTTGCCCGCGCCGTTATCGCCGATCAACGCCAACACTTCTCCTTGACGGAGCTTGATGCTCACATCAACAAGCGCGGTGACGGCCCCGAAGGTCTTGCTGATGTGGGACATTTCGAGGATGACTGGGGTTTCCGGGTCGAGAGCGGGAATATCCTGCGGGTTCATATGCGTCTTCGTATACGGAGTCGGTCGACCTGGACGTTCAATATCATAGCCGCGAGAATCCCAGCGCCCAGGTAGATATCGGACACGGTGGCCTGGGCGCCCATCATGACCAGGCCATTATTAAGCGTGGCTACGACGAACGCACCAATCAACGAGCCGACGGCTGTGCCCGACCCCCCAAGCAGGGAGGTGCCCCCAATGACTGCCGCCGCGATGGCCTGCAGAGTGAGAAAGGGGCCGCCAGCGGCAGGATCGGCGGACCCAAACTGACAGGTGTTGATGATGCCGGCAGCTGCGGCGCACCCTCCGGCAATCATGAAGTTGTACACCTTGATCCGGTCGGTACGCACACCGATCTCCTTCGCCCCGACGATGTTGCTTCCGGTAGCAATGGTGTGGAGGCCGAAGGTCGTTCTGTTCAACACCAGGGTCATCGCCGCAACGACCAGGGCAGTCCACAGCAAAGGTGTAAATGCCGTCAGGCTATGCCAGGACCAGAGAGAATCTGCGCGTGGGTCGTACAGGCTCTCCCCGAAGATTTCGTTAAAAGGCTCTTGCACCGGCGTCACGATGGGCTGGCTATTGTAAATCGAGACGACAATGCCTTGCAGAAAGAAAAGTGTGCCGACTGTGGTGATCAGAGAAGGCACCCGGAAGCGGACGGTGATGATCCCGTTGACCGCGCCAACCAGCACGCCGAGCGCAACCCCGGCAACCGCACCGACGGCCAAGGGCACGCCCCAGGCAACGGACATAAGGGCCATGACGTAAGGAGCAAGCGAGAAGGTGCTGCTCACCGAAAGATCGATCTCGCCGGTGATCATCAGCATGACTTCGGCGACCGCGATCAAGCCGAGGCGGCCGGTGTCGCGGAGGACGACGCCCAGAAATTGCGGGGACAGGAACTGCCCATCGCTGCCAAACTGGAAGTAGACTACAAGAAGGACCGCGATGACAGCGATGCTGGCCTCTCGATAACGGGAGAGGATTACCAGCAACCTCTCCAACATGGTGTTCGGCATCTTGACGCGGACCTTGCGCGTCGTTGTTTGTGCTTTCTTAGTTTCCAACTCTAGACTCATTCGCAATGGGCCGCTTGCCCGTCGAGGCTGAATTGCTGAGGCGGTGTAGAGGTAAGGCGAGGCTGGAACAACCCGACTCGACAATCCTAAGTTGGCTCGTCGCTGGTCGAGCCCCCGAAGCGACTCTTGCTCAGGTAAAGCCCAACATTGTCTTTGGTCACGTAGGCGTGGCTGGTATCGCTGTCCGCCGGGCCGGCCAGGCCGCCTGAAAGCTTGTACAGGTACATCTGCTGGACAGGCAAGAAGCCTTGCAGATAGGCTTGCTGATCGACCGTGAAGGTCATGTCCCCAGTGTTGATATAACCCAGGCTTTGCGGGAAGAGGTCAAAGCCAGCGACGATCACACCCGCTTTCGCGAGGCCATACTTGGCGGACACGAAGCCGCAGGCATAGGTGTCCGAGCCTCCCGTAGCGAACAGGCCGGCCACTTTCTTGTGGCTGAGGTAATAGCTTTCGATCCGCGATATCTCCGTGGCCGGATCTGGGCCGGCGTTGACGACATCGTAGGTGACATGGTTGCCCTGGTCCTTGATGGCCTGAATGTAGCCGTCAAGGCGAGGCTGGGTGTTAAGCGAACCCGGAACACCGATCTCGAGCATGACGTGGCTGTCCTTTGGCACCAGCTTCAGCCACCTTGTGGCGGCGCTATAACCGGACTGATACAGAGGCTGCCCTACGTAGGCTAGACGCTTGTTGGGGCTGCCGGCAGGCACGTCGGCATTGAAGGCGATTACCGGAATGCCGGCGGCGATCGCCGTGGCCGTCGGCGCATCGAACGCTTTGGGGTCTACCAGGCACACCGCGATGCCGTCTGCCTTTTCCGCAATTGCCGTCTGCATGGCGTTGACCATCTCTGAGACAACATTTTTCTCCGAGCCTGTCCACTGGTACTGACATCCAAAGAAGGCGCAGGCATCCTGGATGCCATAAACCGTCGGCGTAAAAAACTGATCCAGCGTAACATGGCAGACAAAGAAGAACTTGTAGTTTTTCTTGGGCAGGCCACCGGCCGTTTGCGGCGGATTAGCTGCCAAGCTCGAGCCGAGCCCTCCAGCCAATGCCGCGCCACCCAAGCCGAATTTTGCGGCCATTGCAAAAGCCTTGCGCCGGCTGACTGCTATACTGACCCTTTCTGCCATTTCCACCTGATCTCGCGTCTCGTTGTCCACGTCGAATCTACCTTTCTTTGTGTTTGGATTATGAACGCCAGCTACCCCGCGCTAAATCGCGCAGCTAGCGGTCAGGATCGCCCTATGAACCTGAAGGGCCGCGGACTATGGTCCATCATCATCAGGAAGACGGAGGGAACGGTTCTGGGTAGTTGTAGTTTTACTACAGACAGTTCTTCTCTGTCAAAAACAATCGCACACCTGCATTGAGCTCGTCGCTTCTCACAGCATCTGATCTATGCACTCTAGCCGCCCAGCTTTTGTTCGCAGCGCGCACGATCACGTAATGAGATTCCAGAATAAACACCCGGCGTCGGCCGAGATGAAGGATCAAGCTCAAGGCGAATGGAGGTAGAGATGAACGCAATTAGTCAGTGAAAGAATTTCTCATCTTTGAAAGAATTTCTCATCTTGCCTTCTTTTTCTTAGCAGAAAGCCGCGCCGACTTCCGACTGGCAGCAGGTTTCGGCTGGACCAGGACCTGGAACAGAGCAGCAAGCTGCCGAGAGAGCGCGGCGGCATCGGCTCTGGCGAGCGCCGTGCTGCCGATGACTTTGCGCATAAGATAAAAGCCCGCGATAAGGGATTGGAACAGTGCGGCACGCTCATTCGCCTCCGCGCCAGGCAGCAAGGCGGCCAAGGGCTTCTCGAACGTCTGTTCAATCTTCTCCCGCCAGATCGCCGCGGCCCGCTGATTCGAGATCGACCGCAACATCACCAAGAAGCCGTCACGGGGTTGCTCCTCGAGTGCCATTCGAGCCACCAGAGCGACGGCGGCATCCCGGCTGAGCGTCGTGAGATCCCGGCCAGGGGTCGTAGCTTCATCTGTGAGTATAGTCCTCTTTGCCAAGGCGACCTCAACGACTTCGGCAAAGAGCTGCTCCTTGGAGCCGAAATAGCGATTGACCAGCATGGCGGTCACCCCGGCCCCTTTTGCGATCTCTCGGACGCCCACGCCGTCATAGCCTGATCGGGTGAAAGCAATCAGGGCCGATTCCAAGATCGCCTGCCGGGTTGCGCTGGCATTGCGCCGATGCTTGGGCGGAGTGGTGCCCGTCTTGCTTACCGAATCGCCGCGATTCATATCTACGCATGTAGATTTGACACTTTTCCCAGTCAAGTCTACAGACGTAGACCACTGAGCGACAATGTCGGCCAATTAGTGTGAAAATCCGAGATTGTTATGGATTTAAGATCTAAGGAGGTTCCAATGCCACAGGTCTGGTTGATTACCGGCAGCTCCCGCGGCTTAGGCCGAGCGCTCGCCGAAGCAGTGCTCGACAAGGGGCACAAACTCGTCGCCACGGCGCGCAATCCCGCGCAGCTTGCCGATCTGGCGGAACGCTACGGTGATCAGGTCCGCACTGTCGCACTCGACGTGACCGATGAGCAGGCTGCAAACAGTGCCATCAACGCGGCTTTCGAAGCCTTCGGGCGGCTCGACGTGCTCGTCAACAACGCGGGCTATGGCGATGTCGGCCCGATCGAGGACACAAGCCTCGCTGACTTCCGAGCCCAGATCGAGACCAATCTCTTCGGCGTCATTAACGTCACTAAGGCTACGATCCCCCTCATGCGGGAGCAAAGGTCGGGCCACATCCTCCAGTTATCATCCATAGGTGGACGAGTCGGAGCGCTCGGCCGCGCGCCCTATTCCGCCGCCAAATGGGCCGTTGAAGGCTTCTCGGAAGTGCTAGCTAAAGAGGTCGGCCCGCTCGGCATCAAGGTGACGATCATCGAGCCGGGCGGTTTCCGTACTGACTTTGCGGGCTCTTCAACGACGATCCGAGAGGGCCGTCCCGAATATGATTCCACCGTCGGCACGGTGGCCCGTTTTCAGCGCGACTACAATGGGGTCCAGCCTGGCGATCCGGTCAGGGCAGCGGCCGTTATCATTCACGTCGCGAGCCTTGATGAACCGCCGCTGCGGCTGCTGCTCGGCAGCGACGCCGTCCACAGTGTCGAGCAGGCCGACCTCGCTCGGATCGAAGCGGACAAGAAATGGCGAGACTTGAGCGTCTCTACCGACTTCGCGGCAGGCGGTGGGTCCAAAGTCTATCCCTGGGAGCGGCAATGAGTCGCAACGCGATTCCCAGCGATCGCTGACTTCGCGACCTTTTCAATCGATTCCGGCAGGTATTGGTCAAACGAGTAGGAATCCGCGCCAACAACGTTACCAATATAAGAAGGATTCATCATGGTCCTTCAACTAAAAGGTAAGCTCGCACTCGTTACCGGTAGCAGTTCCGGCAACGAACCGTACTCGTTGCGTAGTATGGGAAGCGCCGGCTTCTGCCGGATGCCATTTGCGGAACAGCTTGTCAGAAATCCCCTTTTTTGAGAGTGTTGCGATTCCGCGTTTCTGAAACCTTTTCCCCCGAGCGCTTATCTCATAAATGAATGCATACCGACTTCAGCGCCTTTTTCATCCGGTGTCCCACCGCACCTTGATCGTGGCCATCGATCACGCGCTTTTTAATAATGCGGCGTTCCTCGAGGGCATTGAGCAGATGCAGAAAATCGTGGGTAAGGTTGCGCAGGCCAACGCGGACGGAGTGTTATTGTCTGTCGGCGAGGCGCATCACCTGCAGCGCCTTCCGGGCCGGGGAAAACCGGGGCTGATGTTGCGCGTAGATCCAGCCAATTTCTACAGCGACACCGTGCCGACTGGACACCTCCAGTGTCGCGTTTTTGATAATGCCGTGGAGCTGGCTCTACGCCTTGATGCTGCCTGCATCCTTCTTAACCTGCTGCAGATTGATGACCACCCGGAGATGCTGAATCAGTGCGTGCAGAACGTGTTGCGCGTCAAAAGTGATTGTGAACGCTACGGTATGCCGCTGGGACTCGAGCCGCTTTCCTTCAAGAAAACCAAGGATGGGTATGCGGGTGATGAAAATCCGGATCGCGTGGTTACGCTGGCTCGCATGGCCGCGGAATTAGGAGCCGACCTCATTAAAACGGACTCGACCTCGCCGGTGGAGGAGTTTCATCGCGTTGTTGAAGCAGCGTACGGAGTTCCGGTTACGGTCCGGGGAGGAAGCCGGGCCTCCGATAGCGAGGTGCTGGAACATACCGAAAGGCTCGTCAAGCAGGAGGTAGCCGGGATCATCTATGGCCGGAATGTCATTCAACACAAAACGCCGGAGAAAATGGCACGTGCGTTACGGGCAGTGATTCATGAGAACGCATCGGCTTCGGACGCTCTGGCGTTGATCAAATCCTAAAGGTCCACCTGTTTATGAAGCAAAGTGAAGTCAACCTCTTTTGCAACGAAGCAGCCATCTGTTTCACGAAACACCAGTGGGCGCTCCCGCCGAAACCGCAGTGGGCGGCAACGGACTTTGGGCTTGGTGATTACAAAAAAGCCGGACTGGTCGAAGTGCTCCTTGCCAACGAACCGGAGTATTGTGAGAAAATCATGTATGCGCGCAAGGACATGGTTACGCCCGTCCACACGCATGGCCAGAAAAAAGAGGACATCATCTGCCGGGTGGGCAGCTTACGGCTTTGGCTTTGGTCTTCCAACCCGCGTGAAACCGAGACGAATGATCCTGTCGCTGT
This sequence comes from Verrucomicrobiota bacterium, assembly GCA_041167675.1. Taxonomy (GTDB): domain Bacteria; phylum Verrucomicrobiota; class Verrucomicrobiia; order Chthoniobacterales; family JAFAMB01; genus DASTDH01. Next base: position 8,360 of record JBEEIB010000580.1, read on the forward strand.
CCGAGTAAATGGAGCGGAACGCACCGTAAAATCCGGTGAACCCTTCCTTCTTCAGCCCGGTGAACGCATCACCTTGACACCTGGAATCTGGCATGAATTTGCCCCGGCAACCGACTATTGCCTAATCGGAGAAGTGAGCACGTGGTGCGACGAAGCTCACGACAATTTCTTTGCCGATCCTGCGATTGACATTTTTCAGACCGTCGAACCAGATGAGACCGCGAAACTGCCCGGTTAAATTGTGACAGATCGAAAGCAGAGTAACCGTTCGCTGGTCCCACCGCTTGAAATGAAAAACATACAGGCGTTCATCTTCGATATGGACGGGCTTCTTCTCGATACCGAGAGAGTTTACCAACGGTCCTGGAGCGAGGCTGCTCGACGGCTTGGATTTGATTTGAGCGATGAAATTTATCTCATGCTCATTGGCATCACGGTGGCGGACTCCGAAAAGCGACTGGTAGAAGTTTTTGGTTCTCGATTTCCGATCGGCGAGTTTCGAAAAGATGCAAAGTCACGTTACGAGACGATCGTGGAGACGGAAGGCATTCCACTTAAACCAGGAGTTCGTGAAATGCTGGAATGGGCGCGCCACAAGAATATCCCATGCGCGGTCGCCACTTCGACAGTGAGCGCGGAGGCGCAAGACCGTCTGGCCAAACACGGCATCCTCAAGGAATTCCGGCAACTCATCGGAGGAGAGATGGTAAGCAGGGGGAAACCCCATCCCGACATATTTCTCAGTGCGGCCAAAGCGCTAGGAATCGATCCACCCTATTGTCTGGTTTTTGAGGATGCACATAGTGGTGTTCGTGCGGCCAAGGCTGCGAATATGCATGTGTTGCTCATTCCCGACATGCTGCCCTCCACTCCGGAGATGGAACAGTTGGCGACGCATGTCTGTGAGAGCTTGGTGGATGCCCGAAATTGGCTGGCAGAGGAGCACTTTCAATAATTGGACGCTCCTTGATGAAGCCCTCCGAAATTGCGAGACTCGCGCGGCAGATGGGAGCAGCGCCTGATCCGTGGACCCGCCGTCAGTTTCTTCGTGCGACCCTGGCGGGAGGCGCAGGTCTCTTCCTCAGTGGTCAAACGGGATTCGGACAACGCCGCCGGCCGGGATCGAAGCCGAGAGTCCTTATCATAGGAGCCGGATTCTCCGGACTGGCCTGCGCTTTTGAATTGCAGGGCGCGGGGGCAGATGTGATCGTGCTTGAGGCGCGCGGCCGACTGGGCGGGAGAGTGCTTTCCATGGACTCATTCATTAAGAAAAGGGTTGTGGAGGCGGGCGGCGAATTGATCGGCTCCAATCATCCAACCTGGGCGGCTTACGCAGGTCGGTTCGGTCTGCACTTCGACGACGTGGTGGAGCCAGAGTTAGGCCGATCCCCGATCATGCTGAATGGCTGCATCTATCAAGGCGAAGCGCTGGTAGAACTTTGGAATTCGATCCGAAACGCGATGTCCTTATTGAATAAAGACGCGCGCACAGTAAATCTTAACACTCCCTGGAAGACTCCCGACGCAGGCAGATTGGATCATCTTTCGCTCGAAAAGGTGTCGCATACTTGGTCTTTGGATGGGAGCACGCGTCAAGGTCTGCTCGCCCTGATCGGAAATGATAACGCCGCATCTCCCAAACAGGAAAGCTATCTGGGAGTCATTGCTTCCGTTGCCGGCGGAGGTGTCGAGCAATATTGGACAGAGACCGAGGTGTTTCGGTGCCGGGGAGGAAATCAGCGGTTGGCGTTTAAGTTGGCCGCGGCCATTGGCTTAGACCGCATTCATCTGACCGCGCCGGTCGAGCAAATTCACCTCGGCGACCAACGCGTTACCCTCTCTACTGCGGGAGGAACGACGTTCGAGGGCGATATCGTCGTGCTTACTGTGCCGCCGAGCGCTTGGAAGAACTTTAGTGTAAATCCGAAGATTCCTTCAACCTACCAGGTGCAAGCTGGGCCCGCCGTCAAATACCTATCCAGCGTGAAAAGACCATTCTGGCTCGCCGACGGACTTTCAGCCAATTCGATGTCAAATGGTCCGATCGGTGCAACCTGGGAAGGGACGGAGGCACAGCGGACTGATCCAACGGATCCGGCCTGTCTCACCGTATTTTCCGGCGGTTTAGCCGCCCAGCGTTGTCTTGCGATCTCGCCAAAGGTACGCACCGAGATTCTTGGACGGAAATTGGAAAAAATTTACCCCGGCTATTTAGCAAACGTCGACCGATCGATGTTCATGAACTGGCCGGCGGATAAATATACCCTCTGCGGGTACACTACTCCCTCAGTGGGAGAAGTGACGACGAAGTACCCGCTATTGCGCCAAGGTTTTGCAGATCGGATGTATTTTGCCGGCGAATACACGAGCCTTCTTTTCCCCGGCTATATGGAAGGCGGTCTTCATTCCGGAGCCACGCTGGCCAAGCGGCTTGCCCAAAAAGTAAACCTCTTCTGACAGGCGCGAAATATTGAGTAGAAACCCAAGACTGCTGACCGGTCTCTGCTACGCCGCAATGATGAGTCTGGCCATCGGACTCAACTTGCTGCCGGTATTTTTGAACAGCCTTCGCCACTCATTCGGTACGACGCTCCTTACGCTGGAGGAGCTTGGCCGCCTGGGCGCGTTGTCGTTCGCCGGTTTGTGCCTGGGAATTGTGGCGACAGGGCCGTTCGTGGATCGTTGGGGTCCCAAGCTGTTCGTTCAGATTGGGAACGCACTCATTGCCATTAGCTTGACGGGAATGATATTCGTCCCCAGCTATGCCGCGCTGGGATTTGCAGTGTTCGTGCTTGGTCTGGGTGCCGGAATCCTCGATATGGTGCTTAGCCCCGTGGTGGCCTCGCTGAATCCCGACAAGCGTTCGTCCTCTATGAACTGGCTACACTCCTTTTATTGCGTGGGTGCGGTGGTCACCATATTGGCCGGCACTCTGGTTTTGCAGATGGGCTGGGGTTGGCGCACTGCCTGTCTCGTACTGCTTCCTCTTCCTTTGATTTTGTTCGCCGCATTTGCCCGAATGACATTTCCATCGATCGTATCCGACGAGGAGGGGCGCACTCTTTTAGGAACGATTTTGAAGGAAAAATGGTTCCTCGGAGCGATGGCTGCCATCTTCCTCGGTGGCGCAACCGAACTCGGCATGGCGCAATGGCTGCCGGCCTATGCGGAATCCGCGCTCGGTTTTCCGCAATGGATTTCCGGTGTCGGGCTGCTTTTGTTTTCCGTCGCAATGGCGGCGGGAAGAATGATTGTGGGGGCCTTCGGCACGAAGCTGGACCCTTTTCATACAATGGCCTGGGGATGCAGCTCGTCGGTAGTCTTATTCCTGGCGGGATCGTTTCTGCCGATCTACTCGCTTGCCCTAGCAGCGTGTGTACTTGCCGGATTTACCGGAAGTTGTCTGTGGCCCACAATGCTGGCAGTCACCGCCGATCGCTATCCCAATGGTGGAGCGAGCATGTTCGGGGCGCTGGCAGCGCTCGGTAATGCGGGCGGCATCTTCATGCCCTGGACGGTGGGATGGATCGCCGGCTTACACGACTTGCACCTCGGTCTTGCGGTTTCCGCTGTCGCTCCGCTGCTTATGCTGCCGCTTGTGCTTGGGTTAGGTCGTTTGGCCCATCCATCCCGGATATTCTGACTCAACAATGGAAGGCAGACGCTCCCTTTCTCCATTAGTCGCGGTCGGTTTTGCCCTCTTTACCGACGCGTTCCTTTACGAAGTAGTCATACCGCTCGCCCCGCTGTCACCAGCGGGAATCACTTCCACTTCTGATATCGCATCACTCTATTGCGCTTATGCCCTCGGAGTGGTGCTTCTTACGCCGCTTTGTGGCATCGTGTCCGACCGAATTGGTCGCAAGAACCCGCTCATCGTCGGAGCGATCGCTCAGTTGATCGCGACGTTTATTTTCGCCAGCGCAGGGAGCTATTGGATACTCATGCTCGCACGAATTATCCAGGGCGGAGCTTCCTCCGCGGCGTGGACTGCAGGGCTCGCCGTCATCGCGGAGCGGTATCCCAACCAGCGAGTGCAAAAAATGGGCCTGGCCATGCTCGGCACTACGATGGGGGCGCTCATGGCTCCGCTCGCCGGCGGTGCGCTTTACGATATGGGCGGATATCTCGCCCCGTTTTGGGTCAGTGGACTAATCGCGTTTGTGGATCTCATCCTGCGTCTGACTTTGATTCCGCACGATCAAAATCACATTGCTGTTCCCAACGCAATGCCTGTCCTTTTCCGCAATCGAGCCGTGCTCGCTGCCGCACTTGTCGCCGCACTCATTGCCTGCGGTTGGGGATTGATCGAGCCCGATGTGCCAGCGTTTTTAATTGATAAGGCGGGGGCATCATCGACAGTAGTCGGCCTGCTGTTTACTCTCTCCGGTGTGGCATACGGGCTTGCCGCCACGCCCGTGGAACGTTTGACCGAGTGGTTTGGGCGGCGATTTGCGATTTCTCTCGGTTTGACCATCATGGCCGTCGGAATGCCGTTCCTTGTGATTTACCCAAGCGTGATCTTGGTGGGCACGGCATTGTGTCTTGTCACCATAGCCTACGCCTGTGCGATGAATCCTCTCCTTACCGAACTTGCTGACGCCGTGGACCGTTGCGCCGCCGGCGCCTACGCGTCGGTTTATGCCATCTTCAATATCGCTTATGCGATTGGAACGCTGATAGGCGGCGTGGTCGCAGGCCCCGTCGCCAGCCACTTTTCGGTGTTGACCGCCTCTCTGTCGATTGGTGTCATCCTCCTTCTTTCCCTGCCGCTTCTCAGGTGGGGTTTGATATCTGTTTCCGCCGCACCGGCCAGGCAAACCAGAGCCGATAAGGCTTGATCTACGAAGCCCACCTTCTTGAAAGGGAGCGGTAAAGAGGTCGAGTCTAAACATTCACCACATATGAAAAATCTGTTTTGAAGATTAAGACCCAACCTAAAAGTTAGTGACTAGTCTGCTCGGTGCGCGACGGCTTCTGCATATTTACTGATGCCATTGGGCAACACGAAAACCTAGTGAAGAGGGGTGACTCGCCCTAATGATGGTCAGGTATGTGGCGTGAATCGTATGATTCCTGCTCAATTTGCCTAAGGGCGTTCTCCCGCAAAGTTTTTCGGTCAATCTTCCCGGTGGGTCCGTACGGTAGATTCTCGGAGAAAATAATCTGGTCCGGAACTTTATATTCAGCCAGGTGCATTCTGGCAAAATCGACCAATTGTTCTTGCCTAACTGGAGCGCTGCTCTCCTTGAGAACCACATGCGCCTGCACTAACTCGGCACCACATCTGTCAGGTACTCCAATGACCCCTATCTCCCGGACGCTGGGGTGTTGGTATAACACGCCTTCGACTTCGATGGGTGATACCAACCCGGCTCGATGGTTGATGATCTCCGATTTGCGACTCACGAACCAGTAAAAATCCTCTTCGTCTTTATAAGCGAGGTCACCGGTATGAAACCACCCCTCCACGATATTCCTTGCAGTTAATTCCGGGTCGCGCCAGTAGCCTGCGGTCATACTACCTCCGCGGACAACCATCTCACCAATCTCACCTGCTTGGGAGATCGGACGGCCAGAATCGTCAATCAGAGAAACTTCCATTCCGACGATGGGCTTCCCAATTGAGCCGACCTTCTTTTTACCATACGGAGGGTTCATGCTGTAGATTTGCAGCTCCGTCATACCGCAGCCTTCCGTGATTTCGACACCAAAGATTCGGTTGAATCGCTGCTGGATCACAACAGCAATCGCTTCGCCGGCGGAGAAACAGAAGTCTAGCGATCGAAGGTTATACTGACCGGCTTCCGGGTGGTTTACTAGATCATTGTATAGTTTCGGGAAGCAATAGGTTTTGGTCGCCTTATAGGTTTGTATGGCTCTTAGAGCCAGCTGCGGTTCAAAATAACGTAGCAGGATACAGGTCCCCCCGCAGCTATGGAAAGGCAGAACCTGAGAGCCAAAACCGATCAAATAGCATACCGAAAACATGATCAGCGTCCTGTCATCAGCAGAAATGCCGATTTGCTGGATTTGATTGGATGTTGCCCGCGCCAAGCTGCCGTGGGTATGGATCACCGCCTTCGGCAACCCTGTTGTGCCTGATGTGTAGTAAATCGCAGCCGGACTGCTCTCTTCGAAGACCGGCAGATGATCTACGCTCAATGTCGCTTCGAGTAGCTCACTGAAAGGCGCAACTCCACCGAAATTCGAGTGGCCAAAGACCACATAATATTGCTCGACTTCAGGCAGCGACGCCCTGATTTTTTCCACCTGGGTGAACAGTTCTGGTTCACTGATTAGAACCCGAGCCCCGCTGTGGTTGATGACATATTTAAGCAGATCGGCGCCAAAACGAATGTTCAGAGGCACCGCGATCGCACCTATCTTGAAACAGGCGTAATAGCACACCACTATTTCAAGGGAGTTTGGCAACAAAAATGCAACTCGATCTCTTGGGTTAATTCCTCGCTCCAACAGGGAAGCTGCCAAGTTTTGCGTACGCCTAAGCAGGTCGGCGTACGTGTAAGTTTTATCCTCAAAAATCAAAGCAGCTTTGAGCGGAAGCTTTTCCGCTATGTTATCCAAGAGGAGATTCAGCATCGGTTCGCTTGGGATCGCCCGACCTGTTCAATGAGACAGATCGCTGCGGGACTGGAACCTTCACGATCAAAACAGCGAGCACAACCTGTTTATACCGCGGCGGGAAAAGGCAGTTGTCGCCGACGACGGGTTCCAAGTCGCAGCAGGCGGTTCCCATCCGTTCATGCGAAGCACATCACCGCACGGAGCAGAACCAAGAAAGTGGGCAAGAAATGTCCCGTAGTTTGCTCACGGCGGAGGAGGCGCGCATGTTGCTCAATAGTATTCCGGTGACGCGAACGGTAAAGCTCGCGCAGCTCGACGGACGATCGCAGGCTGCCATTAAAAATCTGCTCTGCGGTCAATGCAGCGAGTTAGCGGAAGTGGCGTGACGCGGCAGTTGGGACAACGATTGTCGGCTGCAGAGACAAATGTCGGCCAGCAGCATAAATCCTGTCGTCTATTTCGTTTAGCTAGAGCATGCCAGAATTGTCCCGTCCGTCGCTCCTAACAGACTGTTTCCAAGTTTTCAGCAATCACAGCGACGCCGGCATCCTAGGCGTGAACCAATAACCAATCGCAAACGTCATAAAAAAGGAACGGGCGCGTGTCGATAATGAAAACAGCAATCGTTACGGGTGCATCACAGTGGATTGGAGCAAGCCTCGTGACGCGTTTTCGGAGAAGGGTCATAACGTGGTCGGAAATTCGCGTACCACTCGCGTCGCGTATTCTTTACATTGTAAAGTCCGTCGCCCCTTCCCTACTCCATACAACCTCTATGCGGTTAAGAGTGTCAAACTTCCCCTGGTCCGCTGGATAGATCTGTGCGCCTGGATCTCAGCGCAGACCAGCATTGCCGCAAGAATCAGAAACTATTCAGGAAGACCTTGGCGCAGACGGTCGACCAGGAGCGAGGAAGGTTTGCGACGCTGCGAGAACTAACGCCCATAAAGTTAGGTGACAGCAACAAATAAAAAGAACAATGGAAGCTTACGATATCATCACAGTTGGAAGCGGGCACCATGCTCTGGTCGCGGCGGCTCTGCTGGCCAGGGCGGGAAACCGTGTTCTGGTGCGCCGACCTGCTTTATCTCAGACTCCTGGCAGATGCCGACGTTCCCCGTCCGCTGATCCAACAAGCGAAACGCTATCGGTATGGACTCGGTTGCGTACAGATTCAACTTGCGTTATCCAACCCGCCGGATTGGCCGGATGATCGATTGCTTGCTGGTCAGCCGCACCTCCTGCGCAGTATGGAAGCCTGCGCTCTGGCAATCGCGCACGCGAAGAACGGCGACTTGCCGTCAGAGCCCACCCTGTCAGTAGACGTACCAACCCAACTCGATCCGTCGCGCGCGCCCCGCGGTGCGGCAATCATGCGCGTGCAGGTGTTGCAGCTCCCCCGCCGTCCCCGCGGAGACGCAGCTAGTGAAATCGATGTCGGCGATGGAACGTGGAACGAGGACCTGAAGAACCGCTTTGCCGACCGCATCGTCAACCTGCTGGGACGTTACCTGCCCAACGTGCCCGGTGCCATCCTCGGCCGACACGTAATTTCACCCGAGGATCTCGCCCGTTACAACCCCAACAGCGGACCTGGTGAACCCGTACGCCGGATCAATGGAACTGGCACAGAGCTACCTTTTTAGACCGTTGCCGGGTCAACCGAGCCACCAAACCACTGTGCCCAACGTCTTTCTTGTCGGAGCCGGCACCTGGCCCGGTGGGGGGTGAACGGCGGTTCCGGCTACATCGTCGCGCACCAACTTCTCACGCTGGCGGCTTAATCTGATTAAGCAGTGGCAGCATCGAGCGCGGCGCTTCAGGAACTCTTCAGCTCGTCATACGGCCAATCACGTTACCGCGCGGCAGATCTCATCCTGACAATGCTCGATCAGCGAGCCGCCGTTGCGGATGACGTCTTTCCAAGCGTCGTCGGCAACTGGGATAACAAATACGACAACTGGCACAATAAATGGCCCGTTTCCAAAATCTTGGCGTCTATTCCAGAATCGAACCTAGGCAGGTGATTGTCTGGAGGACTAACTGGGAGGAAGCAACAAAATGGAGCCTATGCATAGCGTCTCGTACTACTTAGAATTTCAAAAGCAATTGTCCACTTCGAAGGGATCGTCGCGGAAACCACTAGTTGATGTACCGGCCTCGGAAAAGATGAATTTTGACTGGCCCGATTCGCTCCCGATCGAGAGAATGAAAGCAGGGTTGACCGAGATAGCCCTGGCGTTTGTTTTCTTTGCGGGACTAGTGACATTTGGCTTGGCAAGCTTTTTTTTTCTCCAACGTTTCTAATTTAGCGTTTAGAAGAATAAAGAACCGTCGGCGTTGGCGACTGTGTCCAAAGTGTGGTGTCCCCGGACAGATCTGTCCGCCTGGATCTCTACGAAGACGACCATCGCCGCAAGAATCAGCAAGACCTCGGCGCAGACAGTCGACCAGGAGCGAGGAAGTTTTGCGACGCTTCCGAGAAACTAACGCCCATGAAGTTAGGTGACAGCAGCAAACAAAAAGAACAATGGAAGCATACGATATAAATGGTCTGATCGAGTTTCTTCGGTTTCCATCCGTATCGGCCGATACGCAGTTTAAGCCCCACGTTGAATCGTGTGCGGATTGGCTCCTACGGCGCTTCAAAAAGTCGGGCCTCGATGCCGAGAAACTTCCCACCGGCGGCAATCCGGTCGTTTTGGCTCGAAATAATCACAAGCCAGGCAGGAAAACAGTTCTCATTTACGGGCATTATGATGTTCAACCGCCGGATCCCT
>JBEEIB010000581.1:0-17484 GCA_041167675.1 Verrucomicrobiota bacterium
CATGATTTTCTCCTGTTGGTAGGCTGACGTTATCTGTGTTCGTCGGGGGCCGCTGCGTTCCCGGCATCCAGTAGTCTGCTCGTTTCCACTTCCGTTCTACTTCCACGCCGCGCTGCGGAGTAGGATGACCAAGGCGATGATTGGTTTTGGGCAACGGAGATTGACCCATCTCCGCCAGGACTCGCATCTTGACCGAAATATCTTTAAAGGCCGGAGTGTGGGTTACTGGATCCGTGTGGCTACCCGTAAGCCGATTGACCGGACTTTCAGTCGAATTCATTGGCATATAAAGTTCATGCCCCTGCACTCGATCCGTCACCAGCGCGCGGACGCGAACCCGACCATGCCGAGAGGTAAGTTCTACCCAGCGTCCACTCTCGATCCGTCGCTCGGCCGCGAGTTGTGGCGAGATCTCTACCCAGGTATCGGGAGTCTTTTCTTTAATCCCTTCCACTCGATAAGTCATATTCCCTTCGTGGAAGTGTTCGAGCAGCCGGCCATTGTTCAAATGCAGATCAAATTCTGCATCCACTGGTTCGGCTGGTTCACTCCATGCCACCGGAAAAAACCGGGCTTTTCCATCCGGGAAATTGAAGCGCTCAGTAAAGAGTAGCGGTTCATCTGTTCCATCCGGATGAACTGGCCATTGCAGTGATTTCCAGCCTTCGAGCCGTTCATACGTCACCCCGGCAAATAGCGGCGTGAGCGAAGCTAGCTCCTGCATGATTTCGGATGGATGATCGTAGCTCCAACCCGCGCCCAGTCGGTTGGCGATTTCTTGAATGATTTGCCAGTCAGGTTTCGTACCCTTTAACGGCTCAAATACTTGGTAGAGCCGCTGAATGCGCCGTTCTGTATTCGTAAACGTGCCTTCTTTCTCCAGGCTCGGTGCCGCCGGAAGAACAACGTCGGCGAAGCGGCAGGTTTGACTAAAGAAAATGTCCTGCACGACAAAGAATTCCAGCTTCGAGAAGGCCTCTTCGACCAGGTTAGCATTCGAATCCACAAGACTCATCTCTTCGCCGTACAAATACATGGCCTTCAGCTTACCTTCGAGCATGGCTTCTACCATTTCATGGTTATCGAGTCCCTTCGTCGACGGCAAGGTAATACCCCATCCCTGCTCAAAACGAGCTCGCACATCTGGATCATCGATTGGCTGATAGCCCGGAAATTCATCTGGCATCGCGCCCATGTCGGCCGCACCCTGAACATTGTTGTGCCCACGTAAAGGATAAGAACCTGCTCCCGGGCGCATGTAGTTACCGGTGAGCAGTAGCAAATTTGAAATTGCGGTGGAAGAATCCGACGCATTGGTGTGCTGGGTTATGCCCATCGCCCAACAAATGCAGACACCATCTGCCTTCACGATCATCTCCGCGACCGTCTGGAGCGTTTTAATCGGAATGCCACAAACTTGCTCCGCATACTCCATGGTGAATGGCTCGAGACTCTGCTTATACTCGGCAAATCCATTCACCCACTGATCGACGAAATCCATTTTCGCCAGGCCGTTATCCAGGATGTAGCGACTCACTGCGCCTAGCCATACCAAATCAGTACCCGGCTGAGGTTTCAGAAGGATGTCCGCCCGTTCAGCCATTTCGTTCCGTCGCAGATCGGAGACGATCATTTTTTGGCCGTGCAATTTATGAGCTCGCTTGATCCGCGTGGCTAAGACCGGGTGGCTCTCTGCGGTATTCGATCCTATAATCACCACCAACCCGGCACGCTCCAGATCTTTGAAGGAGCCCGTGTCTCCTCCGTGACCGACGGTTCTGAACAAACCTTTCGTAGCCGGTGATTGGCAATATCGAGAACAGTTGTCGATGTTATTTGTCCCAACGACCGCGCGCGCTAACTTTTGCATGAGATATGCCTCTTCGTTCGTGCCTTTCGACGAGGCAATCAATGCAATGGCATCTGATCCATGTTCCTGTTTAATCCCTGAGAGCTTGGTCGCGACCAAACCAAGAGCCTCATCCCAAGTCGCTTCGCGGAACGTCTCTCCTTCTCGGATGAGTGGGCTGGTTAGGCGGTCCTGGTTGTTGACAAAATCCCATCCGAACTTGCCTTTTACACAGGTCGAAACACCGTTGGCGGGGCCTTCCGAAGGCTCAATCTTTAGAATATGGCGATCTTTCGTCCAAATTTCGTAGCTACAACCAACGCCGCAATAGGTGCAAACCGTCTTGGTCCGCCGGATGCGATCTTTTCGCATGGCGGCTTCCACTTCCGAAACCTTCAAAATAGATCCGTAGCCAAGCTCTGGTTCGATGCCCTTGACCATATCGATCATCCCGCTTAAGGCATTGGGCGGAATGGCGGTCATATACCCTGCTTCACCAACCATCGATTTCTCCATCAGAGCGTTGCAGGGGCACACCGTGATACAATGACCGCAGGACACGCAGCTGGATTCGCCGATGGTTTTACCGCCGTCCCATAAAACGCGCGGATGATCGTCTTCCCAACGTATCGAGAGTGTTTCATTTACCTGCAAGGTCTGGCAGGCCTGTACGCAGCGGCCACACAGAATACACTGGTCGGGGTCGTACCGATAGAATGGGTTGGTATTGTCGACTTCGTAGGGCTTAGGTCGATAAGGTATTTGTTGGTGCTCAACCTTCAGCAACTTCGTTGTGTTATGAACCGTGCAGTTGCCGTTGTTGTTGTCGCAAACGGTACAGTAGAGAAGGTGGTTCCCAAGGATGCGATCGAACGCTTCGCGTCGAGCCGATTCTGCCTTCGCCGAACCGGTGACAATTCGCATCCCGGCAGAGACAGTGGTCCCGCAAGCGCGAGCCAGTTGGCCGTTCACTTCCACTAAGCAGGTATCGCAGGTTTGGATGGGGCCTAACTGTGGATGGTAGCAGACCTGGGGCAGCTCTTTTTCAATTCGATTGATTACATCGATCAGATGTTCACCTGCTTCTGCCTCATAGCTGCCACCGTCGATAATTAGTTTTACCATATAAATGGCTCTCTCAATTCTGGTAGCGTTAGTAGATGCCAGCGGTTAGCGAGTTGCAGTTCAATCCACTTAAATTATGTGAGAAACCTCTCCGATAACCGTGTCTATCGGGTCTAACTTTCCCGCGATCTGCATACGGGAAGGAGTACACCCATAAAATTTGCACTTAGCTTCCTCCACCAGCCCTAGCAAAAGACCCCTCTACCGCTGGCCGGAGTTACGATAGCGGTCTTTCGAGGCGCGGCAATACTGCGTAGGAGTGTTGCTGGTTAACCCGAAAGAAGCAGTTAGCCGATTCTTTCTCTAATCTGTCGGATCATATTTATATCCCTCTTGCGAGCAGCTAAGAAACGCTCTTTTGATCCGTAGAGAGGCAACGTGTGCAATGATAGAATGGTCGTCGCTAGAGCTGGTTGAATTCGTCCTGACTAGCGGGATTGTGCGAAAGATTTTGCTAATGCAGGTTGGGCCAGACGTAATCAAATTAATGCTCAAGAGGGCTTGGGCGAAGGAGAAGCAATGTTTCTAATTTTCCCGCGATCAATGATCATTCCGGAAATCCTGGAACACCTGGAAAAAACTGACTTCGAGGATTGGCTCACGGCCGCCTTAATCGAGAACGCAACCCCGGAACCATTACCGGATCTGCGGGCCAACGGTACTTACTCGTCCCCAGCGGGTATTGCGGACCTTTGGATGCTAGAGATTACTGAGCGAACTGGAAAAATCTGGAAAGGTAAATTCCAGGTTGAATTTACCGAAGAAGATGGTGAGCACTCGTACGAGGTCCAATTGATGGAAAACGCATCTGCCGAGTTTCTTTTTGCCCTGGACACTGAAAGCGCTGAAATAACTTTCAATCCAGATGTTGAGCACAGGAACCATGATAATCACCCTTTTCCATCACCATTGTTGAGCGTTCCAAAATACCAACGACGTCAGCAGCGAAAACCAGATCTACATCGGTAGAACCGGCTTTCTTTCAAAAGATGCAAAGAAGCTTTTTGCAGCAAACGTGACCCGGAAGAGCTCAAGAATTGATCGATAATCGAACGACGATACCGGTGCCGCGAGCTGCCCCAGTAGGAATGGAAAATTCTGTGCCGAGGTTCTTAGCTTGCCGCTAAAGCTACGGCGGACAGGTTGCGCGAATCGTCTGGCGAACGGTCTTATTTTTCGTACGGGACGTATTCCGGAAACCACTGACTTTCTGCCAGCTTTTTGCGGAGCGCATCAGGCTCGGACGCGGGAGCCAACCCTTCTTCTTGGGCTTTTGCTCCCACGCCGCAAGCAATGTCAAGAGCAACGTCTCGGATAGTTTTCACTCTCGGCAAGAGAGAGCCGGTAGGATCTTGCAGTGCCGGTGAATGATTCCCAAGGGTTTTGGCCGCGGCGAGCAGCATTTTGTCGGTGACTCTGCGCGCGCCAGAACCAACCACTCCGAGGCCAACCGCCGGAAAAATGAACACGTTGTTGCATTGAGCGATCTCAATGGTTTTGCCATTATATGTAACCGGCGGAAAAGGTGATCCGGTAGCAACCAGAGCTCGACCTTCCGTCCAGGCGATGAGGTCTGCAGGCTCGGCTTCGGAATGGCTGGTTGGATTCGATAGAGGGAAGATGATCGGCCGGTCGGTTTTTTTGGCCATTGCGCGAACAATTGGTTCGCTGAAAACTCCTTTTACCGTCGAGAGACCTATTAGTACGGTGGCGTCGATTTGGACGATTACTTCGGGCAAACCAATTTGGCGCTTTTGATTGCGCGGCCAATCTGAGATTTATTCTGGTGATCGGGTGTAGACTTTCTGCTCATCCGTGAGGTCTCGTCGCTCGCTATCCAGCAATCCATCTTTGTCGATGACCCAAAAGCGGCTGCACGCCTCTTTTTCAGAAAGGCCTTCTTCAACCATGGCGGCCCGGAGATAATCCGCGACGCCGATGGCGGCGGAACCGGCACCAACAAAAACGATTTGATGTTCTTTAATGCTTTTTCCCGCGACTTTTGAAGCACCGACGATAGCTCCGAGAACGACCGCGGCAGTTCCCTGGATGTCGTCATTAAAAGTCAAAAGCTCGTTCTGATACCGCACCAGTAAGGGATGAGCATGTCGGGTCGCAAAGTCCTCCCATTGCAGGCAAGTCTGGGGTAGCTCCTTTTTAACCGCCTGAACGAAGCAATCGACAAAATCAAAATACTCCTGGCCACTTACTCTTTCGTGGCGCCAACCGAGGTACTCGGGATCGTTCAATTTAGGCTGATTGTTCGTACCGACATCCAGAATAATCGGGAGTGTTCGCGACGGATGAATCCCTCCAATCAACGAGTAAAGGGAGAGTTTGCCAATTGGAATACCGAGACCACCCACTCCTTGATCGCCCAGGCCGAGTATGCGTTCGCCATCGGTGACCACGATGACGTCGACTTCCGGATTAGGACGATTACGCAAGATTTCAACGATTGAGCCGCGCAAAGGGTACGAAACGATAAGTCCACGGGGCCGGCGATAGATATGACTGAACTGCTGGCAGGCGAGGCCGACGGTTGGGGTGTAAACAATCGGCATCATTTCCTCAATATGGTTTAGCATTAACCGGTAAAAGAGGGTTTCATTCGTATCCTGTAGCTGCCGCAAATAGATGTGACGCTCGAGATCGGTATTCTTTGGTTTGAACGCTTCATAGGCCCGCTCTGACTGTTCCTCGAGGGATTCGACACGCGGTGGTAAGAGCCCGTGTAGACCAAAAATCACCCGCTCATCATCATCGAACGCCGTTCCTTTATTCCAGATTGGCGTATCCAGCAGATCCATCCCACGCAGTCCGGCGGGAACCTTAATTTTCCTCGAAAGTGGCATAGTGGACTTTCTTTGATTGAATTGTTGGCTAGCAGATAAGGAAAAGCGCTCTTTCATGCCGTCATTCCACCAACGGCCATTGTCTCAGCATTTGGCAGAATAACACAGGTGCGGTGGGGAAGGCTACCGTGCTGCAACGCAATGTTAATGTGAGAGGCTAAACGTTTCCATCGGCGAAAAGAACGTCTTATTTCCTACTCGAACGAGCTACACGAGAGCCATTGACCTTCTGCCTCGAAAACCTACGGTAGTCCGAGACTTTCTTCGTATGGATAGCAACCAACCGGACAACCGAAAGGCAACCACGTTTCCATTTCGGTTAGCCGCAATCGACCTCGATGGCACGCTGCTTGGGCCGGATAAGATGATCAGCGATCAGAATGCCGCTGCCGTTCGCCGGCTACGGGAAAATGGAGTAACGGTCATCATCGCGTCTGGCCGCCGCCACCAGAATAGCGTTCGCTTCCAGCGACAGCTTCAGCTGACCGGACCGATTATTGCCTGTCAGGGTGGCCTGATCCGAGACGGTGAAAGCGGCAATGTGATCGAGGCGCATTTTCTACCGCAGAGTGTGACCCGCCAGATTATCAGCGAAGCTGAGAGTCGCGATATTCAGATTATCTATTATCATCTCGATCACTTGTATGTAGCGGAGAGAAATAATAAGTGGCTTGAACTCTATGAGACGCGGGTCGGCGAGAGAGCCGAGGTAATTGCCAATCTGGAGCAGCTCGATGGTCGTCGCGCGCTCAAGCTTGTCTGGTACGGAGACCCGGAAATCCTTACCAAGACTCGGCCGGAGATGTCCGCGCATTACGGCGAAAAGGTCGACATTCTTTCGACTGAACGGGAAAACCTTGAATTTATGCCGCGCGGAATTAATAAGGCGAGCGCTTTAGCGAAAGTTGCCGTGGAATACGGCGTACCGGCGGAACAGGTCTTGGCCTTTGGCGATGGCGAGAATGATGTGCAGATGCTGGCCTGGGCTGGAATGGGCGTAGCCATGAGCCACGGAAGTCAAGCAGCCATCAGCGCAGCTAGACTGGTCAGCCCGAAGGGTCCACCCGAAACTGCGTTCGCGCGTGCGGTTGATGCTTTGTTCGAAGATCCGACGATTAACAGAATGGAATAGCCACAGCGCGGCGTAGCCGCACCCAAATTGGTCTTGGTTGGCGATCCGGTGATTCCCGCGGCGAGGGCGTGTCGCTCCGTGACCGCCGACCTGTCCGCCGACCCGAGCAAGAGGCCACGTTTCTGAGACCCCTCCTACTGGTATTGTACGCCAATAGCCATGTTTGTGCATTACCCCAATCGAATCGTATTCCAAAATAGCAATTATCAGCGGGTAACGAATGGCTCAAACCCGGCGCATCGGGAAGCATAACGAAAAGGCGTACCTACTAAGCGCGCCGAGGTTTTCGCCCTGCTACCGTAGTGGGCAGATCACGCCGACAGAGCCCTTCGTCCACTCGCCCTTTCCCCGTGTCGCCTCCTTAGTTGACGCGTATGGGCGGCTGCCGGATCGCGCCCTACCTTCTTGGGCACAGCGACGAAGCGTTGACTACAATGCATAGTCTCCCCAGTATCGCTGAATTTCCAAAGTTCGAAGCACTCGGCTGCATTCCTCTAGAGCCTCCGCGGTTCCATGGTAACGATTTGCCAGATCCAGCATCTGCAAAGGAATTTCCAACTTCTGATTGGACAAGATTCGGCTGTCGCGGATCTGTTTAACTGCCTGATCCATTTCGGCCAAAGCGCCCTGGACGGACGGCAGCTGACGCTGGCAATCGCCTTGGCGAAAGCACTCGGTAAAAGCGTCCAGCATCTGCTTAAACTCAACCTCTAACCGCTCAAACTGCGGTTGCAGGATCGGTCCCGTGATTTCTGGCAAAATATTTCGATGCGGAACGAGCTCGGTAATTCGAGTTACGAGTGCTTGCAGGGCTCGAACGAAAGTGGCCATCTTGGCCTTTTCCTGTTCGGAACATCCCGGTATCCCAATCTGCTGAGTGGCTTGGAGGGCCTCTACCGGCAGAATCGCCAACTGCGTTTGAATTTTCTCTCGATGGGGATCTCCGCTCAACAACGCTTTGGTCTGCGAGAAAAGGGCGAGCAAATTATCTCGCAGCACCCTTTGTGGCAAGACCGGCCAGATGAGTCTTCCGACTACGGTCGCAATCCCCATGCCGATGATTATGCCAAGAAAGGTGTCGATGATCGTCTGCGACGGTACCGGTTGTTGCGGATTGAGCCCGACAAAGGCGCTCATAGTTATCAACGCGACTTGCATCCAAAAGTTAACGCCGGGGATTCGGGCGGTGAGGAAACCAAATCCAAAAAAAATGAAGAACAACACCAGATTCATGACCGCGTAGTTCGCAAGAAATGGCGTAGTCAACAAAAGGAGTGCCGCGCAGATGGCAAGACCGATAGCCGCAAGGAACGCGTTTTGAAAAGCCCGTAGATCCCCGGACCCGCCGGCACGCAGGAATGGTCGTCCTAAGATACTGAGAGTCCAGGCCATGAGCGGAATTGAAGCTGGCCCAGGAGGATTGATCCAATTGAGAAGAAGGACCGAAACCACCGCAGCCAAACCACCCTTTACTCCGACCTTCACCCAAAACCAGTCGATTGTCGGGAGAAAGTCCCAGTGAGGCTTGGCTTCGGGCGGCGGCTGCCCGAAGCGCGGCAGACCCTCCGTCGTACTCCGAATATTGTTCAGGTTGTCAACAAAAGAGCGCAGAGCCCCGAAATGCCCAGCAAACTTCATCGCTATCTCGGTTGGCGCAGCGACGAGAACACCCTGATCCCGAATCTCATTCACCCTTTTCTCAAAGGCTGCAAGCGCTTCATTCAGACTACTTGAGCGCAGCTTTTCGCCTGGAAATTGAGGTGCCGTCAGGATCCCGAGCTCCTCAGAAATCGTCGCTTCCAGCAATTCATGCTCACGCCGCAGGTGGTCTAGAACGAAAGTCTCTCCTTGCCGCCACTGGTCCACATGGAGTGCGGCATGAAACAGGTTGATCAAAGACACTAAGAAAGAATTGTAATGTGAAAGGCGAGCGGAAAAGACGGTGCTCTCCCGGGATCCTGCCTGCAGTAGATTCCTTAGAACGGATAATTGCTTACCGAAAGCTTGATGAATTTGTTCGACCTCGGCCCGAGAGTTGGTTCGGCGAATGTCAGTCTGCATCGCGAAGAGTTCACTCACCGTTTTGAGAGCATCACGCCCCGCTGCAACAAACTCTTCTCGTGCGTAGCGAGGCCACACCAAGGTCGTTACCAATAGCGAGCTCCCAGCCCCAACCAAAATCTCCAACGTCCGATTGAGGCCGATCTGCCAGACCTGAGCAGGATCTGCAACTCCATAAGTTACGACTGCGATCGTGGTGAGACCGACCAGGAAATAAGCATAGGGGACCTGACTGGCTGGGAATTGCCCGAACTTATACGTGGCAATGGCAACCACCAAGAAAAGGACAGTGAGGAAGATTGCTGGTGTCGAAGCATAGTTTCCTACCAACCAGACGCCCACGACCGCTCCACCGATTGTACCCAATACCCGCATGATGGCTTTCACGGCGATCGAACCGACGTACTGTGAGCTCATCATCACCAGCACGGTGAGGATTGCCCAACTGGCATGCTCCAGACGCAATATCTGTGTCGAAAACAGTGCGAGCACTGCTGCCAGACCAAGTTTGATCCCGTACCGTGCTCTCAAGTCATCAAAAAAATCCTGAAGCGGCCAATGCCACTTCGCGGGAAAGGATGCGGCTTCGGTCTGAGCACCCATATTCACGGTTGCGCGGCGGCGTTCTTTTTGGGTACTTCAGTAGGCCCGACTTCGCGCGTCATGGCGGCCGAAACGGTTTGGCCAATCCGCAATGGCACCGGTGGTTTTCCCAAAACCTGGATGCGGACCGGGAAACGCTGCGGGAGGCGAACCCAATCCACGGTCTGATTAATCGATGGCAACAGGCCCGTCGTATCGCTGCCCGAGCCATCCTGAACATAGATGCCCCAGCCAATGCTCCGGACAACACCCTGGAACGGTTGGTTATTGTAGCCCATGATCGTGAGGTTGACCTTCTGTCCAAGACTGATGTGGGGCAATTGGGTTTCTTTGAAATAGGCCGCGATCCAAAATGAACCCGTATCGACCAAGGCCATCAGCTGCTTGCCGGCGGTCACATAAGTTCCCTCGCTGGTGTTCATGTTGGTGACGTACCCGTCCACCGGAGCGAAAACCTTGGTGTAGGCGAGGTTTAGCTTGGCAAGTTCGAGATTCGCTTTCGCCGAGATAAGCTGGGCCTGAGCGGCTGCGAAGCTATCCTGGGCGTTTTGAAAATCCTGCTGGGCGGTCACGTGGTTCTTATAAAGATTGGTTTGCCGATCAAGATTTTGCTGCTGTTGTTTTAAGGTCGCTTCGTCATTCTGGACCTGGCCATCGGCGACGTCGACCTGGGCCTGAAAATCGGTGGGATCGATCTCAAAGAGCAGATCCCCTTTCTGCACCTCCTGGTTGTCATGGACCGCTACCTGGATGATCGGTCCGGAAACCCGAGGGGCGATGCCTACGACATTCGCGCGCACCTGGCAATCCCGCGTCCACGGATTTTGGATATACTGCTGGTAAAGAGAGACAGCGGCCCAGGCTGCCAAAGCAACTACCACCAGTGTGATTAGGTAATGGAGCAGCCTTGCCTTCACGGTAGGAACGCTAATCCGAACACAGAGCTGAATAGAACGACCAGTGCCAGAAAAAAAAGCGGAAGGTGCCAGACATACCGCGATAGGCCGGTGCGCTCCATGGTCGCGACTACCAGCCAGGCCGCCAGGAAGCCTAGTAGACCGATCACTACGATCCAGGGGATGAGGAGCTCGGTAAACCTGAGTTCCGGTCGATTGAGCGACACTGCAAAAAAGCGCATCTCGGCTAGTGTATGTCTTAAGCCGAGATTAGATCAATCGCGGAGAAGTTTGTTGGCGATCCCTGGATGGAAGCGGTAGCGCTTCCGCGCCCGCGCATGCGCGTCAACCCGGGCCCGCGCATCAACATAAGGTGAAGGGATATGTGTCGTTCGGCCGGTCTCAGGTCGCAAAGGCCCGCGATCGCAAGTTCGTCGACAAGCGGCTCAGCTATGAGCTCCTATCGAAACAAATTGGTCTTCGCCAAATCGATGATCTCATCGCCCCGACCGCTCAACACGGCCTTGGCCATGTAGAGGCTAAAGCCTACTGCCTGCTTCAATTCAATCGTAGGAGGCATTGCCAGCTCCTCACGGGCAGTAACGACGTCAATTAAGGCTGGTCCGTCGTATTCAAGAGCTCTTTTCACCGACTCTTGAAGTTCTCCGGGATCCTCCACTCGCACACCAAACAGGCCAGCGGCTCGGGCAATATCGGCGAAGTTTGGGTTCTGCAGTTCCGTAGCGTAGTCCAGAATGCCGGCCGCCTTCATTTCAAGTTCAACAAACGCCAGCGAGCTATTGTTAAAAACAACGAGTTTGACCGGAAGATTTAGTTGTTTCAAAGAGAGCAAATCCCCCATCAACATCGCTAACCCGCCATCCCCGGAAAACGTAATTACTTGACGGCCCGGAAACGCTGCTTGGGCACCGATCGCTTGGGGTAGTGCGTTCGCCATCGATCCATGGCTGAATGATCCCAAAAGCCGGCGCTTACCGTTCATTGTCAGATATCGCGCCGCCCAGATGGTCGGAGTGCCGACGTCACAAGTAAAAACGGTGTCCTCTGCGGCCAGCTGATCAACGACTTTGGCAACGTATTGTGGATGAATTGGCTTCTTTCCGGGGACACCGGTGGCCAGATCATCCAGCCCTTTGCGCGCCTTCTGATAGTGCTCGAGACATTGGTCGAGGTGATTTCTATTTTGCTTGGGCGTCAGTTGCGGCGTAAGTGCCTGCAGCGTTGCCTTCACATCGCCGACTAATCCGATATCGACCTTGGTGCGGCGGCCAATCTGCTCCGGTCGATTATCGATCTGGATGATCGTCGCATGCTCGGGAAAGAATTGTTGATAGGGGAAATCCGTGCCGAGCATCAGGAGCGTATTGCAATTCATCATCGCGTAATAGCCGGACGAAAATCCGAGAAGGCCAGTCATGCCGACATCGAATGGATTGTCGTACTCAATGTATTCCTTCCCCCGCATCGCGTGGACGATCGGAGCCTTGAGCTGATCGGCTACCTCGATTAGCTCACCATGTGCGCCGGCGCATCCAGCTCCGGCTAAGATGGTGACCTTCTCGGCCGAATCGAGCGTATTCACGAGACCGGACAGATCGCTGTCTGAAGGGCGAAGCAGTGGACGAGTGGGTTTAAATTTTAGACGCGGCTCATGCGTCGTTGCTTCCTTAAGCGCGATATCGCCGGGCAAGACTACCACCGCTACTCCTTGACGCGAGATGGCGGTCTGCATCGCAATCTCGAGTGTGCGTGGCATTTGTGCGGCCTGCGAGACCAGCTCGCAATAGTGACTACAATCGAGAAATAATCTTTCTGGATGTGTTTCCTGAAAATAATTGCTGCCGATCTCATTGCTAGGAATATGGGCGGCAATGGCCAGGACCGGCACACGGCTTCGATGACAGTCATACAAACCGTTGATCAGGTGCAGATTACCTGGACCGCAACTCCCGGCGCATACTGCTAAAGATCCGGTAAGATGCGCTTCGGCACCAGCCGCGAAGGCACCGACCTCTTCATGTCGCATTGGAATCCAAGTGATGTCTTTGCGCGTACGAATGGTGTCGGTGATCCCATTGAGAGAGTCTCCCGCAACACCAAAAATCTGTTTTACGCCGGCTAAAACCAGCGTCTCGATTAGCAATTGTGCAACCGTTTTCCTGGCCATAAATATCTTTCCTGGTAGTGCTTGTTACCTCCAATGCGGCCGTGGAAACACAATGGCAAACGAATTGTGCTTCCTTCCTCATTCCCGTTTCTTTGGCTTCTATTTACTCCGACGAAATTAGCACTGGGCTCTCTTTGTCGCTAATGGCAGAAAGAGTGTTTCGTCCCTAGCCTAATGGGTCATTCTTTCCTGGTGGTACGCATGTTCCGCGGCTACCAGATCGCAATCGTACGCCACTCAAAAGTAGCTGAGATGATTGAGGCCATCCTGAAGCTCGACATCGACCGGGGCAGATGGGTCGCCGCTTAAGAGAAAGACCAGCTGCATCGGACTTGCCTCTTTGGGCACCTTTCGAGGATATGGGATCTCGTTGTCTACGATCCATTCGCTATCGTCAGGTAAACGATACCTGACAAAGACATGGCTGCCGGTGATGGGCGTATTTCGGATGTGCCATCGGTAGAAGATAAGCTGGCCGTGAATTCCGCTGGCGGCTAGTTTTGAGGAAACCGCGATGGCGTAGTCCAAACATTCACCATCTTTCCCTTTTCCTTTGATAGTCGGGTCATAAGCGATAGCGTATGATAGCGGCTCGCTCAACGCGAAAGAGGTCAATAGGAAGTAGCCAAACACGGCTCCCAGTACAATTGACATCGAACAACAACTCTTCCTCATGACTCACCTCGTCGGGGACACCGTTTCGACCTCCTTTGCGCGGCAGTGAAAGGGTTCACTGGATGTTCTCGGCTCGTGACCGGTCAACTCGCCAAAAACTCTTCCGCCGCTCCTTGCGGAGACGGCGTAGCTCTGAACGGCGGAGGATCTCGCCGATCAAAAGAGGATAGTCTGAAAGCGTCTTCGTTCTCATTGGTGTTGATTCGTTGCTCTCATGGCCTTTTTCGCCTTGATCGGAAGGGTGGGACTGGTCGACGGTGTCGGGCTTGCGCTGGATGTCGGCATTGCCTCCGGCTGTCCCGACATCTGGCTCACTCCGGTGGTTTCTGTCGGAATTAGACCAGAGTTTTCCGGATTTTCGATAACGCCATAAGGATCCTCAATCGGACGTTTGCTGAGAAATTTTGTGTACGTCCATAGGTCTCTGGTAATCCCTCCCAAACGAATCTGCGACATACCCGTGGCAGCGTCATCCTGGACCACCTGGACTAGAGTTCCCGGAATGAGGTAGTGAGCCTGCAGATTCTCGATCATCTGCAGTTCTACCGCGTCGGTACGGTGAGCGGTGATTCGCTGGACATCCTGTTCAGAGTCACAAGCGAATGGTCCATCAACGGTGATCCAACGGTATCCTTGTGTCACCAAATCACTATAGTTGGTGGCGAGAGCGGCGCAGGTCAGACCAAAGCTGACCGCGGTAAAAACCAGTATCCGTAGTTTCATAATTCTCCTGACGTTCAGTGAGATAAAAAGGAATTTATCTACGGCGCTGAAGTTAACATTGAAGCGGCATGTTTCGCTATTGGCGGAACGAGCGGTTTATTCCTACTCGAACGGGTTATTCTCTTTCGGCTCAAAGCTCGAGGGTAGGCGAACCGCTGCGGTTCCTTCCCACGAAGACCTGGCCGACCAATCCATGTCGCGGCCTTGATTCGGAGATCCCCAATTGTTCCAGGCGTGATCAGCAAACTTGCAAGCAAAACGGTAAGACTCGGAGAACAGAGAATAACAAACCTCGAGTTCCTCTTCATCTCTTGGCGTATACAACACCGATGCGCTTACCGGCATTAAACCGTAAGACCGAAGATAGTGTGGCTCCGTCCAGCCGCGGAACACTGCCCAATGAGCGGCCTCGAAAGGCAAAGCCAAATATATTGTCGGGGCTTTAAGCAGCACCCGAGCGAACTCTCTGCCGATAATAAATGCTGAGGGATCGCCTGCGGCCGCTATCTCCTTTAGTCGGATAGAAACTGTCTTCTGACGATCACCAACCGAGGGAGCAGACTCGATGTGAGGCCATGTTAGAACTTCATCGACCAGTTGATTCAGGTATCTTGGATCACCGTGCCCGTTACACTGAATATGCAACGGTCCGCGGAGCGTTCTGGGCTTGGCTCCCCTTCTTTGCGGAAGACCGTCGGATCCAATAGGAGCTACTATCATATATTCTCTCGGCGCAAGAATCACTAGGTGTTCATTTAGGTTAGGGTGCCGGTCGAAGGATAGGTTTGATTCCGACTGTTCCATGTCGCCATGTCCTTTACCTGAATCCTTCGAGCCGGCTTCCCCCCCAAATGTGCGAATCGGCACGGATAACCCGTAACCCTAGTTGCCCCACCGATCTGTAACTAATGGAACGAGAATAACATTTGGGGGCCACGCCTCGCTATTGGCAAAACGAGTGTTTTGTTCCTACCCGAAAAGATTATGGTGTCATTACCCGAAGGCCGTACCCCATGGAGTAATGGAATAGCGGTAGCGGCGACATAGTCCGGTGAGCTTCCGAGCGCGTGGGTTTACTCTTGGGACGAAGTCGGATCCCAATGGGCTCGTGACGCTGCCGGGCCGAAAAAAATATCGCCGAAGCGAATAGTACCGCACGACCCAGAACTGCAGCCCCATATCATCGTCCGCTTGATGGAGTTGGCGACGGCGCGTTGAGATCGGGTCGGGCAAATCGCTCCGGTTCGAGACATTCGGCGGGTAAAGCCAGGAGCGTAGCCGGACAGTCGCAGCTACCGGATCACTCACTCGACCTCAGACGTCATCCGCCGTAGCTCTTTCCCAGTCATCGGTCGGGGCGAGAAGTTTATCAAGCGTGATTGGAAAATCGCGCACACGCCGCCCGGTCGCGTTATAAACGGCGTTAGCAATTGCTGCCGGGATTCCGGTTACACCAATTTCGCCGGCCCCACGAGCTCCAACTGAATTGAAAATCGTGTCCGGCTTTCCGATAAAATGAACATCGATGTACGGCACGTCGGCGTTAGTAGCTACCAGGTAGTCAGCAAAATTGGCGTTCGCATAACGTGCAGTCGTTTCCTCCAGGTGTGAACCTTCCAAGAGAGCCATTCCAATGCCGAACACAATTCCACCGATCACCTGGCTCCGTGCGGTTTTAGGATTTACCACCGTGCCAATGTCCATGACCGTTGTCACTCGCTTGACCCTTATCTCGAAAGTCCATCGATTGACTGCGACTTCGCAGAACTGCGCTCCGAAAGAGTAAAATGCATATTTCTCTTGCTCGTCGCCAGACGCGGCAGTCTCTGTCGCTTCCACTGATCCGCGGCCAATGGCATTCAAAACCGTACCAAAGTCTGCTCGCTTTCCTCCTCCGACGAGTTGCCCGTTTTCGTACGAAACATCCTTCATTCCACTGAAAGGCGACTTCTTGTCCCGAACTGCCAGCTGAATCAGGTTCGCTTTTGCCGATTCGGCGGCTTTCTGGATTGCTGGACCGACACTTGCAGTGGACTGCGAACCGCCAGCAACCGGTGCCGGGGGAAGGGCTGAGTCACCTATTTCCGGACGAACTCTTTCTATCGGCAGGCCCAGATTCTGCGCGCCGATGATAGCTACCACCGTCCACATCCCGGTCCCAAGGTCCTCCGTCGCCAAGGACACTTGAGCCGTTCCATCTGCCTGAAGCCTGACTTTGGCCGACGATCTGCTGCGGTGACCCGGATAAACTGCCGTTGCCATTCCCATTCCTACCAGCCAGTCACCATCCTTGACCGAACCAGGTTTTGGGTTTCGTCTAGACCAGCCGAATCTTTCCGCTCCAAGCCGGTAAGATTCCGCCAGAGTTTTCGATGAATATGGAACGTTTCTTCCTGGATAAACCTCTGCGTAGTTTTTCATTCGCAGCTCAATCGGATCCATCCCGAGCATCACGGCGAGCTCATCCATGGCACACTCGAGAGCAAACATCCCTGGGCTTTCGCCCGGTGCTCGCATAGAAGTAGGTGCACCCACGTTGAGTGGCACCAATGTCTGGCTCACCTGGATGTTCGCCGACTTGTAAACGAAACGAGAGGTTCGTTGGGCGGCGGCCTCGACGTACACGCCGGCAAAACCTACGGTTGAATGCACATCATGTTTAACCGCCTGGAGAACACCCTCTCTGTTTGCGGCCAAAGAAATACGCTGGATGAGGGCGGGACGATGGCCGGCCAACGTGAACATTTGTTCGCGAGTAAGAATCGTCTTTAGGGGCCGGTTGAGAGCGCGCGCTGCTGCCGCTGTTAAAGGCGAATGCGTCCAGACAGCCTGCTTGCTACCAAACCCGCCGCCAATGAACGGACAGATAACCCTTACGTTATCTTCATTCACCCCAAGAATCGCCGCAACATTTCGTTGCTGTCCGGGTACAAATTGAGTCGCATCATACGTTGTTAGTCGATCGCCATCCCACACCGCGGTGGTCGCATGCGGCTCCATCGGATTGTGGTGATAGATCGGTTCTGTATAAGTCGCCTGAAGTACAACTTCAGTTTCTTGAATAACGTCGTCGATCGACGATACCCCATCGGCGAGAATTGCTACCGCGGGTTTTTGTCCGTCTACTGCAGCCGGAGGAAATGCATGCGTCAGTCCTGCCTCCCAGCTGGCCACCGGATGCTCCTCTTTGTAATCCACCTTTACGCGAGCCGCGGCATCACGGGCCTGCTCGAACGAGTCGGCAACCACTAATGCAATAATCTGACCATAGTATCGAATTTTGTTGTCCTGGAGCGGCGGATTGATCTCACCACTATTCGCCCCTTCTGCTTGAGTTAGACCGTCATAGAGCTTTAGCGAATGAAACGGGGTGTACA
>JBEEIB010000582.1:0-8996 GCA_041167675.1 Verrucomicrobiota bacterium
TTTGCCCTCCGATATGTGGGTCCCTCGAAAAGCGGATAACCCCTCGTCCACCAGAGTTTCGGAAATCTTTATATCGACCCGGGTACAGTAAGCCTTTACGTTGTCGAGCTGACGTTCGATCGAGTGGCCTTCGGCCTGCTCTTCACTTGAAAATCTGATGTATGCGATACCTTCTTGCACGGCCCAACAGATACTGTCCCGCGCTTTTCGCGTCAAGGGGAAATGTGCGAACATGGAGTGGCTTCGGCCGCCTCGTTTGGAGATTCTTTACGTACTTTTTTCAATGGCGGGAAATTTGCCGTTCGACCAAGCGACCAGCTCCTGTTATCCGCGTTAATGACCGAGGAAATTAGAAAGCGAAAAGCGCGAAAACCAATCCGGCGGTTCAGTGAACTTGGCAGGTCGCAGCGACTCCGCATTATTCACATGCTGAAAAAAACTCAAGGCTTAGCGATTGGCGAGTTGGCCAGTCGTCTAGACTTGAGCTACATGGGCGTGAAGCAGCACTGCGAAGAACTCGAACGCCAAGGCTTTCTCGATACGAGGCGAAGGCCTAAGCCGATCGGACGCCCGGAGATCGTTTACCGCCTGACTGCAAAAGCCTCGTCGTTTTTCCCGGCAGCCGCCAATCCCGCTACGATCAAAATCCTACAAGCAGCACGTCAGCTTTATGGGCCGAATGCACCCGAGAAACTGCTGGTCGCCCTTTTCCGTGAAAAGGCCAAAGGGTACGCGGAACGGCTCAAGGAAGGCGATCTAAAGACTCGGGCCGCTCGATTGGCGAAAATTCGCGATGAAGAAGGATGTCTCTCCGAATTCGTAGATAGTCCACAACCGTTAATCCTCGAATATCACTCCTCGATTATGGATTTAATCGAAGCATTTCCGCTGGTGCGACGGCTGGAAAAAGAAATGTTCGAAAGGCTTTTGCAGACACACGTGGAAAGGCACGAGGAAAGAGCCTCGGGCTTGTTTCTCTGTACATTCGTGCTCGGCTAAAGAGTACGGGGCTGCGTTTTTTGGTTGGGCTCTGGGCTAAAATTCTGTTACGCCTTCGGCGTGCTTGCACTCACTTGTCACCAATCACCATTACCCGCTCTCCCGGCCTCCTGCTCATCGAACGAACCGAAATTTCCCTTGCCGATGAACTAACGAGCTTGTGTAGGAACACATCTTCATGGTTGAGTGGCGACGCGTTCAGTCAAAGACGTCGAAAACATATTGACGAAGAACACCTCCCAGGACCCGCCGAACCAACGGTCACCTGGGCTCCATAACCGGTTCAAACTGATCTATGTTAAACATCGTCTGGTACCTGATTATCGGATTCATCTCGGGATGGATCGCGAAATGGATCATGCGCGTTCCTGATGTAAAGTGGTGGGAAATATTGATCCTGGGAATTGTCGGATCGATCGTCGGCGGTCTCATTGCGCGGCTCTGGTCCAGACCTACGGATGGGCGGTCGTTCCATCCCGCCGGGCTCTTCATGTCAATCGTGGGAGCAATCGTAATCCTAGGTGTCGGCAGGATCGTGTTCCATTTGATCTAACGTGCCGTTCATGCCCGTGCTACCGATAAGACCTCTGGCCTTTTCCGGAACAAAAAAGTATAAGACCTGTCAACCCTCACCTGATTAGGTTTTGCAATTCTACGGCAACCCTTGTCAAACTTACTTCAAATCATGTTACACATCATCTGGTACATCATTATCGGGTTTCTTGCGGGACTGATTGCGAAATGGATCGTACACGTCCATTTAGGCCTACTTGCGACGATTCTACTCGGAATTGTCGGATCGATCATCGGTGGCTTGATTGCTCGGATCTTCTCCAAACCGTCAGACGGTTCACCGTTTCATCCCGCCGGGCTGATCCTGTCGATCATCGGAGCGATTATAGTCTTGTTCATACTGCAACGGTTCGGCTGAGAACACGCTGCCAGCCCTAATCGCGAATAGCAGATAGGAAATAGTCGAAAGCAGATACGAGCTATCGGCCATTGCTGCTGCCTATTCGGGAGGAAGCCTTCGCGCGTCGCGGATCGCCGGGATCAGCCTTCGCCGAAGCCGTGACGGGCGAGTCATGGTCGGAGGCTATGGCGGACAAGCCGCCTTCGAAGGCTAGGCGGGCCCTCATTAATTGAGGATTCCCGAATTACTGAATCCGGCTTGATCGTCAATACTCGTTGCCGTGGGGCGGAGAGATCAAAAAGAGCGCGACAAACGCCAGACCAACGATGGCAAGAACAATCAGCCCACGCAATAAAAGTCTGAGATTTCGATTGCCGCCAGGGGAGTTCGCTGGTGGCCCGATCAAGACGCCAAATGGAGCGAGCCAGAGCAGTCCGGCCGTCGCCCAGGGTAGATCGGAAAAGAGCGAGCCATTAAGCAACAAGCTACCGAATACCAGCACATAGATCAGAGGAATAACCGGGCCGAGCTGAGCTGGTGGCAGAAAGAACGTTAGAACGGTGAGGCCGGCCAAAAACAGGCCAAAGGTATTGCAGATCTGGCCAAGGACGGCCGAGCCGCCGAAGAACAAAGCAATACCTCCAAACCCCGCGGCCAAAGCCATTCCCAGAAGGATCTCGGTCGGTGTACTGCGCAAGCCTCCTGCGCGCTCGATCAGCCGGGACGTCGCGAAAAGAATAAGCGTAACGGCCACCAGCCACTCAACGGAAATAGGAAGTGGCCAGCGGCCAAATATTTGCAATTGGAGAACCGTCCAGGCTGTGGCCAAAGCTGCGATCAGTCGAACAACGCTTCGACCAAGGCCGTTAGTGAACTGCAGTACGGTTCCGAAGAACACCGCTCCGACGGCAATAAACGGGAGCCAGTGCGTAGCTTCTCGAGGAGGAAAAGCAATACCGCCAAGCAGGACACTATAACTAAAGGCGAAACAGCCAGCGATGATGAGCCCGATGAACGGCCATTTCCGACTCTCAGCAAGAGCGGCTCTCAGCACCAGGCCGTTGAGAATCAAAGCCAGGAGCGCTGGAAGTACGATTCCGACGATTCCCTGGCCGATCAGCGAGCCCATCGACGGCCTTTTGGTCCTATTGTTTGATAGCTTCTACCGCGATCCGAAGCTGCACCTCGTCATTGACTGCTGGTAGAAAGGCCTTCACGTCGAAGTCACTCCGTTTCAGCGTCACGATAGATTCGGTGCCGAGTCGGGGTTCCCCTTTTGGGCCAGGTCCGGTGCCGATCACCTGCACTGCAACCGTTACCGGCTTGGTAATGCCGCGCAGAGTGAAATCGCCGGTGACCTCGTAATTTTTGTCATCCACTTTCTTCACCGCGGTGCTCTTAAAGGTCGCCGTTGGGAATTGCTTGGCATTCAGAAAATCGGGGCTCTTGAGGTGCTTGTCTCGATCAGGAGCATTGGAGTCAACACTGTCGGTATTGATTTCGAGCTTCACCGAATCTTTAGCCGGGTCATTCGCGTCAAAGACAAAATCTCCGGCGAAGGTGTCGAAGCGACCATAGATATTCCCCACTCCGAAATGTCCTACCTTGAAGAGGACGGCGGAGTGAACGGGATCGATCTTGTAGTTATCGGCTTTGGCCGAGATTAGAGTTGCTGCAGTGAGCAGCGCGCAAAACAGTGTAGAACGGACAGTCATAAAGAGTTGGGCAATCTTATACAGCGGTTGTTTAAGCAACAATCGTCGTCTAAACTGCATTAGACGTTGAAATCTGTCAACTGCTGCTTCGTTTGGTTGGATTTTTGGGTTGTTGGCTAGTTTTCTGGGAGAGATGGATTTATCGCGTGCCCATAGAATTGATCGCAACGCCGGCCGAGCCAGCAATGCCGAAAAATCCCTGCTCGGCAACTGATAAAATATCCTCAGCGATCCTGATCGTGACCTCTTAATATGACCTTGTTAACTAGAGTGGTTTAACGTGGTCGCGGCGTCTGACGGTGGAAAACCTCGGCGTGGTAGGGCTTGGTCGCTCCCGCGACCGCCGAATCGAGCGCGTGTCAACATCCCGTTAAGCCAAAGAATGTAACAACGGGAATCTCCCGCGAGGATCCATCATATCCCTTCAACGGTTCTCGGCTTACCAGGGGTTAATCCATGCGCTGGGTTCCGCCTTCGCCGCGATGGTATTGCGACCCGAAGCACCGTGGAAGCTACGGCGGACAAGTCGGCGGGCGCGGAGCGCCAGGTCCTACCACGATGGGGTCTGATCGCGCTATGGGACGACCAAGGACGGTGGATAACCGCGTCTGACGCGCATGGGCGGTTGCCGGATTCCATCGAAAGTCAAAGGTGGCGGTAAGTTATTCCGGGCGGAAACAGTCTGAACGCGGCGTCGTGCGGCGTCGGAGATCCATGCGAGTTTGCACCGGAATGGAATTTGACCTTTCACGAAACATCACAACGAGAGACCTACAACCTGCTCATCGGCTTGGTTACTCCTCGTCCAATTGCTTTGATCACCAGCCTGGACCGCGAAGGCCGGGTAAACGCGGCGCCCTTTAGTGCCTACAACTATCTCGGAACGGATCCAGCAATTGTCGCCATCGGCGTGGGAAATCGGCCGGCGCCTGGAGTCGTTGGCAAGGACACGGCGCAAAATATCCGCCACACCCACGAATTCGTGATCAATGTGGTGAATGAGGATATCGCTGCACAAATGAACATTTGCGCGATCGATTTTCCACCGGGAATTAACGAGCTGGAGAAGGCTGGTTTGACCACAGTACCATCCTCTGTAGTCAGGGTTCCCCGGATTGCCGAGGCTCCGGGGGCATTGGAGTGCCGAGAGTTAACGACCCTGGAAGTTGGCCGTTCCCGTGTGATTCTGGGAACGGTTGTTCACATTTTTGTAAGGGATGAATTTGTGGATTCAAGTGGTCCCTATATTCGCGCCGAAGCCCTCCATTCGGTTGGGAGAATGAATGGCTTGGGCAATTACGTGCGAACTCGCGATTTCTTTCACCTAGAGCGCCAACGGTTTGAGGATTGGGAAAAGAATAAGGACAAAGCATGCTAAGAAGCTAGGAGCGGCCCTGGCGGATACGGTATGTCCCTTAGGGATACGATATGTCCCTAGGGCAAAAAGGACCAAAAAGTAAGGATTTTCCCCTGAGAAAGCGTTTGACCTTATCCCTTTTCTGGGTTTTAATGCTGGTTCGCTTCTGCGCATCCCCCGGGCGCGGCTGCTATCCGGCACTGAGCGTCTCGGATCGCTGAAGGAGCGTAAAGGTTATAGGGAGTGCTGGGCGATAGGTAGAGCGTTCGGAAAGAAGAATGCACGCTATTTGAAAAGGATTCCCGGGCAAATAACTCTTTGTGGGGATTGAGAAACGCTCTTTGTGAGGATTGAAAAACGAATAAATGCAAGGGACCATGAAATTCGTTGAACAGTGAGGGGAGTGTCGCTGTCAAAGGTCAGGTTATTTAAGGTGGTTAACATTTTTATTCTCTCTGTGGTGGGGAGAATAGAGGCTTTTAGGACGATAAACTAGAAACTGCATGTATGGCTGGTGAAGATTCAGATACGGGCATTAAAATTTACCTTCGGGAAATCGGGCAGATCCCGCTGTTGACCCCGCAAGAGGAGATTGATTTGGCCGCGCGCATTAAAAAGGGCGACCGAGAAGCGCGAGCACTAATGATTAAGGCCAATCTCCGTTTGGTCGTGAAAATTGCTCATGATTACGCGAATTTGGGTTTGCCTTTGTTGGATTTAGTATCGGAAGGCAATATCGGTTTAATGAAAGCGGTCGAGCGATTCGATCCGGCAAAGGGCGGAAAGCTGAGTACCTACGCTGCTTGGTGGATTAAACAGTCGATCAAACGGGCGTTGGCCAATCAGAGTAAGACGATTCGGCTTCCGGTTCACTTGGTCGACAAGATTTCCAAGATGCGCCGGGTCTCTTTGCAAATGAGCGAAGAACTTGGCCGTGAACCGACCGACGACGAGTTGGCGGAAGAGATCGGTATTTCGAGCGGCAAAGTCTCGCAATTGAAGACGGTCTCGATTCGGCCCGCTTCGTTGGATGCGCCAATCAGCGACGACGACTCGACAGAATTTGGTGAGATCGTCGGGGACGAAGATGCGCAAACGCCATTTGAGTTGCTCCGAGACAAAAATTTGCGGGACGAGGTCAGTGAGTTGCTTGAGGTTCTGGATGACCGTGAACGGAAGATCATTTTCCAACGGTTCGGATTGGACGGCGGCAAACCGAAGACCCTCGAAGAAGTGGGTAAGAAGTTCGGAGTTACGCGAGAACGAATCCGTCAGCTCCAGAATATCGCCTTGGCGAAGTTGCGGCGAGCACTGAGCAAGAAGGAAAAGCCGATTGATATCCCGCAAGAAGTATTGGAGTTCAGCTAATTTGATCCACAAGGGAGGGCGCACGAGGAAGTGCGCCGCGGAGTCGGACCGTGATCACTCCGTTTTTTTGGCCGCCTCCCGTTAGGGAGGCGGCTTTCTTTTTTCGCTAGGGCGTGTCCGTCCGGGACCGCCGGCTCCCACATCACGGTATTGGCCGTTTATCGAACCGGAAATCTTCATCTGCGATTTGCGATCGCGCCATCGCCAATCTTGTTAAAGGCAGTGGCTCACGGACGGGCGGTCCGGGACGGACCACCCTACCGGAAATTCCCTCCCGGATGCTTGACAGCTGAATCATTCTCACGTACCAATTTCCCCCTGTCTTTCGGAAGGAGATCAGCATGGCTGTCAGTGAAATCATTTTAAAGGAAAACGTACCTGGCCTGGGCGCAGAAGCCGACATCGTTAGTGTGCGGCGTGGATACGCTCGCAATTTCTTGATCCCTACGGGTAAGGCTTACGAAGTAACGGCTTCTAATCTCAAACGGTTGAATCTGCTCAAAGCGAAACGTGCTGAGAGAGAGGCTAATGAACTGAACGAAGCGGAAGAGCTGGCGCGAAAGCTTAGCAAGCTCAAGTTGGAATTTGTGCTGGAAACGGGTGAAACCGGAAAGGCATTTGGTTCTGTCACCGCTAAAGACATCGAAGACAAGCTCCGCTCGGAAGCCAATATCGAGCTTGACCGACACCGAATTCAGCTGGACCGCCCAATCAAAGAATCGGGCGAACAAGAAGTTCCTATTCGATTGCATGCCACGGTGACCGCTGCTTTGAAGCTGGACATCAAAGTGCACACCGCGGGCTCAGTCAAAGGGGAAGAAGAAACAACCGACGCGAAGGCGCGGCCCAAACGCAGGACAAAATCCACTGGGTAGTCCCGAATGGCGAAAGGTTCTCAAGGTTTGACCAAACCTGCTGAGAGCCCCTTGAGCAACCAAGGGCGATACCAATCGGAAGAGAAACGCGGTTATTCACAAGTTTTTCACACCGCGAGCAAGGAAGTTCCGAGATCTCTTCCTTACAGCGAAGACGCCGAAAAAGGTGTTCTCTGCTCGCTCGTACTCTCGCCAAGAGAGGTCGGCGACCTTTGCATCCTTCGGCTGCATCCCGACGCTTTTTATTCTCCCGCTCACAAGATCATCTATGAGTTGGTGATTGAATTCAGCGACAAGAGTAAGCCGATCGATTTCATTACGCTTAAGCAGACCCTGAAAGACCGCGGCTTTCTGGAAGAGGTTGGCGGTCCGGAGTTTCTTAATGAGCTTTATACCTTCGTCCCGACTGCGGCTAATGCCGGGTATTATGTCGATATCGTCCGGGAGAAGTACTTGTTACGCCGCTTGATCCTGGCCTGCGACTCCTTGGCTCGTCGTTGTTATGAAGATCAGGAGAATGTCGAGCCATTGTTGGATGACGCGGAACGCCAAATTTTCGAGATTACCGGTGACCATGTAAAAATCGATGTCGTCCCCACCAAGGAATTGGTGATGGAGGCGATCGAGCAGATTGAAAAAATTTACGAAAATCGAGGTTCGGTCACAGGATTGCCCACTGGCTTTACCGAATTCGATCGAATGACCAGCGGGCTGCATCCCGCCGAAATGGTTGTAATCGCCGCGCGTCCCAGCATGGGTAAGACAGCGCTGGCAATGAACATCGCCGAGCATGTCGCGATCGATGTGGGTAAACCGGTGGCGGTATTCAGCTTGGAGATGAGCAGCCAGCAACTCGTCCAAAGGTTACTCTGCTCTCGGGCTAAAGTGAACCTTCAGCGGGTGCGTAATGGTTTTCTGTCGGAGCGAGATTTTCCGAATCTCACCACGGCCGCCTCCCGACTGGCAGCCGCTAAGCTTTTCATCGATGACACTCCCGGTTTGACGATTGCAGAACTGCGAGCGAAAGCTCGTCGTCTAGCCGCCTCGCACCAGATAGAGCTTCTGGTTGTGGACTACTTGCAATTGCTGCGTTCGACCAGTCGGCGCGCGCAGGATAACCGGCAGATTGAGATTTCGGAAATATCCGCTGGTATCAAATCCCTCGCGAAAGAACTGAAAATTCCGATCATTGTGATCGCGCAGCTTAATCGGCAGCCTGACACCCGAGCAAAAGAAGGGGGCCGGCCACGACTAAGTGATCTTCGGGAATCTGGCTCGATCGAACAGGATGCAGATGTGGTGGGGCTGCTCGTTCGGTCCGAATATTATGAGACCGACGACGAGGCGAAACAGGAAAAAGCCGGGGAAGCAGATTTGATTATTGCCAAACAGCGGAACGGCCCTACCGGCGATGTAGCGCTCACCTTCTTGAAGGAGTATACGCGTTTCGAGAATCGAGCGCGTGAGCAGGCACAGCATTGAGGGGCGTAACGGCGTGACGGCGTGACGGTGACTGTCCCGCTACAGGCTTGATCTCGGCGAGATCGATGAACCGATCCGAAGCTGCTCGTGTGGCACCATCAGAAACCGCAGTCGCCTTCGTGTGGCAGCATTTGGCGTTTGGTGTTTAGCGGTCTTCGCGAATCGGACCTATAGGACGAATGGGACGTATGCGCGTGTCGGCCGGTAGCGGCGACTGTCCCGTTACAGGCTTGATCTCGGCGAGATCGATGAACCGATCCGAAGCTGCTCGTGTGGCACCATCAGAA
>JBEEIB010000583.1:0-4042 GCA_041167675.1 Verrucomicrobiota bacterium
AGGAACGCCGCCACGCCGGACAGGATGTCGCTAAACGACCAATTCCCTCGGAGACCATTTTTTAATTGGCCCTGTGAAACCCGTATTTCGACTGCTCTCTTCATTGTCGCAGGAATTTAGCTACTGCCTCGGTTCGGGAATTCACATGAAACTTTTCATAGATCCGGCGGATGTAATTGCGCACCGTGTGAATGCTTACCCCTAATTGCTCGGCGATTTGCTTGTACGCCTGCCCGACCGCCAGGCCGTTAAGCACCTCGCGTTCGCGCGGAGACAGCTCCGCATTCTCATCCCGGCGTCCCGGCGCGGATTGCAGCGATTGCACCAGCTTGCGGGCAATCGGCGCCGACATCGGCGATCCTCCCGCATGTACTTCGAGGATCGCTTCCAGCAATTTCGCGGGCGGCAAACGCTTCAATAAGTATCCAGTCGCCCCGGCCGCCAGGGCGCTGACAATCTTGGCGGTATCTTCGAATACGGTGAACATCACCACCTGCGTCGCGGGTAAATCGGTTTTGAGCTGGCGTACGCAGTCGATCCCGCTCATGCCGCCAAGGTTGATGTCCATCAGGACTACGTCCGGCTTGTCGCGCGGCAATTGCAGCAGCGCCTCCGCGGCGGTTCCGTAGGTGCTCACGCAAGTAAATCCTTTGGCGGCATCTACGTAGCCGGCGATGTTCTCGCGCAAGTCGGCCTGGTCATCAACAATTGAAACCTTTATCGCCTTGTTCATGCTTTTCCAGAGTGAATTCAGTTAACTTGCGTGTTGAGTGGTACTGTTAGAAGGACGCAGGTGCCCTCCCCTGCCCGGCTGCGAATGGTGCACTTGCCGCCCACCTCAGCCAATCGTTGACGCATGTTTGGCAGCCCGTTTCCACCCCGCTTTTTGGCCTTGGCCGTCTCATGGTTCTCTGACCCATTCGGCGAAGCCGGATCGAAGCCGCAGCCGTTGTCCTGAATCCGGATTTCGAAAAGGGACGATTTGATGAGCATCTCGACCTGGACGCGCGAGGGATGGCCATGCTTTAGCGCGTTATTCAACGCTTCCTCGAACGCCAGGAACAGGTTGTGTCGGGCTTCCGCCGTTAGCGGCAGGTGCGGCAGCCCACGAGGAATGTTCAATTCACAATCCACGGAAGTGTTTTGCAAGTACTCGGTGGCATAGTGTCCCAGGTACGTCGCCAAGTGCTCCAACGTGTCGTTATGCGGGTTCACCACCCAGACGATTTCATCCAGTGACTGCAACAAATCGCGGGATGTATGCGCGATGGAATCCAGCTTGAGCGCCACCGATTCCTGTCCTTGAAGGTCGCCCTTCGCCCGCTCGCTCATGAACGAAATCTTGGTCAGCTTGGACCCGATCTCATCATGCATGTTCTGAGCTATCCGCATCCGCTCCCGTTCCATCGCTTGTTGCGCTGCGAGTGTCGCCAGGCGGTGCCGCAACCGCCGGTAAGACACCCACCGCACAGCTCCCCCCACCAATAGAACCGTGGCCAGACCATAGAACGCCAGCGCCCAGTCCGAACGCCAAATCGGCGCCGGAATCAGAAAATGAAAGGTCGCGCCGCTTTCGTACCACGAATCGTCGGCCGTCCCGGCCTGCACATGGAACGTATAGGTCCCATAAGGCAGGCGGCCATAACGGACGATTCGATCGCTCCCGCCTTTTACCCAGTCAGGATCAAATCCGTCGAGTCGGTACCGGAACCGCACTTTTTCAGGGGCCGCAAAACTCAGGGCCGTAAACTGGATCTCCAGCGAACGCAACTCTGAGGACAACCGCATCGGTGTCTCGAGGTTTCCAGGGCGAACCGTGGGCCCTTTGGAAGGTACGCCGCCAAGCGCGCGTCCATTGACCAGCACCTCTTCGATCAAAACGGGCGGCGGCAACGATTCCGCAACTCCGCCGCGAGGGTCCAATGCGACTACTCCGCTGGCCATCCCGAACCAAAGTTTTCCGTCCGGCGACTTTGCCGCGCGAGGCCATCCGTACCTCGGCGCGTTATTCGCCGAGGCTCCTGCTTCGAAGATTAGCTGTGTCCGCAGTGGAGATTGACCGGAAAGCATTCCCTTCACATCTTTGCTGGCGAGTCGGTAAATGGATTTATTCATTTCTAGCCAAAGATTTCCTTCCTCATCGCTGAGGATGCCACAAATTGATTCACCGGTATTGGAAACCCCTTCCCAACTTTGAAACCCCTCGCCCGAGAAACAAGCCAGGCGTCCGCCTTCAACCCCCACCCAGAGCCGCCCCTCCGGATCTTCTACCATGGCCCGGACGGCCTTCCCGCCCAGGACTCCAGGTTCGCCGACCCTGCGGAATTGTGCCTGGTCCTCGCTCAGGACCATGCCACCATCGGTGCCCAGCCAAAGACCGCCAGCCCGCTTGGGCAGAATCCCGGTGATCGGTTCGCCCGGCAAACCTGCGGCCGGTCCAAAGCTGGTTAACTCATCACCCATAAAGCGATGCAATCCTCCCGACAGCGTCCCGGCCCAGATTGTGCCATCGCGTTCGGACGCAACCGCAAGAATGGTGTTGTCAGACAAGCCGTTCGCCGTCGTATAATGAACGACCTTCTGATTGCGCGCGCAGTAGAGGCCTGCGCCGGGCGTCCCGAGCCACAATGCCGAATCCGAACCAAGGCAAACTGAAGAAATCAGATTCTGAACATTCAAACCACTTTCTTCAGTGCTTCGCTCGAAGCGGTTCGCCCTGCCGAAGTACAATCCGCCATGCTCAAAACCGATCCAGGAATTCCCCTGCGGGCTGAATGCCAGGCAAACCGCCGGACTGTTTGGCAGCCCCAGCCCCGTGTCCAGCACTCGCACCTGGCTCGTTTGTAGACGGGCCAACCCGCCCCCATAGGTCCCCAGCCACAAGTTCCCCTCGCGATCTTCACACAGAGCGCGAACGTCACTGGAAAGCTGGCCTGCTCGCAAGGGAAGCGGAAGGAACTTGTCGTCGGCGAAACAAAGGAGGCCCTCGCCACTCGTTCCGATCCACAACTGGCCATTTCGCCCTTCGCATAGGCTCCAGATCCGCACTGATGAAGTGCGAAAATAATTAAAACGTTTCCCTTCGCTGAGATTGACCAGGTACGTATCTCCAAAGGCCCAGAGGTTGCCCTGTCGGTCCTCATAAACACCCAATGATTCAGGACTCCGTCCCGGGCTTTCCGTTTGAAAATCGAAGGGGAGCATTTTGCGGATCATCTTTCCGCTTTTGTATTGGCAGATGCCGCCGCGGGTCGTGATCCACATTGTTCCTGATCGAGCAACGTGGACGCTTGACACAAAATCATTCGGCAGCCCGTCAATAGTGGTGAATCGACTGAGCTTCTCTCCCTCCAGTCGATTCAATCCCGTCGGGGTGCCCACCCACAGAATCCCCGCGGCGTCTTCCGCGATACTGTTGATCGTATGATCCAACAACCCCGCTCGTTCTTGAAATCGGTTTACGGCCCCGTCGGCGTACCAAAACAGTCCTTCGTTTTGGGTCCCGATCCACAGACGTGCCTTCGAGTCCTCACAAAGGGCGGTCACTCGATTTAGTCCGTTGGACTGCCCAGGCGCCGGTGTAATCAAAACGAAGCGCACTCCGTCGAAACGGGCCAAACCTCCTGACGTCCCCACCCAGAGATACCCGTCCCGCGTTTGGAGCACCGAATTTACCGAGTTGTCAGGCAATCCCTCTTTCTTGCCCCAAACCCGAACGGTCAAATCCTGAGGGAAGAGCCCAGCACCGCCAGCCAACCCGCCGGTCGCCACCAAACCCGTGAGGGCGAACAAAAGCCAGGTCACGGTGGGTTGCTGCGGTTGGTTCACGGGCTTTTTCAGATTACAGCCCTTGCCCCTGGAAGAAAAGCCCCCGCTGCAAGGAAGGAACGATCTTATGTGGAAGCTCGGTGCGTAAAAAAGGCGAGAGAGCCACTGAGGCTCTCTCGCCGAAACCATTCTGCCTGCCCAATCAAGGCGCGCTGAAGATATAAAAGCGTTGCGCGTAATTGGTCGCTGTCGTGTCGATAATCGTGAACGGACT
>JBEEIB010000584.1:0-7815 GCA_041167675.1 Verrucomicrobiota bacterium
TGATCAAATCACTAAGTGCTAAGCGGGCGGAATGGGAATAGAGGCGGCACCGCTCCGGGGGACCGGCGCCCCGATGCCGAAAGCCGGGATGGGCCCAGACTTCCAGTTTTGTTCGAATCCCGATGGATTAGTTGCGTCTGTCAGAAATAAAGTGAAGGACTCGCCGTCCTTCCAACGTAGTATTGATCACGGTCAACATGTAGTGGAGTTGCACGCCGCGCGAGGCGCAGAAGCTTCTACGGTTGTGACGTTTATATATGAAAAAACTCAGAGCGGGTTATCGGCACCGATGAAACCGAAGTGATCCGGCAATCGCTGAAATGGTGCAAGCAGAATTCGTGGAGCCGATCATCATGAAGGTTCCTCTGTGACTTCGCGCAAGATTGCATCTAGGACTGCCAGCTCAAATGGGTTTGAGCAAGCACTGTCGTGGAGGTTCCATGCCGGAATCGGATGCCAGTAAAAGATCGTAAACACCCCCACACCCTATCCCCATTTATAGGAAGTGTTACATCTGTAATACTCAGCAAGGTTATTGAGTGAGTGATATCAATAATCAAAACGGACAAACAATCGG
Organism: Verrucomicrobiota bacterium; assembly: GCA_041167675.1. GTDB lineage: Bacteria > Verrucomicrobiota > Verrucomicrobiia > Chthoniobacterales > JAFAMB01 > DASTDH01. Next base: position 578 of record JBEEIB010000584.1, read on the forward strand.
CGACGCCGAGTCCGAACCCACGTTATCGATTGGCTCCAAGATGGGAGGCCGATTCTAACGGAAGCCAAGTTAAAAGAAGCACTAGCAGAAAGAGCGTAACTCAAGCAGGGGCTATACCTGATTGAAATATCAGGGCGCCAAATAGGGCATTAAGTTCTTTTCATCGGCAGCATCGGCGCAGATAATTTGCCCGCAACTGAGCTCATGAATTTTTACTTCAAGTGGAGACACCGAGATGGATCCATCCTTGAGTTCGGGCAGACCGGCTGGACTTCGGATGATCCTCAGAAGATCGATTGCCTTTTAAAATCGTATCAACCTTCCGGTTCCGGTGTCGCAATTCCTCCGGGCATCCGCAAGTGGCTGCAAGAAGATTGCGAGCTCACGGACTTCAGTGGTCCGAACGATTCGGATAGCATCACGTCAACCGCAGTAGAATGAATGGTATAGTTCATTTTTCCGCTTTCGTTTTTCTGTTGCTGTTGGCTTTCTTGTTTCTGCTTAGCGACCAGTTCAGTCGCTTATCGGCTCCGCGATCCATGCTCGAATCGGAAAAGAAAATCGATCGGACGGCTGTAGAGCAAGCAACCTTAATTGACTCGCATGCTGTTGGCCCGTTTCCGGAGCCGGTTGAAATCAGGGTATCGGCAAATTACCAGGTAGTAGATTCCTCCATTGACTCCCCAATCAACAAAGTCACGCAAAGGCTTCGTCGCGTGCAACGTCGCCTAAAGGATCGCGTGCATCCATCATTCAATGCGAGGAAGATTTCTCGACGCAGGTCCACGGCGAATCTTGTAACCCAGATCCATTCCTGGCTGGTAGGTGAGTTCGGGCTCGCGTATAGAACCAATGGACGGCTGTGGAAACAAAATCTGATAAATGGACGAAGGTTCAAAAAGCAGCTCGTGACTCCTCGGCTCGCGGCAGCAGGATTCAAGGCTCACGGGCAGAACTGATCAAGCGGAGGAACGAGAAATTATCCGGTATCCTAAGTCGTAACCTTCCAACTCCGGGCCCCGCTTAGGGCGCTTACCCACTCAGCATTAGATGAAAGCACCATGCGCTTTAAGGGTCGGAACATTTGGCCACTGATCGCGCGGATAGTCCTCCAGACCGACTACCTTTGTTTGTGGGTTGTACCCAACCAGCATGCTCAACCCATACGGGATCTGCAGCGCGTAGTTTACCTTCCCAGTGACATCATCCGGAATTCCGCCAATCACCAGCGGTACGCCCGTGCCGGTTTGATAGTGCGCTTCCATGGCTGCAAGTTTCGGTGACTCTAGCTTGGCAACTTCCCGCGCGGCAAAATCTCCGCTAAACATCTGGAGCGGAATTGAGACGCAGGCAACAACCAGCGCAATACTACAAGAAGCACGGTGGAAGACACCGTGCGGATCGCGCAAAAGGAAAAACGCATGGACTCCGGCGACCAAAAATGCAGTGGCCACGTAAGCAGCCAACACCATGTGGATCGTTTCGTGCAGCGATGCCGGATTTAACATTGCGGCGATCGGATTGATGTTAACCGGTTGCCCGTTCACAACATCAAACCCGACCGGCGCGTTCATCCAGGAGTTCGCCAATACGACGAAAACCGCAGAGAGGACGCCGCTCACCGCAACCACTATTCCAGCCAGCCAATGCAACACCGGAGAAACCCGGTTCCAGCCATAAAGATAGATGCCAAGGAAAATCGCCTCAGTAAAGAAGGCGAAGCCCTCGAGCGAGAACGGCATGCCGATGATTCCGCCGGCATATTGCATAAACTTCGGCCAGAGCAGTCCCAGCTCGAACGAAAGCACCGTACCGGAAACCGCCCCGATCGCGAACAGAATTGCCGTCCCTGCCGCCCATCGTTTACTCAATTCAAAATAAATGGGATTTTTTGTCCACAGATAGCAACCTTCTGACACCACCATCAATAGCGGCATCGCCATTCCGATGACGCAAAAATGATGTGGAACGCCAGCGACATTCCCATTTGCGAACGAGCGAAAAAGAAGTCGTTCAAAATACCTCCCCTCGATCCGAAAACCTAAAACAAAATCCGCAGCTCAGGACTTCGCTGCTTCGATTACGGCATCCTCATGGGATGGCTGTTGCACAACGCTGGGAATATTCAATGGTTCCCGGCGGCGGCCAAATATCGCTTGAATCAAATCACGGTTCATCTTGCCAATGAACTCAAGAGGTATCTCCTTGGGGCACACCGCTTCACACTCACCATGATTCGTACAGCTGCCGAAGTGTTCATTCATCATTGCGACAACCATGCCGAGCGTCCGCTGATCGCGTTGGGGCTGACCCTGCGGAAGAGAGTTAAGGTGCCTAATTTTGGCAGAGGTGAAGAGCATGGCCGCGGAATTCGGGCAGGCAGCGACACAGGCTCCACAGCCGATGCATGCAGCCGCGTCAAACGCAGTATCCGCAGCTTCCTTTGGGACCAGGATTGAATTGGCGGCCGGAGCGCTTCCCGTAGGCGCGCTGATAAAGCCGCCCGCTTGAATGATTCGGTCAAAGGCTGATCGATTCACCATCAGGTCACGGATCACCGGGAACGCTTGAGCGCGCCACGGCTCTAACGTGAGCGTGTCGCCATCCTGGAAAAAGCGCATCGAGAGTTGACAGGTGGTAGTGCCCCGGCGGCCCCCGTGGGCTACCCCATTGATCAGGAAACCACACGAGCCGCAAATACCCTCTCGACAGTCGTGTTCGAAGGCAACGGGAGGTTCCCCTTGGCTGAGGAGGTCCTCATTGAGGGCGTCCAGCATTTCAAGAAATGACATGTCCGGTGTTACGTCCTTCACCTGATAGGCGACGAACTTCCCTGGGGCGGTTGAGTTTTGCTGCCGCCAAATTCTGAGTGAGAAATTCATGATTATTTGTAGCTCCTTTGTGAAAGCGGAACGTACTCGAACGTGAGTGGTTCCTTATGAAGTGCGGGCGCTTTGCCTGGACCTTTCCACTCCCAGGCCGCAGTGTAGCTGAAATGGGTATCGTCTCGTTTCGCTTCGCCCTCGTCAGTTTGGCTCTCCACCCGGAAGTGGCCTCCGCACGATTCTGTACGATCTAAGGCATCGATACACATGAGTTCGGCGAGTTCGAGAAAATCAGAAACGCGGTTCGCCTTCTCGAGAGCCTGATTCAACTCGTCGTCTCCGCCAATGATGCGGAGGTTATGCCAGAACTCCTCACGTAACTCGGGGATGCGAGCGAGAGCTTTTCGAAGACCGGCTTCTGAACGAGCCATGCCGCAGTTATCCCACATAATCCTGCCAAGCTCGCGCTGGAACGAATCGGGGCTGCGTTTCCCGTTCACGGCAACCAGCGTCTTAAACCGATTCTTAACCGCGGCCTTACTCTCCGCGAACGCTGGATCCGAGACATCAATCGGGTCCGGTGCAGTTGAGGCAATGTAGTCAGGTACGGTACACGGCAGAACGAAGTAGCCGTCGGCAAGGCCTTGCATCAGCGCACTCGCGCCGAGCCGGTTGGCGCCGTGATCGGAGAAGTTCGCTTCACCACCAACGAACAGTCCCGGGATAGTCGACATCAGATGGTAATCCACCCACAGGCCACCCATCGTGTAATGAGGAGCGGGATAGATCCGCATCGGCACGGTGTACGCGTCCTCTCCCGTGATCCGCTCATAAATGTCGAACAAATTTCCGTATTTATCGCGAACCGTTTCCAGACCGAGGCGCTGAATGGCATCCGCGAAGTCCAGGTATACACCCTGCCCGCGCGGCCCGACGCCGCGTCCTTCATCGCACACTTCCTTGGCGTTTCGCGATGCGACGTCGCGGGGCACCAGGTTGCCAAAGCTCGGATACCGGTTCTCCAGATAATAGTCGCGTTCGTTTTCCGGGATATCCTTCGGAGCGCGCGTTTCACCCTTCTTCTTCGGCACCCATACGCGTCCATCGTTTCGGAGCGATTCGGACATTAGCGTTAGTTTCGACTGATGCTCGCTGCTCAATGGGATACATGTCGGATGAATCTGCGTAAAACACGGGTTCCCGAACAGGGCGCCGCGGCGGTGGGCTCGCCATACGGCTGTACAGTTGGATGCCTTGGCGTTAGTCGAGAGATAGAATACATTGGAGTACCCTCCGGTTGCCAGAACCACCACGTCGGCCGCATGGCACTCGATTCGACCGTTTACCAGGTCCCGGGTCACAATGCCGCGCGCTCTGCCATCGACGATCACAACATCGACCAGCTCCCTCCGGATATGCATCGTTACCGTACCCGCCGCTATTTGCTCTTCCAGTGCCTGATAAGCTCCGAGCAACAGCTGCTGTCCGGTCTGACCGCGCGCGTAAAACGTTCGTTGCACCTGTACCCCGCCAAACGATCGCGTATCAAGTAGTCCGCCATATTCTCTGGCAAACGGCACGCCTTGGGCGACGCACTGGTCAATGATGTTCAGGCTGATTTGGGCGAGACGATATACGTTGGCCTCACGGGCGCGGAAGTCGCCGCCCTTTACTGTGTCCTTAAACAGACGGGAAATGCTGTCGCCGTCGTTACGGTAGTTCTTGGCGGCATTAATTCCCCCCTGAGCTGCGATCGAGTGTGCACGGCGCGGAGTGTCGTGATAGGAAAAGCAGTGCACATGGTAGCCCTGCTGGCCGAGAGTAGCGGCAGCTGCAGCTCCAGCCAGGCCTGCGCCTACAACGATGATCGAGTGTTTCCGGCGATTAGCCGGATTCACTAACTTCATGTCGAAACGGCATTTGTCCCACTTTTGTTCAATTGGACCTAACGGTATCCTAGCGTCCAGATCTAACGGCGTGATCTCGGAGCGACCCGTTACCAATTGTCGCTCAATCGGACCTGATGGTTTCTTTGCTTCAATCATATTTTTCCTCCTTTAGCGCACCCAGCCTGCCAGCACCGCAACCGGAACCGAGCCGAATCCCAGAAACACCACAGCGCCTATGACACGCGAAAGAGTCTTCAACGCAGCCGCGTTTCGAGCGGTGCTCCAGCCAAGTGTCTGCAGCATGCTCCAGATTCCGTGACTGAGGTGCAGGCACAGTGCGCCCATCGCCACGATGTAGAAGATCGTGACTGGCCAGACACGGAACGCCGCCACCACGTTTTGGTAAACGGCGAGGTGTTTGAACTGCCCCGGTTCGAAGCCGACAACACCTCCGGTCAAATGCAGAAGATGAAAAACCACAAACACCGCTAGAAGGAGCCCGCCCCAGCGCATCACTCGGGCAGCGAATGTCGTCTCAATATTTCGTTTGACGTTATATCGGATAGGGCGCGCAGCCCAGCTCATGCGAGTGAGTTGGATCGCAGCGGTGATGTGCAGGGTAACACATACGAGCAGCACGATCCGGACAACCCAGAGCAGCTGTCCATAGCCGAGCTCAGGCATACCTACTTCCCGCAGGAAACGGGAGTAAGCGTTGATCTCGTCCGGACCAGTGAATATCTTCAAATTGCCCAGCATGTGAGCGATAACAAATAGAACCAGCACGACGCCAGTCACTGCCATTACCACCTTTTTGCCGATCTGCGTGTGCCAGAGGGCGAAGACAGGATTAGTAACAGCCACCTTCCTAGTCATCGCAACACCCTCGCGATGGACCACCGTATCTAAGTTATTGGCGCTTTTCATATAAGATTCCTCACAAGCCGGATCCCAATCCGGGCCCGATTAGATGTTTCATTATCCTTTTCACAGCTGCAGAGGGCTGGCCGACTCGCTGTTCGCATCGGCGTCTCTTATGTTTTGTCTGCAAATATGCCCTACAGCTCCTATGCCGAGTACTCCGGGAACCACTGGCTCTCGGCTAACTTTTTGCGTAATTCCTCCGGATCGGCCACAGGGGCCAACCCTTCCTCTTGCGCTTTCGCAGCAACAGCATAGGCAATATCGAGAGCCACTTCCCGGATCGCCTTAACCCTCGGTAAGAGAGAGCCGGTGGGATCTTTCAAAGCGGGTGAATGATCACCTAGCGCTTTCGCCGCCGCGAGCAGCATTTTATCGGTCACTCTCCGAGCCTGCGAACCGATCACTCCAAGCCCAACGGCTGGAAAGATGAACACGTTGTTGCATTGAGCGATCTGAATGACTTCTCCATTGTATGTAACCGGTGCGAATGGTGATCCGGTAGCAACCAGCGCCCGGCCTTCTGTCCAGGCCAGCAGGTCTGCCGGTTCCGCCTCCGAGAGGCTAGTGGGGTTCGATAAGGGGAAAATGATCGGCCGTTCGGTCTTTCTAGCCATTTCACGAACAATCGCCTCGGAAAAGATACCCTTCACCGTCGACAAACCAATCAACACTGTAGCGTCAATATCACCGATCACTTCGGCCAAACCGATCTGACCATGTTGATTGCGCGGCCAGCTCACAACCTCTTTGTGATCTCTGGCGTAAACTCTCTGCTCGTCCGAAAGGTCTCGCCGACTATTATCTAACAACCCGTCCTTATCCACGATCCAAAACCGAGCATGAGCTTCCTTTTCGGTGAGCCCTTCTTCAACCATCGCGATCCGAAGATAGTCTGCTACTCCGATTGCGGCAGAACCCGCCCCAACGAAAACTATCTGATGATCTTTGAAGTTCTTTCCGGTAACCTTGGATGCACCAATAGCAGCTCCCAGAACGACCGCGGCGGTCCCCTGTACATCGTCGTTGAAGGTTAGGAGTTCGTTTTGATAACGCATTAACAATGGACGGGCATTCGGAGTCGCGAAATCTTCCCACTGGAGACAGGTATTGGGTAGTTCCTGTTTGACCGCCTGTACGAAGCGATCAACAAAATCGAGATAGTCCTGCCCTCTGACTCTCTCGTGGCGCCAGCCCAGGTACTCCGGATCTTTCAACCGCTCCTCATTATTCGTACCAACATCTAAAATAATTGGGAGCGTTCTCGATGGATGAATCCCGCCAATCAGGGAATAAAGTGCTAGTTTACCAATTGGAATGCCCAAGCCGCCTACGCCTTGATCGCCGAGTCCCAGGATGCGCTCACCATCGGTAACAACAATGACGTCTACCTCCGGGTTGGGACGATTGCGCAAGATTTCAGCGATCGAATCGCGTAACGGATAGGAAACAACCAGACCTCGGGGCCGGCGGTAAATGTGGCTGAATTGTTGGCAGGCGAGGCCGACTGTCGGTGTGTAAACGATCGGCATCATCTCCTCTATATGATCAAGCATCAGCCGGTAAAAGAGCGTTTCATTCGAGTCCTGCAACTGGCGCAGAT
>JBEEIB010000585.1:0-5742 GCA_041167675.1 Verrucomicrobiota bacterium
AACTCTGATAACAATCCGGCAAACCCGCTCAAGGATAATTGAAGTATTTGTAATGCTCCTCTAGATCATTAATGAACCAGACCCGCCATTGTTCCAAGCCGGAAAGCCCGCCATCACTACTTTGCGGTTAGGCGATCGTGAATTATTGTCGGAAACCACGATCCTCTTAGAGGTTTTGATACGTTCGCAGGAAATCAATCAATCCGGAAACAGAGGAAGCGGAAGAGACAAATGAAGGAACAGCTCACTACTTCAAAATCCATCACGCCGGTGCCGCCCGACGACCCCAAGCGGAACCTCGTGATCGCGCGACCGAACACCGACCAGAACCTGTCCCATATCGGGCTCGTCGGAGATACCTATACGATTTTGCTCTCGGGCGACGACACCGACGGTCGCTATTGTCTGATCGACATGCACATCCCGCCCGGCGGCGGTCCTCCACCCCACCGGCATGATTTTGAGGAGTCTTTCACCATCCTTGAATCCGAGATCGAAGCCACCTTCCGCGGCGAAAAGTCCGTCGTGCGCGCCGGGGAGACAATCAATATTCCAGCGAACGCGCCGCACTCTTTCACCAACACTTCCGAGCAAGCGGTGCGGCTGCTGTGCGTCTGCGCGCCGGCCGGGCAGGAAGAGCTCTTCGCGCAGGTCGGTGTCCCTTTGATGAACCGCACGGCGCCACCGCCTAAGCTGGACGCGGCCGGCCAGGCCGCGTTCATAAAGAAGGCTTTAGACCTTGCGCCCAAATACCGCACGGAACTTCTTAAACCCGAGTAACCCACCGCCATCGTGACCGTAGCCCAAATGAATAAACTTTTTGGTATCGACGCTCAGGCTCGTGGGCAGATGCTGACTCAAAGTGATCGTCATCGTCTGTGTCAGCAAAGAGCGCGGGCGGCGCGTTATCGCCAAGGCCGAATACACTGTTCGGGGTGCAAATTCGCGTTGTGTGTTCACTAATCTGGAAGTTCGCTCCGAAGGGTTCTACGACGACATTGTGGTGCTTGGGGTGAAATGGCAAATCGCTCGGGCATTGACCAGCAATTGACCTATTGACATTTGATTCGAGCAGCAGACGCTGAAATCGCTGTGCCATATCCTCTGGCGCAACAAAAGAGACAGATCGCTTGAGGAGAACCGCCCAGGATCGGCTGAAGAGTGCCCGCCTCCTGGACAGTTTGGGCCCGAAACTTCACGAGTAAGTGGCGGTCCAAGGAAAAGAAAATGACCAGCAACGAAATGAACTCGCAGATGTTCACCAAGCAAGGCTTTATCGCCGCGCTTGATCAAAGTGGTGGTTCGACGCCCGGTGCTTTGCGTTACTACGGTATACCTGACAGCGCGTATAGCGGAGAGACCGAGATGTTTAAGCTGATCACGAGATGCGCGTACGCATCATGAGTTCGCCCGCGTTCACGGGCGAGAAGGTCATCGGAGCGATTCTGTTTGAAGGCACGATGGATGGACAGGCTAAAGGGAAACCTGTGCCTGCTTTCCTCTGGGAAGACCACGGTGTCGTCCCGTTCCTGAAAGTCGATAAAGGATTGGAAACGGAAAAGGACGGGGGCAGTCTGATGAAGCCGATTCCGGGACTAGACTCGCTTCTTGAACGCGCCGCGAAACTCGGGGTCTACGGCACGAAAATGCGCTCGACGATCCACTTGACCTCCAAGACCGGTATCGCGGCCATCGTGGCCCAGCAGTTCGCGTTTGCAGCGCAAATCGCGGAGCATGGACTGATGCCGATCCTCGAGCCGGAAGTTTTGATCAAGAGCCCCGACAAACCGGGCGCGGAAGCGATTCTTCGCGAGGAACTCGCAAGAGGACTGGATGAATTGCCGGTCGGACACCGCGTGATGTTGAAACTAACGATCCCGGACGTTCCAGACTATTATTCTCCTTTGATCGAGCACAGCCGTGTCGCCAGGGTCGTGGCGCTCTCCGGCGGCTATTCCCGGAAAGACGCCTGCCACCGACTCGCCGCCAATCATGGAATGATCGCGAGTTTTTCGCGGGCATTGGTGGAAGGTCTCCGTTATTCGATGAGCGACACCGAGTTTGATGCCTCGTTATCAAAATCGATCGACGAAATCTACCAGGCTTCGGTTGCCAAGGTTTGAACCGACCGCATGGGTCTGGTCGCGAACCAAATTAATGCTTGTCCCTCAACTCCTTCACTCCTTCGCCTTTTTTCGATCCTCCTCAGCCTTGGAGTAGCCGCCCAATTTATCGTAAGCATTGGCGCGACTCTCGTAGGTGTCGCTTAGGCTCGACGAAAACACGGATTCGGTATTACCAACCTGTAGCCGGATTGCTCAGTGGAGTAGTGGAGTCGCTGACGGCCTTATCGTATTGTTTCAGACCAAAGTAAGCGTCTGCGCGTCGCACCCCCCCTGCACCTCAACCATTTTCGACGTTGCCTCCGCTAGTGAAAGCAGTCGAATTGCCTCAGTACAGTCGCCCTTAACGTGTTGCTCGCGCTCGGTGTACTCAGCGTAGTTGTAAAAATGCTCTGGCGGTCCTTGTGCGCCACAGTCATTGCAGACAACTGACGACTCGGGCCAACGAAAAGAACTGTCGTCGTCCGTCCGTACACTTAAGTTCTTGGAACCACAAAACGGACAAGACTCAAGGTTTTGCTCTGGTGGCATAGAAAGCCAATCTCCATAATTAGTTGTCGAAAACCAATTTGAACTGTTCACCGTCGAACCGGAGTTTTGCATCAAAGCGTTTCTTCGTCTTTTGCGAATAGAATCCACAAAGCTGCCGTTGCGTCGCTGCTCCTTGCATGGAAGCCGCAAAGATTTCGACGTAATCATCCGGAGTCATTTTCCGATCTAGGAATTTCTTCCAGCACTTGATACCAGGCCACCCAGAGAATTCATACCAGCCACCTTGATCAACTACCTGCTGCCCGGTTTTTGGACACTTCACCTGCAGGGACTGAGGTCCGATATCAAAATCGAACGCAATCTGATTATTCTCAACATCCCACTTCATTTTCGCCTCGAATATCTTCTTCCCCTTGAATGAAAAGATGGGCGATTTTCCAACCAGGATGTTCACTATATCGTGCGCGGTAAAATTCTGACCCAGAATCTGCTTAGGAAACCTTCCGCCAGGATACCCGGCAATCTCGTACCTCGCACCTTTGTCGATGATTGGCATTCCGGTTACCGGGCAGAGAGCATCCGTCACGCGGCCCTGGGCCTCTCCGGTTGATTGGAATACCCGCATCTGCTGTTTAAGGACTTCGACGAGCTCGCAGAGAAACTTTTCACGATTCTCGTGATTCCGGCCCTGCTCGATATCTTTGAGCCGCACCTCCCAGTCGGCCGTCATAATCGGTTTTGTAACCGCGGTCACCCCTATCGCGAGTAGACGGTCAATGAGGAACCTCCCCGCTGCCGTGGCTCTCAAAATGGTTTTCTTGCCCCTCTTCTCGCGAGCTACATATTTTCTTTCTATCAGGATCTCTGTAATGCTCGCCCGCGTCGCCGGCGTCCCGAGGCCACGCGCAGCTACCGCCTCTTTCAGTGCATCCAGCTCCATTTCGCTGTGGTCGTTATCGGCCTCCAGAACTCTCTGGACGTTTTCCATCATGGCTAACAACGAATCTTCGTCGTAAGGGCTCGGAGGCTGTGTCTTGCCATCTTTCACAACCGCGTCACTGGAGACTTCGGGATCCACCAAAGGCGGGAGAAATTTTTCTCTCGATGAGGCTTCACCCAGAGCCTCGGCGAGCTCCAGCCATCCCTTCTTCTTGTAAGTCTTGCCTTCGGCCTGCGCCTGAAGTCCATCACTTTCGAGCGACGTCCGAAGCACGCGCTTCACATTCTCTGCTTCTGCTGTTACTCCAAAGGCGATAACGAATCGTTTGACGACCAATTCCCATAGCCGATACGTATTCGATCCTTTATCCTTTGGAATTGTCCCGGTCGGAACGATCGCGAAGTGGTCACTTACTTTCGACGAGTCAAATACCTTCTGTTTCGTTTTCTTGGGAGAAATTAACTCCTGATTTCCTTGTAATTCGTTTACCACCTCCTGGGCCACTGTCCAGAAGACGCGCTCGGCAGTCTCAACGTAGTCAACCGGCAGATACTCTGACTCTGTTCTGGGATAGGTGAGAGTTTTCTCCTTTTCGTAACACTCTTGAGCCAGCTCCAGCACTTGTTGCGCCGTCCATCCAAGCTTTTTAATGCAATATCTTTGCAGACTCGTAAGTGAGAAGAGACGCGGAGGCTTTTCCTTGACAGGTTGTGCATCATCTTCTGCTTTCCACTTCAGACCAGGACTGTTCGTAATCAACCGGGCGTATCGTTCTGCGTCCTCCTTTTTGGCAAATCTGTCTTTACTATCCCCGAGCACTGGAAGCCCTGCAGGAACTTGCAGATTTCCTTGATACAAGTCCCCTCGCCCAAACGTTACCTGGACACCCCAAAAAGGGACAGAAACAAACGCCTCGATTTTGCGATCACGATTTACAATCTCAGCCAACACGGGAGTCTGTACGCGGCCCACGCTCCACACCTTGACCGCGAAGTCCCCATGTTGCTTGGGTATGCTCAGGCTCGCCGCCCTCGTCGAACTCATCCCCAAAATCCAATCAGCTTCCGATCGCGCATAGGCCGCTTCTGCTAGCTTTGTGAATTGAGGAGCGGTGATCGGCTTCATTTCACGATATGCCGTTCTAAGAGCATCCGGAGTCATGGAGTCATACCACATCCGCTTTACAGGCTTGTCTCCTGGAACACCTGGCTTGCGTCCCTTGCCCCATCCGCACCAGCGCAAAGCGTACCAAAAGATTAGCTCACCCTCGCGTCCGGCATCACACGCATTTACGATAAGATCCGCTTCACGTGTCAGCTTCTTGATAACGCCTAGCTGCTTTGCTGCTCTTTCGCTGATTGGCTTATAAACAAACTCAAGGTTTTCCGGGATGAGCGGTAAGGAATCGAACCGCCAATACGACCAATCTTTTCCGGGATACTCATCCGGTTCGGCTAGGCCCACCAGGTGCCCGCTGCAATAAGTAATAGCTATGTCTCCCGAGGAGAAGAAACCGTCGTGCGTTTCCACGCGACCGTTCAGTAATGCCTTTACGAGATCTTCAGCTACGCTCTTCTTCTCCGCTACTATCACCGTTTTCACGTTGTCATCCCCTGCCTTCGATGATTTCTATCTTGAGAGGAAATGAAACCTCTCCACATCGCTCGTACGCCTCGATAAATGCGTCAATCAGGCCATTAACAATATTTGAAACGTCAATTCTCAGTTCCTTCGCACTCTGATAGAAACGGTCTCTCTTTGTCTTTGCCGTTCGGGTAACAATCCGAGCAGTCTTCCCGCCAGCCTCCAACATTGTCAAATCTCTGATTCTTGGATTGGTTGCTCCTCGGAATCCTCTGCTATTGCGTTCTCTTCAGCGACCATCGCTTCGTGAATTTCAGCGTCGCCGGATCGCTCTTGAGTCGCATCACCAACCTGGTCTACTCTAAGCTTCAAGTCTCTCTGTTGGTCTGACGCGTACGATTATAATCGCTTCGCCTTAAACACTCCACAAGTTCTGTTAGTTTACTTGATGTGCAAAATGGTCCCCAGCGTACATGCAGAAGAATCCCGGCCAATGGAACGATGACTAAAAGACAGCCTTTACTGCTTTGAGCATGGCAGTATGTCCTGAACGCGGAAGACATCCGGTCTGAACCGAATATGCAGTATTGTGAGACATGGGCT
>JBEEIB010000586.1:0-6921 GCA_041167675.1 Verrucomicrobiota bacterium
TGGCAAGACATTTGTCTGGAAATGGTGCAGCCGCCGCCGGCAAATCGGATCCAACTAGCGTATGCCGTTAGATTCGGATTTCGTTGCTGGGCTATTCGTTCGCGACGACGACGAGGGATTGTTCAGCCGCGATATTAACGGGCAACTCGTCCGATTGGATGCCCCCACTGAATCCGACTACGGCAAGAACGTTACCCTCCGGATCGACGGCGCGCCCGTGACGGTGCCATTAGCCGAGCCGCTGACCGATGCCAACGGAAACATTGTCGTCGATTTGCAAGGGCGGACCACACCACGTTACACAACAATTTTCGATACGGCACGGAAGCTTTATGTCGAACAAATGGGGGACGAGAAGAAGATTCCGATTCCAGTTTTATGCCATCAACCGCACATGACTCCGGTCGCGGTCTGCCGGCTGTGCGTGGTCCAGATTTATGGGCAAAAGCGCGGTCGTCGCGCAGCAGAGCGAAAACTACTGCCCGCTTGCCAGCATCAGGTCAAAGACGGCATGGAGGTCTTCACCATGAACGCGGCCGGGCCTGATGGGGACCGGGTACGGCAGACGGTCAAGGTAGTCACAGAACTGCTTGCGGCAGATCATCTGAAGCCGGCCAATCCGCCTGAGCTGGAGAAAGAGCTTGCTCAATTTAATGAGCTTGGCTGCTTGACGGAGCGATGTGGTGCTAATCCGTCGCGACTCAAGCTTGATATTTTGTCGCATCGCCCACCGGCAGCACGGCCGCGCGCCGGTCGGCGCGAATTGGACGCGTCGTCGCCTGTCTTTCTTGTGGATCACAGCGCCTGCATTCTTTGCGATCGTTGTGTGCGCGCTTGTGATGATGTCAGGGAGAATCACGTGATCGGGCGAACAGGAAAAGGTGCAACCGCCGGAATTGCCTTCGACTTGAACGTTCCGATGGGTCAATCAACCTGCGTGCAGTGCGGCGAGTGCATGGTTTCCTGTCCTACCAGCGCCATAACTTTTAAACCGGTCGCCCAGATAAAAATTCTAGCGGAGGATCGAACTACCGAAGCGCTGAGCGTGAGAGAGCTGGTTTCCGATCCGGTTTTCGCCGGAATTCCACCCAAATTCTTGCTCTGGCAGCAAGGCCTGGTCATTCGGAGGAAGCTGCGAGCCGGACAGGTTTTGTGTCGCCAGGGAGATCCCGGCAACACAGCTTTCATTATTCGCCGGGGCAGGCTGAAGATAACGGTAAGGGCCCGCGCATCGGATCGCAGATTTCCCTTGCTCGATCGAGGGAAGCCGGTTTTTGAAACCGAGCTGAGCCCCGAAGATTTGATTGTTGGTGAAATGGCATGTCTGAGCGGATCACCCCGAGCCGCCAACGTCGTTGCTCTTCAAGATGGCGAGGTCTGGGAAATCCGTCGCAATGTGCTCGATCGATTAATGCGGCTTCCAAGTCAACGTCAGAAGTTTGAAACCGAATACCGCGAGCGTTCTCTCGACCTGGCGTTACGGAATACCGATCTGTTCAGGGGAATCGAACAGGAAGAGTATCGCCGCATCGTGGATTTTCTGCGGTATCGACTCGCCTTTGTCCGCGTTCAGCCGGGGCAAACTCTTTTCGAGGCCGGAGAGATAGCAACTCATTGGTATTTCATTCGGCTTGGCCATGTCCGTGTCAGTGTTCACCAGCACGGCAAGGAGGCCAAGGTTGTTTCTTCCGGGCCTGGTACGGTCTTAGGGGAAATCGGATTACTTGCATTCACTTCAGACGATGAGCAGAAGTCGGTCGAAGAAATTGATCGCGCGGTGCAGCGTACCCTGGAACAGGCCGCAGACGACTTAACTGCCGTGTTTCCACCGGGTGTTCGAACGGCGACCTGTTCGGCGTTGAACCATTTGGAATTGGCGCAGCTTAGCCGTGCCGATTTACTTCAGATGTTGCGCAAATTCGGCGTCCTTCGACGGCGAGTGGTTGAACAATCGCTTGCCCGTTTGCGCAGCTCGACTGTTGGTCACCGAGTTCTCGATGAGTACGTCGCGCAAGGTCTCTACGAAGGTCAGAGCATCCTCGTCCTCGACTTGGACAACTGTACCCGCTGTGACGCCTGTACCAGAGGTTGCGTCGAGCAACACGGGACCGAGACGCACGGTATTCCCATCCCGCGCCTAATCCGCGCTGGACGGCGTCTCGATAATTTTATGGTCGCCACCTCTTGCCGGTCCTGCACTGATCCACATTGCATGGTCGGCTGTCCAGTCGACTCCATTCACCGAGGCAAGCACCTCCAGATCGTGATAGAAGACCATTGCATCGGATGCGGCTTATGTGCCGAAAACTGTCCCTACGGCAGCATCTTCATGATACCGAACGAGCGACACCAAATCGCGATGCCTGACGCGGAACAGATCGGCCGGACGCACCTCGTGGGTCAGTTGAAGGCCGCGAATTGCGATCTTTGCGATGCGGCTGGCGAGCGATCATCGCCGCGACCGGCCTGCGTGGCCGCATGTCCACATGATGCCGCTTTCCGCATGACGGGCCCGCAACTGTTGGAGAGCGTAATGAGAGCGCATGCGCGTGACCTTGCAGCCGCCGGTCTACGGGCTCATATCTCTGAGCCGCACGTCCTAGAGCGCGTGACGGAGTGAACACGCCGGACAGGTTCTCGTAACATGCTCGATCTTTGCGCCGATTGGTCGTTACCCTGGTGTGCAACTGATCGACTTCCACAAATTGCGCGGCTAGACCGGCAGAGATGAACGTAGATGGGCCTCTCTTGGTATGGGCGACAATTCTGTGGCAATAGTCGAGCTCTCACCTCGAGCAAAACGATTCGGCCTTATCGTTACGGCGTTGGCACCTGTCATTCCGCAGATACTCGGGAGCGCGTTCAACATTTGGTACAATGCTATTGTTGTCCAACCGTTGTTAGTTACTCCGGCACTGCGGCAGCGCTTTGCTGCAACGGTGATTATTTACAATGCGCTGGTTTATCCGGTAGCGATCGCTATTTGGGTCCGTGTAGTCCTTGCGCTTAATCCTATATTCCGTGCCCTCATCAATGGCGAAACAGTTGCTTCGCAGCAACTGAATTGGGCCCGTCGACGGGTAATTGATCTGCCCTGGATTGGCGCCGCCATTTCCGGGGCGGCCTGGCTTGCTTGCATTCCCGTTTTTCTCATCGCGCTGGCAACGACAGGCACCCCGCTCAGTAGGCAATTGCTTTGGCACTTGCCCATCTCCTTTTTGGTGTCGGCTTTCATTGCGGTAACCCAAACATTCTTCTTGATTGAACTGGCGACGCACTGGGCCCTGTTCCTGGCATTCTTCCGGGACTCTCGGCCCGACCGGTTGCGTGGGATTCATCCCCCATCGCTCCGAACACGAGGACTAATGTGGGCTATTTCGGCCGGGCTCTGTCCGATTGGATCGCTACTCCTGCTAATCGTGGCTCCGCACCCGACTACTTCAAACCCCCAGATGTTTGCAGTATTTGTTGGAATCATCGGAGTTGCATTCGGTCTTTGTTCGGCCGTTCTCATCACCCGGCTGGTGGCGAAACCGGTAGATGAATTGCGGGCGGCGTTTCACGCGGTTGGCGAAGGGAAATTGGACGTGCAAATTCCGCTGCGTCGCGCTGACGAATTTGGCGCTCTCGTCGGCGATTTCAATCAGATGGTCGCCGAGCTACGCGATAAGGAGCGGCTGCGGCGCATCTTCGGTCTACACGTGGGCGAGGGGATAGCGGAGCAGATTCTTGCTCGCGATCCTGAGCTGGGCGGCGTTGAACAAGTCATAACCGTCATGTTCCTCGATATTCGCGGATTCACCACCCGAGCGGCGCAATCCACTCCGAAAACAACTGTGAATCTCCTCAATCGATTTTTGCAGGTGATGGTCGATGTAGTCGAAAACGAGCATGATGGGATTGTGAATCAGTTCCTTGGTGATGGATTCATGGCGATCTTTGGAGTTGGCTCAATCACCAGTAGTCATGCCGATGACGCACTCAGCGCCGGGTGCTCAATGTTACATCGGCTCAAAGCGTTAAATGCAGAACTTATCGCCGAAAATGTAGCGCCGCTTGAGATCGGAATCGCCATCAATACCGGAATGGCAATCGTCGGCAGCGTCGGTTCAGCCCAGCGAATGGAGTTCACCGCCATCGGTAATATCGTCAATGTTGCCTCGCGTCTCGAAGGATTAAACAAAGGGCTCGGGACGAGGCTGCTTCTGAGCAAAGCGACGTGTGACGCATTGCAAGGACCCAGTGAACTGCGCGCACTTCCGCCGCAGCAGATCAGAGGTGTAAACGAGCCCCTCGAAGTTTTTACCGTCGTCTAAAAGTAGTCGATCAGGGAGCAGCGAAATTCCGCATCTGTGTAAATCGTCAAGAGGGCTCCGGTAGTTTTGCGCACCTATAAATCGGTAAAAGCGTCGCGCTTTACAATAGTATCGCGCGTCCCTTGTTGTTGGATGAGCTTGGCAACTAAGCCGGTCCAGCCGGTTTGATGACTTGCCCCCAGTCCTTCGCCGGTATCGCCATGAAAATATTCATGAAACCAGTATCGAGCAGGTTCGCCCCCACCTAGCAACCCATCGCCTGATGTACCGGCAAATGGACGACGGCCATCCTTTCCCCGCAGCCAGATCGCAATCAATCGATTGGAGAGATTATTTGCAATTTCATCCAGCGTAAGAAACTGACCGGATCCGGTGGGGCATTCAACTCGGAATTCGTCGCCGTAGTAATGATGAAACTTCTGTAGCGATTCGATTAGGAGATAGTTAATCGGCATCCAGACTGGGCCGCGCCAGTTCGAATTGCCGCCGAAAATGCCTGTTTCCGATTCACCTGGTTCGTACTTAATTACGCTAACCTTGCCATTGAGTTCCAGCATGTATGGATTCTCCCGGTGAAATCGACTCAGCGAACGAACTCCGTGGTCGCTTAGAAACTCATTCGGATCCAGCATCCGGCGCAACAGGCGCTTCATCCGATGCCCTCGGGTGAGGGCAATCAGGTGACGCTCGCCGATGCCCGGAACTTGCCAGCGCGAAACCAACGCCGCCAAGTCCGGCCGATTAGCGAGATACCACTCAAGTCGAGCCTTGAAGCCCGGCATCGCCTCAAGTAATTCCGGCTCGATTGTCTCTACCGCTAACAATGGCATCAAACCAACGAGTGAGCGGACCCTAACCCGAATGAATTGCTCATTCGGTAATCGCAGCACATCGTAGTAAAACTCGTCGGCATCGTCCCATAGCCCGAGCCCATCACCTACATTGTTCATGGCAGCGGCAATACCGAGAAAGTGTTCGAAAAATTTCGTCGCTATATTTTCGTAAACACGATTGTTGCGGGCGAGCTCGAGCGCAATCCGCATCATATTGAGGCAAAACATTCCCATCCAACTGGTGGCATCGCTTTGTTCAAGATAACCGCCGCCGGCCAATACCGCGCTGCGATCAAAAACGCCAATGTTGTCCAAACCAAGAAAACCACCTTCAAAAATGTTATTATGTTCCGAGTCTTTGCGGTTGACCCACCAGGTAAAGTTGATCAGCAGCTTATGGAAAACCGTCTCGAGGAACTCACGATCTGCCGTCCCAGTGTTTTTTTGCTCGATTTTGTAAACGCGCCAGGCACCCCACGCCAGCACTGGCGGATTCACGTCGCTAAAGTTCCATTCGTAAGCGGGAACTTGACCGTTCGGATGCTGGTACCACTCACGTAGAATCAAATCGAGCTGCTCCTTGGCAAATCCCGGGTCAATGAGAGCGAGTGGAATGCAATGAAAAGCGAGATCCCATGATGCGTACCAGGGAAATTCCCACTTGTCCGGCATTGACGTGACCCGTTCGTTGTAGAGATGTCGCCAGCCGGCATTTCGGCCCTTTTTTCGCTCGGCCGGCGGTTGCGGCTGTCCCGGGTCACCGTCCAGCCACTGCTCGACAATATAATGATAAAACTGCTTGCTCCATAGCATTCCAGCGAGTGATTGCCGGTGAATATTACGATGTTCCGGACTCAGGTTTGTCGATGCGATCGATGAAAAAAATTCATCGGCTTCAGCAATACGCTTATTTATAATTTTGTTAAATTCCGTGAAAGGCTGGAACGAGGTTGTATCGGCAGCGGTCTTTCGAAGCCTGAGTTGAATCGTTTTCGTCTTGTCCGGGGCTATCTCCAAACTCCAATGTGCGGCCGCCTTGGTGCCGGTGCGCGATGGATTGATCGCTCCATCGTTACCTTCTACGATGTATTCGTTAAAAGCGTCTTTGACGAACGGTGAAGCGTTAGGAAAGGACCAAAGCCGTTCGGTATTCGTTTCGTTTTCCGTAAACAACAGCTCACTCGGACCATCGCAATAGAGCCGATAGTTTCCTAGCTCGAGGTGCGTAGCTTCAATTACCTGAACCTCCGAGCGTGTTTTTGCATATACTGCCTGAGATAAGCTTGGGTGGTCGTGATGATGTCCCCAGCGCCAGGTATTCCTGAACCAGAGAGTCGGCAAGATGTGCAACTTCGCCTGGCTTTGTCCGCGGTTTATTGCGGTCACGCGAATTAGCAGGTCGTCCGGAGTAGCTTTGGCATATTCGATGTCGATATCGAAAAAGCCCGCCTCGAGTGCACCGGTATGCCAAAGCTCAAATTCCGTTTCGATCTTCGAACGGGTGGCGTTCTTATTGATGAGCTCGTCATAGGGAAATGCGGTTTGCGGATAACGATATGTCATCCGCATGTAGCTATGAGTGGGGGTATTGTCGGTGTAGAAATACACCTCCTTTACATCTTCTCCGTGATTACCCTCGGGTCCGCTTAATCCGAAGAGGCGCTCCTTCAAAATCTTGTCGCGTTCATTCCAGAACGCGAACGCGAAGCAGAGCCGCTGTTTGATATCTGAGATGCCGGCGATGCCGTCTTCGCTCCAGCGAAAAGCGCGGG
>JBEEIB010000587.1:0-27576 GCA_041167675.1 Verrucomicrobiota bacterium
GCCGCCAGGAACCCTCTCCGCCAGCGTCTCCTGACCAGCCAAGGTGTCGATCTGGGAGGAAACGAACGAAAAATCGATTGCATCAACTTTGGGTTCAACTTGCTCCCAAGCGGTGAGGGGGCGCCGCAAAAGATCGGGTTGAATCCCGGTTGACGTTGAGTGTCGATCAACGAAATGAATACCCAGTAAAGTCAGGTCAACGTGCTCCAGTTGGTGGGCACGTGCGTGATCAGCCAGGCGTGCCAAAAGGCTTAGCAGCCGTACAACTTCCGGCGCGATAAGAACACTGCGTGACCGAAGTAAATCTAGCAACGATGGTCCCGCCACATGTTCCTGCACGAGGATACCGTGGCCACCGGACCTTTCTAACGAATAGATCGATCGCAGCATTGGATGTGACGCGTTGCGGCATCGCTCTACCGCTGCCTGCAACTGCGCGAACCACTGAGGATCTGAGACCGACTCCTGGCTCAAGATCAACAGGCAAACCAGGCGCCTCCCGCGAACGTCCTCTGCAAGGAATTGCCGCCTCTGGGGGCTTTCGCGAAGCTCTTCGATCAGCCGATAGTTCTGCGCTAGGAGCGCTCCCGGACCCAAAGATTGCGGGGCGGCGTCATCAATGCCCCCCCGAGTATCAGAAGGCGACTGGCCGCGAAGTTCTTCAAGACAATCAACGATGGCATTCTGCAAATCCCGCGGCGTTTGCGGTCGTTGATTCCGATCCTTCTCTAGCATCCTTTGGATCAATGAAATCAAGCAACGCGGCACATCGGTTAGCGGTTCGACGCTGATCGGTTTATACAAATGCTGACTCATGATCTGGCCAACGGACCCGGAGAACGGCGCCTTGCCGGCCACCATGTAATAGAGCGTGGCGCCAAGGGAATAGATATCCGAGCGAATGTCCAGATCGCCTTCCTCCACCTGTTCCGGGCTAGCGAAGTGCGGTGTGCCGACGAATCCGGCCATAGTGAGCGTGCCCGTGTCTTCACCTGAATCTTTTGCGGTCTTCGCCAGTCCAAAATCGATGACTTTGACGACCGAGTCGCCATCTTCGTCGACTAGCATCAAGTTGGATGGTTTCAGGTCGCGATGCACCAATCGCTGTTTGGCTGCAGCCGCCAACGCACGAGCCACTTGGAGCGTGATGTTCAGCGCCTCGGCAGGTTCCAGGCGTCCTTTGCGCTTCACACAAGCCTCGACGGTCTCGCCGTCAATGAACTCCATCACGTAGAAATAGTTGTCCTGATCGGTGCTGAGATTGAAGACCGAGGCAACGTTCGGGTGCCGGAGTGCCGCGGCCGCCCGGGCTTCGCGAAGGAATCTTTGCCGGGCAGTATCGTTTTGGAGGTAGGTGGAATTGATGACCTTCAGGGCGACCGCGCAGCGCAGGTTGGTATCGAAGGCCTTGTAGGTAATCCCCATCGCCCCGCGACCCAACTCCCAAAGGCTACCGTCCTCTCGCCGAAGCACCTCGTAGTGTTGATAACGCTCGGCCTCCGGCATGACTGTTATAATAATAAACCAAAAGCGCCGGGCGACCACAAGCAATCGCTCGTTCCAGCGAGAGTAACCTGAGGGTCGCTTCGCTGTGAAAAGGGCGCGTCGATTCGCTCTTTTCCGACGGGAAAGTGACAGCTACCTCCTTCAGAAGGCTCTGTGGTCAAGAAACAATCCGGCATAAAAGGACTATTTTACCACCATGTAGGACGCTTTCGTTGATCCGGATTGCATCTTGACCCGGCGGAAGGTTCTAGCGATTCAACAAACAATCCGCAAATCAAAACTAACCAGCTCAAAATTAGCGTCCGAAAGACAAACTTGATCCAACGCTACGCGCATCTGCCTACGCTGGGGGATCAAGCTTTTAGTTTAGATCCGCTTGTAGCTATGCCCAGGCAGCTCAGTTCGGGCATCGCAGAGCTGGTAGCTTTTCTTGCCTCTAATCGTGCCGCCTGAAGTCGCTCATGGATTTGCTCGCAAGGCTGGCCGAAAAATTGCAATATTCTGCACAGTATGCAAAACGGCATATATCGAGTGGAGTTCCGCTCGGGCAGAAGGATCGGAATATCCGGTCTGGTGGTACTGAAAGACGGGGCGGTCAACGGAGGCGATGATGGGTTTGTCTACCGCGGAACATACAAAGTCGAAGGTCAAAAAGTGACTGCTCAAATTGCCGTTTCGAAGCACAATCCCGGAGCGCAGTCGGTTTTTGGGCCGATCGACAATTACACACTTGCGCTGACAGGAACGACCGAAGGGAATAGTTTTACGCTCTCCGGAGGCGTGATGGGTCGCCAGGATCTTACGATAGAGATACGCGGCACGAGACTGGCAGACGCTGCTTAAACTGGTTGCGAAGTCAAACTTTTGATCAGACTCCCGCGAACTCTGGCTGCGAACAAACGCGGCACGCTGTGCGAGTTCACCTTGGCGCATTGGCGCTCTAGTTTCCGGAGGGAGCTTCCCTATCGAACGTTAGCTTGTTCACCAACTTCATTCTGTTTGTGTGAACTCAGCCTTTGCCCAATGCTCTCCATCAAGGTAACGAACGTCGGAGCTATTAATATGTATCGCAAACTCTGTTTTGGATTAGTAGCGGCGCTGCTTTCTTCCCTCCTGCCAGGCTGTTCGACGGTCGAGAGCCGCATCAAATCCAATCCGCAAATTTATGCTTCGCTTTCACCGGCCGACCAGGCGCTAGTCCGCCAGGGACAGATCAGGGAAGGCATGTCGAAAGCGGCGGTATTTCTCGCCTGGGGTAATCCTGATCGGATTCGGTCCGGAGTCCGCGACGGGCATCCATTCGAAGCCTGGATTTACACAACCACCCGCACCACGGTTTTACCGGATTATTATTACTACCCCGGTGTTTACCGATTTGGATATTTTCGCGGCGGAGTTTGGCGGCATCATCACCATTTCTATTCTTTTGGTCTCTACTCGTATCCCTTCGACCCGTATCCGTACACAGTTGCTTATGAGGTTCCTTACAAGATTGCGTATTTCGAAGGAGATCGTTGCACTGGATGGGAGTACCTAAGAGAATAGCCATTAGGGTCACGCCTTAACATATTCTTCGAAGGACTCGTATGATTTCGGCATAGAGGGGAAAGATCAGCATCATAACGATGGGCTGGCGCGCACGTTGAATGCAGCCGCGGATCGCGAGTACGTGATCCCTCCCCACCGCGGCGCCTGAGCGAGTTTCATCGATAGTTTAGATTCTGCGCAACTTTATTTTTGTTCGCGCCAATCGGGCCCTCGAGCAGATTTACGATGCAGATTCAAAAGGAGAAGTATCATGGCAGATCTTAAAGACGTAAATGTCGCGATCCTGGTTGATGACGGTTTCGAAGAGGTTGAATTGGTCGAACCCTGGAAGGCGCTCCACCGAGCCGATGCAAGGATACGCATTGTTTCGCCGAAACCGGAGCGTGTGCGCGGCTGGAAATTCACGGACTGGGGAAACTATATTCCGGTGGATGTACCGCTCGATCAAGCGCAGGCTAGTGAATTCGACGCGCTTTTGTTGCCGGGCGGCGTCATGAATCCCGACTCTCTACGTATCCAACCAAAGGCGGTCGAGTTCGTAAAGTCGTTCTTCGATGCCGGAAAACCGGTCGCCTCGATCTGCCACGGGCCTTGGACGATCATCGAGACCGGCGCGGTACGCGGACGAAAGGTTACCTCATGGCCATCGCTGAGAACTGATCTGCGGAACGCGGGCGCGGAATGGGTAGATCAGGAAGTGGTCGTTTCGAACGGTCTCGTAACGAGTCGTAAGCCAGACGACCTACCCGCATTTAATCAGAGTATGGTCGACTTATTCAGTCAGGCAAGTACCCCGGCTGGGCACAAAGGATGAGGCCTTTCGGCTCGGGCTGATAGGATCAGGTCATCGCACTCCTTCCTTAAAGGGAACGAGCAAGCACGGGAGCCTGATTGAAATATCGACGCGCAGCGGTGGTTCTGGGCATGATCACTGGCGCTGCATGAAAATGCTTTTTGTCGCCGACCTCCATTACACACTCAAACAGTTTGATTGGCTGATGGCCAACGCGACCAATTACGATCCGATTGTCATTGGGGGTGACTTACTTGACCTGACATCGGCGCTGGACGCTGACATCCAGATCCTGGTTGTTGAGAAATACCTTTATCGCCTCCGGCAACAGACAAGGGTAGTCGTGTGCTCAGGCAACCACGATCTTGACAGCTGCAATGCCGCCGGAGAAGCGGTGGCCGGTTGGCTTCATGACGTGAAAGCCGAAAATCTCATCGTCGACGGCTCGAGTGTGGAACTCTCCGGCGTTCTCCTAACGGTCTGTCCTTGGTGGGACGGCCTGGTCTCACGGGCCGAAGTGGAAGCGGAGTTGGCGCAGCAAGCCGATAAGATCAAAAGACCTTGGATCTGGGTTTATCATGCGCCGCCGGCCGGTTCACCAGTTTGTTGGAACGGCAAAAGCTTTATCGGTGATGAATTCTTACGCGAATCGATCAACCGCTTCGGCCCGGACTTGGTCCTAAGCGGTCACATTCACAATGCACCGTTCTACCAAAAGGGTTCGTGGGTAGACCGCATCGGCAAGACGTGGGTGTTTAACGTCGGACGCCAACCAGGTCCGTGGCCAACCTATATCGTGCTCGACCCCGACAGGATGACGGCAAAGTGGACCTCTTTCGAGAAACAGTTAGTCCAGCAGCTCGCCTTGGCGGATAGTTGAATCGCTCGGGCGCACGCGTGCGCGGGGCTGGCGGTGTACTAAGCTTTCAAGAACCTGATCAACCATTCCGATATGATCGTGATCCTCGAACTGGTGTTTAATGTCCCGGAGGTATTCCAACATCGCGTTAAGCCGGGTCGCAAGCGTTTCGCACACGTGAAAACATACGGCAGGAGAAGCGGCGAGGAACGCGCGGGGATTTTCCACGATATAAAAAGCGCACGGCTTCACTGCGGTAACCGTGGCAAGATGGTTGCCGCCTAGCAGAGTAGAAAGCTCACCAAATACTGTTCCGGGCTGGGAAGAGGCAAAGAGGAGCGTGTTATCCTTTCGGACTTCGACGGCGCCCTCAATGAGAAAGTACAAAAGAGCAGTACGTTCCCCTTCCTTGATAACAGTCTCGCCGGTGTTAAGCCGACGCACTTCACAATCAGTGAGCAGGTCGAGTATCGAAGACATTCGATAGGAGTGTATCCGTTCTTATAATCGGCGTAAACAGAGGTTAACAATTTTTGATCAGACCTCCTGTTCCGATTCCAATTCGATGGACTAGATTTCCCTAGCTAGTAAAAGATTTTAGGGGTTTTCGGTTAGGCCTCACGTCCTAATAAGCAACGTTGTTCGAAGCCTTTTTTAACCTTTCTCGCTAACATCGCATCGGTTTTCAGCCGCTTGGCCAAGCGGCGAACCGGGTAGCCTCAGAATACAGACCGGCAATTTAGAACCGGCGCGCCAGCGGGCTTATACGTAGATTTACGTATACCGCTTACAGCTCTTATTGGTATACTCGCCTTTTTCAGTGCGTCGAATCAGCTGGTTTCTCGTAAGATGATGTTGCCACGCTTTTACGTCGAATCGTTTCGGAGGTTTCTGAGGACGAAATCGGTGCTCGCCGGTTGCGCAGGCCTTACGCTGTTAGTCGGGATCAGCTTAGATAATTCTGGCTGTAATAATAATGTTTCGCTGCTGGACGACGCCGGCGGGCGTAAACCAGAGGACCTTCCGGAGATCGGCGATGACGTATTTAGGCCGATGGACGGCGGGATTGATCTTTCGCCGGATGAAATCAAGGGGCGTAACACCTGGAATCTTTGGTGCGCCGGCACCGAGCAATTCTGGGAACGGATGTCGCGAGAGAGTTACGGATTAATCGACCTCCTCAAAGCCATCGACTCACGAGGGCGTTCAACCCGGTTCAAGCAGATGGGGCTTATCAACGAGCCGGGCTACAGACAGGCGGCCAAGCCGGATCGGTATGGGCTCTGGATCGACGAAGGCGTTGAGCCGGAACCACCCGCCATAGATCCCAAAGTCTACGGTCGTTCGAGCGGTATTATGGGGTTCCGGGTCTTCGACAATCCCGATTTCAAGGGTGAAGCGGTAAAAAAATGGGACGGCAACCGCTACTATAACGATTCCAATTACGCGGTCGATCCGAAGCTCATACGACCGTACCGCGTCGGGATCTCGTGCGGTTCATGCCATATTGCGTTCAACCCATCTAATCCGCCGGAAGACCCGGAGAATCCAAAATGGACAAACCTCGCATCGGCCATCGGCAACCAATACATACGGGAAGGCCCGGTTTTCGCCCACAATGTCAAAGAGGGAGGTTTCTTCTGGGAGATGTTGAAAGCTCAGCCGCCGGGGACTTCGGATACGTCCCGAATCGCAACTGATAACATCAATAATCCCAATGCGATCAACCCGATCTTCCTGCTCGGTGTGCGCGCGTCCGAGGGAGCAGAAGAAACGTTGGCCGGCCAAACGTTGCTGTTGCCGCTGATAAGAGATCTGGTCAAAAAAGGCTCTGACTCCGTCACAATGCCGGTACCCCACGTTTTGAAGGACGGCGCTGACTCCGTCGGTGTCGTTGGTGCGACCTTGCGCGTTTACATCAACATTGGGAGCTACTCGCAGCACTTTTTGCAGCAGCATAACGTGCTGATCGGGTTGACCAAGCAGAAACCATTCGAAATCGAGACGGCGCAGAAATATTCAGTTTACTGGCTGGCTACACAGCAGAAATTTCAGAACGTCGGAAAGTTCTTTACGCGGCTGAAGTCCTATCGGCTCGAGAACGCGCCAGGCGGGAAAGATTACATCACGAAGGACGAAGCGGTGATGACACGAGGAAAGGTCGTCTTCGCGGAGAATTGTGCGACCTGCCATTCCAGCAAGCGACCGCCAGCCGGCGAGGATGAACTAGCGTGGTTCAGGCAAGAAGTGCTGAAGCCCGATTTTCGTGAAGATAACTTCTTTTCGGATGATCGGCGCTATCCGATTACCAAGATCCAGACAAATGCTGCGCGAGCCTGCGCCACGAACGCCATGCGTGGACACATCTGGGCAAATTTCTCATCGGAGACGTACAAAAACTTGCCGTCGGTCGGGACAATCAAGGTATGGAATCCATTCACTAACGCAGAGGAGGATTTCAAAATGGAGGGAGGAGGCCCTGGATATTATCGGACTCCTTCCTTGATCAGTGTCTGGTCGTCTGCGCCGCTGCTGCACAACAACTCGCTTGGCAAATTTACAGGCGATCCGTCAGTCGCAGGGCGAATGGAAGCCTTCGACGACGCGATTACCAAACTCCTCTGGCCGGAGAAACGCCTGGGCAAGGATTCGATCTGGCGTACCACGCGCGAATGCAATTTGCAGATACAAGCGGCTGCGCTTCCCGAGTCGCTGCGAACTTTGCTTAAGCCCGTTCTCGATCCAGACGGTTATTTTCGCATAGGAATGATTCCAAAAGGTACACCGATCAACCTGCTGGCCAATGCTAATCCCGACACGGATCCAAAAGAGCTCGCGGATGTCTGTCTGAAGATCAAGAAGGCGTTCGCCGAGATCAAGCTCAAGAACCTCGACGATGCAGCTGCTGCCGAGGTACTCAAAACGGAGGTTGCGCCGGCATTGTTTAAAATTAGTAAATGCCCGGACCTGATCGAAGACCGCGGTCACTACTTCGGAACAGCGCTTCCCGACGGCGACAAGCTGGCGCTGATCGAATATCTGAAAACGCTCTAACTATCTCATTCCCCCCACCGACCTAACCTCAATAGACAACTAACGGAGCAGCCATGGCTATAACCGTTCCAGATTTGCTGAAAATGTCGCAGGCTCAGCTTGACGAGCTCTTTACCAATAGCCCGACGGGCGACATTCCTAACGGCGAAGCGAAAGGCACCGCCATCGTCGCTCCTGGCACCACTTACACCGAGGACATCGCCGAGTTTATCAACCATTTCGCGTGGCAGGGCAAAATTTTCGATTCCCAGAAAGGCCTGTTGCGAAACGAGATCCTGCCTTTCGGCCTTCGCGCGATCATCGCCAAAATCTACAAGGCGCCAAGTTGGCTGGATAACAAGGAATGCATCGTCCTCGATTATTCCGAGACGTCGCTCTTGGCGCATTGGATTCGGGATGAAATTCGGAACATCGGGCCCGCGACGTATCTGGGAAAGGTTTATTGGGACAAGAAACGACTGATTGATTTCGCTCTGGAATTCCAAAAATAACTTACCGAAAAGCTCGTTGGCGGGACGGTTCTCTCCGCATTAGACCCGGAGTCCATGTCAGACTCGAATTCAAACGCTAGTCGCCCGCAGCCCCGGGCTAATACGGGTTCGGTTTTTTTGGACTCGCTCAGTGATACATTTACCCTCCTTCTGCAGGTGGAGCGCCGGTTTGATCCGTTTGTCCGCCC
Source organism: Verrucomicrobiota bacterium (assembly GCA_041167675.1). GTDB lineage: Bacteria > Verrucomicrobiota > Verrucomicrobiia > Chthoniobacterales > JAFAMB01 > DASTDH01. Next base: position 8,440 of record JBEEIB010000587.1, read on the forward strand.
GGCGTTCGATGCCGTGCTTCGTGATCCGATCGCGAATTTGACCACTGCTTTGATCAATCTGCAGCGGCCAAACGAAGGACTAAAGATCGCGGAGGAAAAGTCGCTTCCAGATGAAGAGGCGTATCTCGACTCCATCATTTCAACCTTTGAGAAGCAAATGCGTGGGCTCTGGAAGCCGGGAGGGTTCGAGCGAGGAGGGAACACGAAGACGCACGGGATTGTGCGCGGAGAGTTTATCGTTCATGACAATCTCCCCGAGAAGTTTCGGCGCGGCATCTACGCGGAGCCGCAGACATTCCGTGCATGGGTGCGCTTTTCGGGGCCCGGTCCTTATATTACACCGGACATCGACGATGTGGGCTTCATGAGTATCAGCATCAAGCTGATGGGTGTACCCGGACCGAAGTTGATGGATGAGGAAAAGTTCACGCTAGACATGTTTGGCGTTTCCACGCCGACGTTCGTGACTCCGGATACCAAGGCAAACACGCAATTGCAGATCGAGAGCCTGAAGAATGCGCAAACGTTCTATTTCCTAAACTTCCATAGGCCGCACATCCTGGACATGATCATGCAATCGCTCTGGGTGAAAACGCAGAGCAGTCCGTTTGAAGCTCCTTACTTCAGCTGCGTTCCGTATCTTCTGGGAGAAGACCAGGCGATGCAATACTCGGTGTGGCCGAAATCGGAAAAACGAACTCCGATTCCACGACTGCCTTTGCGCCCGCCCGACGACTATCTGCGCGACGCGATGGTCGCTTCACTGGCCGAAGGAGATGTCGAGTTCGACATCCGTTTGCAACTGCAAACCGATCCGTATCTCATGCCGATCGAAAACAACGCGGTGCTTTGGCCCGAGAAGCTTTCACCTCGCGTATCGGTAGCCACGCTGCACCTACCGCGGCAGAAGTTCAATTCTCCGGCGCAGATGGAGTTCGCCAAACGGCTTTCTTACAATCCCTGGCATTGTATAGCCGAGCATCGCCCGCTGGGAAATCAAAGTCGTGCACGGCGCCGGATGTACGCGGAACTTTCAAAGCTGCGGCATACGATGAACGAGGTGCCTCATTACGAGCCGACGGGAGATGAGGTATTCGAGTAACAAGCCATGACTCCGCAGGCAAGCTTCATGATCCTGGCGACGGTCGATCGGCAGCGAGAGGCGCAGCTTCGCCAGTTACTCGCATCCATGAATCACGCACCCGGGCGCGTGAACCCGAACAACTCCTTGATACCGTTCGAACAATTCGACACGCTGCACTTCGCGCGATTGCTCATCGTGGACGACAAGACGACTGACGACATTCGCGTCTATGGTGTCACGCCCAGCACTTATCCGCTTTATCTCACGTTTCTCGGCGATATCGACGGAGACAGAGATACGTTCCTTGAGAAATTGGCAAGGCTCGCGCCAAACGGATTACGCTCTATTTTTTCGTGTTGCGAAGGATTCACGTCCGGTACCAATCTGGTCACGTGGATGCAGCAACACAGTTATTCTTCCGCGGCAGAGTACCAGAACTGGCCAGGGCGGACTTTGCGCCGCGCTCGGGAAGAGGCGGCGTTGCGTGAAGCGCTGGAAGGCTACATCAAGAGCAATGCATCCGCTCTCACGGGTTTGCCGCCGCGAGAGATTCATGCGGAGTTGCGGCGTTTCATCAGTAAGCAGACGTCCTCGGGACAGCTTATGTTATCAGCCGAGGACCCGACACCTGCGGATTGGGAGATCCACAATTCGCTGCATAAGGTTGGCGTTCCGCTGCTGTTCTTAATCGCGTCGCCGATTCTCCTTCCAATCGGGTTAATCGGTCTCATTCGGCTACGCGAGCTGGAGAAAACAGATCCCGAGCTGTGTCCACGAGTGGACCTAACTTACTCCAACGATCTCGCGCTTTTGGAAGATCACGATGTCATCAATCAATTCACTGCGATGGGAAGTTTGAAGCCCGGCACTGTACGGCTCTGGACCGCAATCTTCGTACTTTTCGTCATAGACTGGTTTGCACGACATATTTTTACCCGGGGCCGCCTAGGTCGCGTTCGCACAATCCATTTCGCGCGCTGGGTGTTTCTCGACGGCAGAAAACGGGTCGTATTCCTCAGCAATTATGACGGCAGTCTGGAGAGTTACATGGACGATTTCATCAACAAAGTGGGCTTTGGACTCAATCTCGTTTTCAGTAACGGCGTCGGCTATCCCCGAACAAAATTCCTCATTAAGGAGGGGTGTTCTGACGAACGAAAGTTCAAGGAATACCTGCGCCGTCACCAGCTGCCGACGCAAGTGTGGTACAATGCCTATCCAGGTTTGACGGCGGTCGATTTAGAGAGAAATGCGCGTATCCGACAGGGATTGGAGTCCTTGTCAATGAGCGATCAAGAGGCTCGTGAATGGATTGCCCTTCTATGACGCAGAGCGAAGTCGATTACAGCGACCTACAAGGTTTAGTTCGCTTCGGTTACAAGCGGATGACGCAAGCTGCTTATGTTCTTTTAAGCGTCAGAGATGTTGCTGCTGCGCGATCCTGGTTGCGCAACGCACCGATCACCAACGCCGTCGCGACGGATCCCCCGCCCTCCAACGCATTGCAAGTCGCTTTTACGGCAACCGGTCTCAAAGCGCTGGGTGTGCCCGCTTCCGTTCTCTCGGGCTTTTCCTCCGAATTTCTGGCCGGAATGACGGAAGAGAGCCGCTCGCGCCGCCTAGGGGATGTGGGAAGCAATGCTCCCTCGCAGTGGGACTGGGGCGGCTCCGCCAACGTGCCGCATTTGGTTGTAATGTTCTTTGCCGAACCTGGGCGTCTCGACGCGTTCATGCAAAGCGCCACTGGAAAGGCATGGGATGAAGGGTTCGAGGTGCTGCGTTGCCTTGACACCATTGATCTTGACGGCATTGAACCGTTCGGTTTCGCCGACGGCATCAGTCAGCCGCAAATCGATTGGGCGCAGGACCGTGATGTGGCCGGTGATCAAATTAACTACAGTAACATGGTTGCGCTCGGTGAGTTCTTGCTTGGGTATCGCAATGAGTACAACAAGTACACTGATCGGCCGATAATCGATGCCGATACCGCGAGCGCGGGGTTACTTCCTGCGGAAGATGCCCCGGAGAGAAAGGATCTTGGCCGGAATGGAACGTACCTGGTGATGCGCCACTTGCGGCAAGACGTGCGGAGCTTCTGGCAGTTCATCAACCGGCAAGCCGGCGGAAATGGCGCGGAGATCGACAAACTTGCGGCGGCGTTTGTCGGCCGCACGAGAACGGGCGATCCGCTGGTGCCAATTCAGGAAGCTATACCCGGAATCGGATCGCAGCCGGACCAAATTCGCCAGAATCAGTTCACGTTCGATCAAGACCAGACTGGCAGCGGCTGCCCTTTTGGCGCACATGTACGCCGCGCGAACCCGCGTAATGCCGATTACCCAGGGCATCCGACTGGCCTCGGACTCCTCCTCGCAATACTGGGCTTTGGTCCGAAGGGCTTCCGAGACGATCTGATGTCCTCCGTTCGCTTTCATCGCATTCTGCGACGCGGCCGCGAATATGGGCCCGGGCTATCACCCTCGGACGCTCTGGCACCGGCGCCGCCGGACGATCCAGAACGAGGACTGCGCTTCATCTGTCTCAACGCAAATATCTCCCGTCAATTCGAGTTTCTGCAGAACGGGTGGCTGATGAACACTAAGTTCTCCGGTTTAACCGGAGAGAGTGATCCGCTGCTCGGCAATCGCCAGCCGATACCGAACTGCCCGGTCACCGACAATTTCACCAGACAGAAAGACGACGGTTTACGGTGTCGTGTCTCGGGACTTCCGCAGTTCGTCACAGTGCGCGGCGGTGCTTATTTCTTTCTGCCAAGTTTACGCGCTTTATGCTATTTCGCCGGAGCCGGAAATACGTAATTACAAGTTTGTTTCATCCCACTTTAACCATGGCAAGTCCTCGCCCTAGCCGCCGCAAACCAGCGAAAACAAAACCAAGCGACGCTGTCACACAATCCACACCTCCGCCGGCGCCGTCACCGGCAAAACCAGAGCCTGGTCCAGAAACTTCAGTGTCGCCAAAGCCGATGGAAAATATCTCGTTTGATCCAAGTTGCTTGGACAGAAAAATCATTACGATTCCACTCGCGAAGAAAATCGCGGAGCAGGAAAAGATCCAAGAAGGAAGTCTCTACAAGGTCATCATCGATCTAAACCTAACCTATCGCGGCGGCCGAAAAGGTGCGCGAGATAGGGTTTTTGAGCTTTTGCAGACAATCACCACCGAAGCTGCCGCCTCCGGAACGGCGCCGTCGCAGGAAGAAGGCATAAACTCGGCAAAAAGCGAGTTTAGCGATCAATATCTCTTTGGCCAATTTACGGCTAGAACGCTCTATTCCCTCGTTGCGCGGGACAAAGACCCTGGTGATTCTATCGCTGTACCGAAGGATGGCAGCCTGCCAGCCCCGCGTGCCCATTGCGCGATTCATCTGATCTGGCCGGATTTCCCTATCGCGGCGCGACTAACAAAGAGCGTCAGCACGGTGAAAGCAGATGCAGCCCGTCTCTCCTTTTCTGCAAACGGCTCTGGCATCGTTTGGGCGGTGTTAGACTCTGGGATTCAGGGTGACCACATCCATTTCGTGCTCCACAACAATCTGGCTGCACCGGAGCCACTTGCGCACCGCGATTTCACTCAGGTCGGACAAGCCGCTGAGGAGAAGCCACTTGAGGATCCCTACGGTCATGGAACACATGTGGGCGGCATTATCGCGGGAGAGTGTAAGGCAGAGTCTAACCGACCGATCCTCGCGATTTCACGCGAACAGACCGAGGGTGGTGATCCTCATTACCAGCGGATCAATGATATCCAGGCAATTTCGGGCATGGCTCCGCAGTGCAAATTACTTAGCCTGCGTGTGCTCGATGAAAACGGGAATGGCGAAGTCAGTAGCTTGATTGCTGCGATTGGCTACATCCAAAAGCTGAATGGCGACGGGCGGCATCTCCTGGTTCACGGAGTCAACATCAGCGCTGGATATCCATTTAACCCGGAATGGTTTGCTTGTGGTCAAAGCCCTGTTTGCGTGGAAGTCGATCGCCTGGTACGAACCGGTGTAGTGGTGTCGGTCGCTGCCGGTAACACAGGCTACGCCTACGAACAGGTTTATACCACGCAGGCCGCTGGTGGGGGATCGGCAATCGCCGGCCAACCTCTTTCGATTAACGATCCGGGAAACGCAGACTTAGCGATCACCGTCGGTTCGACCCACCGTGAGATGCCGCACACCTACGGTGTATCTTACTTCTCTTCTAAAGGCCCTACCGGCGACGGTAGATCCAAGCCCGATCTCGTGGCGCCAGGTGAAAAGATCTTTTCATGCGCCGCGGGCGAAACTAAGAAAGAGCGCGAGCAGAATGCTCCAGACCAACTCGGCTGTGACTATGCCGAGGATAGCGGAACTAGCATGGCCGCCCCTCACGTCTCCGGTGTGATCGCTGCTTTTTTATCGATCCGAAGGGAATTCATCGGTCGGTCCGAAGAAGTGAAACAGGTCTTCCTGTCGACTGCAACAGACCTGGGTCGTGACCATTCCTTTCAGGGAAAAGGGCTGGTCGACTTAATGCGCGCGATCCAATCCGTTTGAACGTTTTCTACCGATTCCATCCGACTCAAGCAAAGACTATCGAAGATGCCCAACAACCCGAACTTTCCACATTTCGATTACTTCGAAGTAGAATTCACAAAAGACGGGGACATTGCAAAGCGTCAGCAAGTTGACGATCTGATCCATTTTCTCCGCGCGACGGGAACCACGACGGACCTTTTTGTCATCTCGCACGGATGGAACAATGATTGGAATGACGCTCGACAGCTCTACGTCAATTTCTTTGGATTCCTGAAAAAGCAGCTCGGCGGAGGCAAATTTGCTAACTTGAAGCAGCGGAAATTCACGGTCCTCGGAGTTCTTTGGCCGTCGAAAAAGTTTGCTGACCAAGATCTGATTCCCGGCAACGCCACTGGAGTTACTGGTGGTGCGGCAGGTGTTGCTTCTACGGCCGATCTCGCGCAAGACGATCTTTTACAAAGGCTCGACCTATTCAAGGATGCTCTCGGCGATCCAGCCACAGAGGCGCAATTTGCCGAAGCTCGATCGCTGGTGCCGGATCTCGCCAATTTCCCAAGCAAGCAACGCCGGTTTGTTGACCTCATTCGGTCGGTATTGCCGCAGACCAATGAAGCGGTAACCGTTGAGGATGCATCTCCAGCTTTTTTCAAATTAGACGCCCAGGATCTGATTAACCGTCTCTCCCGGCCGATGCCCTTGGCATTGGCCCAAACGTCCGGAAATGCAGCTGGTTTGAAAACGGGGAAGGGCTCAGCCGCGGGGCTCGGAGACGTTCTGAGTGGAATCAAGGGCTCTTTCACCCATCTACTGAATTACACAACTTACTATGTCATGAAGGATCGGGCGGGCACCGTCGGCCGAACGGGAGTATACCGAGTCCTCCGAGAAGTACGCGACGACTGTCCTTCCATGAAGGTTCACATTGCGGGTCACTCGTTTGGAGGTCGGGTGGTGACGGCCGCGACGGATGGACCCACCGGAACTCCTCCGATTCAGCCTGAGACGATGACGCTGCTCCAGGCAGCCTTCTCTCACAATGGCTTTGCTCACCTTTACGATGGTGTGCACGACGGTTTTTTCCGCGCGGTTGTTACCAGTAAGAAGGTCAAAGGACCGGTTCTGATTACCTGCTCAAAACAGGATACAGCGGTTGGCATTGCCTATCCCATTGCGTCTCTGCTCTCCGGCGTAACCGCTGCAGCGCTCGGCGATAAGAATGATCCTTTCGGCGGGTTGGGCCGCAATGGAGCGCAGAAGACCCCCGAAGCGGTCGACGGTACTCTCCTGCCTGCAGGGCAGAACTACAGCTTCACTCAAGACAAGCTTTTCAACCTTAACGGCGACAACATTATTACCGGCCACGGCGATATTTGCCGCGACGAGATAGCATCAGCAATCCTACAGGCGATCGCGCTGATGTGACTGAGCCGCTTTGCATTAGAAATGCACAACGCGGCAGCCCAAACCCTTCTGCTGGCTAAAAAATTCAAAATGAAAGTCTCCCGGTTTCGCGGTGTTGCGGGGCAATCCGAACTCGTGCTTTTGCTGCTGCTCGCACCGGCAGCCGTTGTCCTCTTTGGCTGCGCATCTCCTTCGCCGAGCTATGAAGGCGGCCGCCGAAATATACTCAACGACGATTCGGAATATAAGCTGGCCGCGATAGAATTTGGCGAACTCGGTTCCTACGCAGATCCGTACGGAAGAGAGCTTTCCAACGCAATCGATCTGCTCCGCAGTACGGACCGACCTTTACTAGTAGTTTATATTCACGGTTGGCACAACAGTGCGACATCGGATGATGTTGGTCGGTTTAAGGGCTTCTTGAGCCGTTTATCTACGTCCAGACAAGTCATTACTAATCACTTGAATGTAGTTGGTGTTTATTTTGCCTGGTCGGGAGATAGTTTGAAAATTCCCGTCGTTAACACATTGACCTTTTGGGATCGTAAGCGAGTGGCGGAACGTATCGCGAGCAATGGTGATTGCTTAGACGCTATTGAACAGCTATCCCAAGCGGCCCGAATCCACGAAAAGAGTTATACATTTTTGATTGGTCACTCTTTCGGAGGATTGATTCTGGAACGGACAGTGGAGCATACCCTGCGTACTTTGCAGGGTCAGAAGGTCAAACCACCGTGGGACTTGGCATTGATCCTCAATCCAGCGTCAGACTCGGTGTTAGTGAGGCAGCTAGTAAGAGACTTAGAGAGCCTTTATCGATACGATCCGAGGCCGGTACCAGACAGTCCGTTGAAGTGGGCCGGGCGTTACGAGCCTAGAAGTGGCGGGGACCCGATCTCGGAGAATCAACCTACCATCGTCGAACTGCAGTCAGAAAACGACAGCGCGACCGGCCTCACTTTTCCGATCGGCAGTTCTTTAGGTGTTTTCCTTGGCGGACATTGGGCCTGGAACCGGGTTGCAGTTCCAGGTGGATCGACTGATCCCAACCCACGAGCGATCATCTCAGAACGTGAGTTCTATTTGCATACACCCGGAAACAGTCGTTACCTGATAAACTATGTAGTCTCTCCTTGGAAGGTTCTGGAGTTTCCGAAAGAGTCTGACGCTTTCGACTACAATCTTCAGAACAATTCCGAAGACGGTGTGTTTTACACGAGTGCTCCAAAGAACTCGCAGGCCGCGGCAGACGCGGGGAGACAGTCGAAATCGGCACCCGCTGCTCCTACTACCAACTGGCTCGCGTGGAAGATACTATATGCCGGAGAAAAGGACTCAACGGCGTATGGGGGCAACGCTCGCGTTCCATTCTGGATCGTCCGTGTCCCATCGCAAATCATCGACAATCATGGGGGCATTTGGAGCGATAATAATATGGCGTTGATGGCGGCCATCTTCCGAATGCACCGACCGATCAAAAAACAATCGATAACGGTGTCCGGACACACCGTCATAAGAGAGACCGTCCCGGTGCCGGCCAAGTCATATGTATTACCAGTGCGTCCCGAGCTCCGTAAGCAAAAGTAGTTTGTTAGACGCATCATTAGTGGCATAACTGTACTACAGGAACATGCCACCGGAGGCCTCCAACCGTTGAGCGTCGACCCAGCGACCTTCCTCCGAGCAGAGGAACGAAACGACGCCGCCGATATCGTCTGGCATTCCGATGCGTCCTAACGCTATATTCGACACCAAGAAGTCCTTCGCCCCGGGATGTTCGAGAGCCGTGCGCGTGAAGTCGGTTTCAATGGCGCCCGGTGCGACAGCGTTCGCCGTGATACCGCGCGGTCCGAGTTCCTTCGCCAGGTATTTGATGAACACCTCGATGGCACCCTTCATGGAAGCGTAGGCTGCGTATCCCGGAATGACGAACCGGGTCAGCCCAGTCGAGGTGCAGACGATCCGACCGCCGTTGGCGATGAGCGGCAGCATCCTCTGGGTAAGGAAATAAACGCCCCGGAAATGCACGTTGAGCAAACGGTCGAAAGCGTCCTCGGTAGTTTGACTGAAGGGCGAATAGACATCAATGCCCGCATTGTTAATGAGGAAATCGAGATCCTTTCGCTGCCACTTGGCTTGGAGCGTTTCCGCCACGGTTTTGGCAAAGGCGTCAAAACCAGCGGCGTTGGCGACATCGAATTGCAGCAGCGCGGCTTTCCTTCCTAGTTTTTCAATTTCAGCGAGAACAGCTTGGCCTTCGTCCTTACGTTCGCGATAAGTGAGAATCACGTCAGCCCCGTCGTGTGCGAGCTTGAGGGCGGTGTTCCGACCCAGGCCACGGCTGCCGCCAGTGATGAGAGCAATTTTATTGGTGTGTTTCATAATCGTTCCTTTGTTTGTTGTATGGTTGCGTTGAAAGACTCCTTCTTTTCCGAACCGATGGGTTAGCCTTTACGTCGAGATTTCGATTTACTCCATACACAGAGCTCTCGAATATTTGCCTAATTTTACGAAGCGTCAGATAAATATTGGTTTGAGAGAGAGAACAGTTGCCTATTTCTCTGAAGCGATCATGACAGCAAGATCATTTAGAACTCCAAAGACGCCAATTCAGCGACCAACAAATCCGCGACTTGTCTCCCTGTTGTCTGAACTGGCACAGGGCGAAGGCTTCAGTCCTTCCCGCCTGTCGGCAGTTAATTTCATGCGCTCAACGCAATACGTCCCACGCAGCCCGATCGCATATGAGCCGAGTATTGTGATCATCGGACAGGGCCGCAAAACCGGCTATCTTGGCGGGAAGACGTTTATTTACGACGCGAGCCATTATCTGGTGCTGTCCGTACCGCTGCCATTCGAGTGCGAAACCGAAGGAAGTCCGGAAGAGCCTTTGCTTGGTTTGTCGGTCGGCGTTTCGCCAGCTGTCGTATCCGAGTTGCTGATCCAAATTGAGCGAGTGCAGCCGGCGAATGGTTCACCTCCGCCAGCCATTCAAGCAACTGCGCTCGATGATGGATTGAGCGACGCGACGGTCCGTTTGCTCGAATGCCTGCGCTCCGTCGATGACTCGCGCATCCTCGGTCCGCAGGTTGTGCGGGAGATTACCTATCGCGTGCTGCTCGGAGAATTGGGCAATAGCCTGCGAGAGCTCGCTGCGCCACACAGTCATTTCGGCCAAATCAGCCGCGTACTCAATCGCATTCATACGGACTATGCCTGTTCCTATGACATGGGCGCGCTCGCGCGCGAGGCCGGGATGAGCGTTTCTACCTTTCACGCACACTTCAAAGCGGTCACATCCTCGTCTCCGCTCCAATATTTGAAGAACGTGCGCCTGCACAAAGCGCGAATGCTGATGGTGCATGAAGGAACCAACGCTGGGACGGCTGCGTTGCGGGTCGGCTACGAAAGCGCGTCGCAGTTCAGTCGCGAGTTCACGCGATTATTCGGTCACGGACCGTCCGCTGTTGCCAGCGAGCTGCGCAAGTCGTTGACGCAACTTCCCTGAGCAGCCGAGCCGAAGAGGATCCGGTTACGACTCGATGGCACCTCCTGTCCAAATTGTTGACCGCAGGAGAGCTATCACAGGCATTCTCACGAGGTACATCAAAATCCCAGCTGCCATTCAGCCGCAAGGATCTCTTCGGCCTTTCGGATTGCCTGCTCGATGAAAGGACAATCTTTTGTGGACCATCGCACCGCCGCGTCCCAGCGCTCATCGGGCTGGATACGCGTTAGACTTTGGATACACAAATTCCAACTTTTCCCATCGATCCATAATTCTGCCGTTCTCCCGTTGTGCGAGCAGGACTGGCCCGCAGCCGTGTCTGGAGAACGTTCCCAACGGAGACGTAATTTACTAAACATTCCGTATCCAAAAATGCAGCAGGATTCGTGCGAAACGATAAAGGCCGTTTTTTGGCGTGTTCCCGATCAACAAGTGCCTGGTTGATCGGAAAGATCGGAAAGCAGGTCAAAAACCGCGATTCTTTGGTTGCAGATTTAGCTTGAGAATCCGCAACACTTCTTCTTCGGTCTTCGGGCTATGCGTCACGGTGTGTCCCGTCGGCACATCAAGCTCTGATTCCGCACCAGCCAAGTAGCTGCTCGAGTACGCCACTATCCCATCGGATGAACGTGTCAGGCTTGAACCGTGTCGAACCCCAATGATTAGATGAAAGGGAATCGATCGCGCTACCTTCAGTTGGCCAAGGGCGATACTTTCCGGAGATTCCGGAGCTAATAGATCGATGCTTGAAGGTTGCCGTTTCGCGATCAGTCGGTTCTCTTTCGAATTCACCATATAACTCCGGTTCCGTGTAAAAACACGATAGTGATGTTCTTCCAACTCGGTCGGAAACCGCACCAAACGGGAAGAGAAACGAAACAGAATCAGGTCGGCGGTCTTACTTCCCTTGAAGGGAGAGGCCATGAAGATCGCCCGAGAAATATCGTGCCGTGGCTCAAAGAACATGACGTGGTCAACCCAATCTTTATCGGCAGGCGTCAGGTTCAGTTGGTCCGGCGGCACCCGGAAAAATTGGTTCCAAATCAAGTCGTGACTATCCGACACCATCATTTTAGCGAGCAATCCACCCAAGCTGTGACCGATCAATACGATGGGTTGATGGGGCGGCAACCCGGCACGCTGTAAGGCGATATTCACCCCGTCCAACTGCTCGCGAAGCATGCGTGCACTCGTCAGAATCGGGAAACCAGTTGCATAGGTGTAGTGCCAAACCTGATATTTCCTCTGGAGGACCGGATCACCCATAATTCGGTTTGTCAGGTCCTTCCACATTAACGGGCTGGAAAGAATCCCGTGCACCATTAGGACCGGAATCTTTTCCGGGTCATACGGCTCGAGGAAGAATATGCCTTGCCGGTTTGCGTAGTGCTCCATTCGGAAAAGGCCTTGCCAGCGCTGAAAAATAAATCGGGTTCGGCTGCCGATGGCAGCGAAGGGTGCCGAGAAGTCACCTCCCACTCCCCAGAAGCGACCATCGAGTTTAATTCGTTCCGTTTTACTCGGATCGACTAACAAGATTTCGATCCGCCCTTGGGGGAGCGAAACCGCCTTAAAGACGGCGCTGCGCGCCACCTGTTGCTTTTCCGGAACTGTGTATCGACTCAGCGCGGAGATGCGATCCGGTTCTTGTTGGCAAACCATACGAGCACCCAAACCGGGTCGAACGTATCTCTCTCGCAAACCCCGGATTCTCAACCTTTCTGCTGCAATCAGTTGATCGAACGTTGGCGGATGATCTGGCTTAGCATCGTCTCGGAGAACGACGAGCACTCGTCGCCCATCTACAATCTCATCTGCTGTTCCGATAGCCAAGTCACCAGGGCTCAGGAGCTGAAGATAATTGGCGAGCGCTTGATTATGAATTTCTAACAGAGTCGGATCTGACTGATCCTTTGCCGCCCTCAATGCTGCCCAAACATCAAGAGCCAGCTTGAGATAACGTTGCTCGGCTACCCGGTTCACGGCAGAGTTGTTGCCCTCGAGCTTGGCAGCCTCCAAAAATTCCGAAGTTAACCGCGTTCGCTGCCCTGATTTTTGAATGGTTCTGGAAGCCTCGGAAATCGCCGATTTAGGATGGACGTGAATATCGGTAGGCGCGCAACCTTGGCATACCGCGCTCAGCACTAGACACAGCAAGATGCTTCCGCGATCAGAAACGGCCGGCCCACTCGGGAAAGCAGCTTGCTTCCTCTGCTTTGCCTCTATGCGTTTCCTCTCCCAACGCCGGCCAGCGGAGCTACTCATTCTCTGGCAATAGGAGCAGACATCTTCCTGCTCAACCAGGAAAGTCTTCGCGATGAATGATAACGCCAGCTTGAGTCAGGCGAATGCAAAGAGCCCTGTATCCGAACGAAGCGGTGTCGGGCGACGGGCCTGGATTATCAGTTTGGTTGAGGGAGAGATTCCTCGTCGTCGACAAAAACGAACAAAGCGCGATTCCGAGTTGCCATTTCGAAGAACCGCTCATCTTCCAATGCCAGTTGAAGAACAAGGTCGCCTGCTCCCACCGAAACAAAGAGCGCCAGAAGGCAAACACCCGGAGCGAGACCGCTTGCCGCCCAGAGTGACGGCACCAGCAAGAACCCGCAGGTGGCAGCACCGATGAGGCCCAAGAGGCTGCAGATCCATTGAGCTAAGAGACGCTGGAACCGCGGATCCTTAATTTTATGAGCCAGGAGGATCCGCAGTGCTTTTCGGGTACTGACCAGATAGCTGAGAGGGCCGGTCTCGTAGGCGAAAACAAATTTTTCGTGTGGCATTTGATTCGGTGTCTTAGCGGGGGGAAAAAGCTCTTAAAGGAACTGCTTTTTCTGTATTATTCCATTAACGTCATAATTACCAGAATACTTTAGCTCGAAATTGCGATTTTCTGCCTGACGGGGCTCAAGCGTTATCCGGTCGCAGCGATGAAAGATGACTAATAATCGAGGCGATCAGTGCCGGCCACCAACGCTAATCGTTCATCTTGCTGCCCGACCGCGACGTCGGATGGAACGTGACCATGCGAGTAACCCGGCCGCTCGTGAGACCAATTCGAGGATGCAGCCCATCTTTCTTTGCGAAAGAGCGTTGATAGATCTTTACGCGAGATATTGGCTGCGCGAATGATTTGGGCCCCCTTTTAATATATGAATCCTATCGGAATGCACTATGGATACTGGACCCAATATTGGGGATCAGAGCCACTTCAGTTTGTCAAAAGAGCTAAAAAATGTGGCTTCGATATTTTAGAGGTCAACGCGCCTAAAGTTACGCGCATGAGCGACGCGGAGCGGGATGTGCTCAAAGGCGCGATCGCGGAGGCCGGCCTCAGTCTCACTTATAGTATCGGTATGACAGCCGATATGGACTTGGTGTCGGAGGATACCGCGACGCGACAGAAAGGAATCGCTTTTCTCCAGCAGGTGGCGCGGACAATGAAGTATATGGGGGGCACCGTGTTAGCCGGCATCAACTACAGCTCGTGGCCGCGCAAATTGTTACCCGACGAAGACAAACAAATTCTTACCGACCGCGCCATCGAGGGTGTGCGCGAAGCGATTAAAGCGGCCGAGGATAACGACGTCATTTTCTGCGTCGAAGTCGTCAATCGCTTTGAGCAATTCATCATGAACACTGCCGCCGAAGGTATTGCCTTTGCTGAACGGGTCGGAAGCCCCAATTGCAAGATTCTGCTCGATACATTTCACATGAACATTGAGGAAGATAGCCTTCGCGGTTCCATCGTGGAGGCCGGGAACTGGCTCGGCCACTTTCACCTTGGCGAAACCAATCGCCGTCCTCCCGGACGTGGCCGAATACCATGGCCAGAGATTTTCGGTGCTTTGCGCGAAATCAACTATCAGGGCGCGGTAGTGATGGAGCCATTCCTTCTTCCCGGCGGCGAAGTCGGTCGCGACATTTCGGTCTATCGCGACCTTCTTGGCAGCGCCGACCTTGATGAGGAAGCGACTCGCTCAGTCCAGTTTGTCCGATCGGAACAGAAGAAATAAGATCTCCACGCCAAGACGCAAAGGTTTCGAATTAAGGCCTCACTCCAAGACGCAAAGGTTTCAGACAGAGGCAAAAAGATCTTGGCTACACAGGCATTTCGGGCCTGGGGTGTATGAAACCGTGTATGAGCCTGTACTGATCCATGAACTAAAGAAGCGAAACTTTACAACTCGCTATCAGATACCGGTTCGCCTCGTGTACGAGGGACTTACTTTTGACATCGCATTCAAGATGGACGTGGTCGTTAATGAGCTCGTTATCCTGGAACTGAAATCGGTCGAGAAGTTGGAGCTCGTCCATTTCAAACAGCTTCTCACCTACCTCCGGCTTACGGGTCTTCGCCTGGGACTTTTAATCAATTTTGGTGAAGCAGTTCTCAAGAATGGCATCCATCGAGTCGTTAATAACCTTTAGTGCAAAAACCTTTGCGTCTTGGCGTCTTTGAGTGAGATTTTCTTCAACCTAGCGTCTCTGCGTGAAGCTTATGGAATCGAAAAAGAATGAGCCAGAGCTTCGGGACGCCGAATTGGCGAAGTTAGCTCCGCTGGCTCGAGAGATACCCAATATCGATTCTGCTATCGCAGAGATTGCGCGCTTTTCAGCGGAACTCACATTACCACGAGGTACGATCCATGTGATCAGTGACATTCACGGCGAAGACAAGAAACTCCGGCATGTCATTAATAACGCCTCTGGCACCTTGCGTCCACTAGTGGAGCGGCTGCTCAAAGACCGCATGCCACCGGAACAATTCCAGGAATTTCTGACCCTAGTTTTCTATCCGGCCGAAGTAATAGGTCGCTTGGAGCAGACCCTGCAATCAAAGCAGGAACGGAAGGACTACGCCATGCGAACGCTTGACAATCTGTTTCATATTGTCCGCGTGTTAGCAGCGCGTCGGAGCCTCAAACACTCCATGCGTATTTTTCCGGCGGAATACCGGGAGCTCTTGGCAGAGATTCTTCACGAACCTTCGACCGAGCGCGACTGGTCCTATGTGGACGCGATTGTCGACGAATTAACCTGCCGCGGCCGCGTATTGCACCTGATTCATCTAACGGGCCGCGTCATTCGTAACCTGGCCATCGATGAGTTGATCATTGCCGGTGACTGCTGGGATCGCGGTTCCCGGGGAGATCGGGTGATGGACTATCTGATGCAGCAGCCAAACGTGTCGTTCGTTTGGGGCAACCATGACGTGGCGTGGCTAGGTGCTTGCCTGGGGCATCACGCCCTAATCTGCCAAGTGCTACGCATTTCCCTGCGCTATCGTCGACTCATGCAACTGGAGGAGGGCTATGGGATTCCGGTGCAGCCCCTCGATTTGCTTGCGCGAACTGTCTACGCGAACGATCCGGCAATCCATTTCGAGACCAAAGGAACTGGCATGCGCGAAAAGAGCATGATGGCCCGCATGCAAAAGGCGGCGGCAATTATGCAATTCAAACTGGAAGGGCAAATGATTGCGCGCCATCCCGAGTGGGAAATGGAGCATCGCCGCCTCCTGCACCGGATAAACTACCAAGCGGGAACGATCGAGATAGATGGCATTTCCTACCCGCTCTTGGACGTCAATTTTCCCACGATCGATCCGGCCAATCCATACGAGCTCACCAGCGACGAACGCACTTGTCTGGAACGGATCCGCAGCTCGTTCATGGCAAGCCAGAAGCTCTGGGATCATATGCGCTGGATGGTCTCGCACGGAAGAATGTACCTTCGGCGAGAGGAACATCTTATCTTCCATGGTTGCGTGCCGGTAGACCAGCAGGGTGAATTTTTGCCAATGCCGGTGGATGGTCAGCCGTACTCGGGGAGAGCCTTGTTCGATGCGATTGAATGTTTCGTGTACCGGTTGTTAGACGGACCGGTACACGAGGAACTGGATCTGCTGTGGTATCTTTGGAGCGGCCCGCACTCACCCCTTTTTGGAAAAGATCGGATTACCACCCTGGAGCGCGACTTGATCAGCGACACGCAAACACACATAGAGACCAAAAACCCTTATTTCCGCCTGATCCATGAGCCTTGGTTTTGCGACAAGATCCTTTCTGAGTTCGGTGTTGACCCTGCCCAAGGCTTGATTGTGAACGGGCATGTGCCGGTTGAGGTGGAAAAAGGCGAATCACCTCTGAAAAGGAGCGGAAAAGCGATTACCATCGACGGCGCCTTTTCCGAAGCCTATGGAGACCATGGATTTACGCTGGTGCTGGAGCCGCATCGGACTTTCCTAGCGAAACATCACCATTTCGAGTCGGTCGAAGCTGCCATCAACAAAGGAGCGGATATTATCCCGAGCATTACTGTTGTTCGCGAATGGGAAAAACCGAAGCGCGTGGCAGACAGTCAGCGTGGCCGATACCTTCGGCAGGTGATCAGTCTACTGGAGGAACTAATTCAAGCCTATCGGAGCAACGACTTACCCCAACGGTGACCGGCGTATAAACTGAAGCACCAGAGATGAGACTAAAGATCTCACGCCAAGCCGCAAGGATCTGAGACTGAATGACAGTCGACGATGGGAATCGAGTCTGCTTTCACGCTTCTCCGGTTGCGTAATTGTAACTGAGAAACTCGTACGAGTCTCGGATTTGTGTCGAGCCGGTGAGCCTTAGGTGATCTCGAGATCAGCTACGTTTTAAAACTTTCGCGAGAAAATTGCCGTATAATGTCCTGAATGTAGCGATTCGTTCGTCGGATGATCGAATTCGGCACAGATCAATCGACTTCGAAAACGAAGAAAACGCGTCAGCCGGAAGAGCAATCCGCAACACTTAAAGAAAGAAAGAAAATGACCCATCAAGTTAAGCCAGTTCCTGAAGGCCATCACACGATCACTCCTCACCTGGTAGTGAAAGGGGCTAGTCAAGCCATTGAGTTTTATAAGCAAGCTTTTGGGGCTGAAGAAGTTCGCCGCCTTCCGGGATCGGATGGAAAATCGATTATCCATGCGGAAGTCAAGATCGGAGACTCACGGCTCTTCCTGGTCGATGAGTTTCCGGAGATGAACTGCCTGGGGCCAGGAAGTTCCGGTGGAAGTCCCGTCACCATTCATCTTTTTGTGGAAAACGTCGACTCGGTTTTCAAAGCTGCTTTGGCAGCGGGCGCCAAAGAGCGGATGCCCGTGGCGGACATGTTCTGGGGTGATCGCTACGGGAGACTGGTTGACCCATTCGGACACGAATGGTCCGTGGCAACGCATAAGGAAGATCTGACTCCGGAAGAACTAAGTAAGCGGGCTCAGGCTGCCTTCTGCAGCTGAACCCGCCTTCGGCCCGCGATAGTTGAAAATACTCACGCAAAGAGCTTTGCGTCTTAGCGCCTTTGCGTGAGATTTCAGCCACCGAATGTGTAGGAATATTAAACCCCTCTTCAACTTCGATCCGCCGGTCACGGCCGAAGAGATTCGAGCTGCTTCGCTTCAGTTCGTTAGAAAAATCAGCGGCTTTAACAAGGTGTCCAAAACAAACGAAGCCTCGTTCCTAACGGCAGTCGATGAAATCGCCGGTATCTCGACGCGTCTTCTCCGTTCGCTCGAAACCAACGCACCGCCGAAGAATCGAGAGGAAGAGGCGGCAAAAGCGAAAGTTCGTGCTGCTGAGAGATTCGGCGCTTAAGTCCGCCAAAGAAGTCGTGCTTGTGGTCGCGCCATGTTGCTTGCCCCCGATTTCATCGTACACAATCGGGAATGCTTGTACCACAAACCCTCCTGCGCCCCTTAATCCTATTCTGCGCTATTTCTGTCGTCACTACTCTGCCGGGCGCCGCGCAAACCGAAAATGGAAAGACGAAAGACAAAACTGAGACGATTGTTTGTATCAGGCACGGGGAAAAACCGCCGGCAGGGTTTGGTCAATTGACCTGCCAAGGACTCAACCGTGCGCTAAGGCTGCCGCAGGTCCTCCTCACAAAATTCGGTAAACCAGATTTCATATTCGCACCGGATCCAAACCAGGTAAATCATGATCCGGCCGGTCACTTCTGTTATGTTCGACCGCTAGCCACGATTGAGCCGACTGCCATCCAATGTGGCCTGCCGGTAAATACCCATTTTGGGTTCACAGATATCGCTAGCCTAGAGCAAGAATTGTCGAAGCCAGCTTATTCGGGCGCAACCGTTTTCGTTGCCTGGGAACACTGGTATCTGGATAATTTTGCCAAAGACATGGTCAAATTGTCCGGTGGTGATCCCGCTCAGGTACCAGGGTGGCCAGGAAACGATTTTGACAGCATCTTTGTGGTTCGACTTCCGCACAATAAGAGCGGAGCGCGCCCAACCTTTACGCGCGATACTGAAGGCCTGGACAACCTGAGCACGGATTGCCCGGATTCCAGGGCACACTGAGCTCGGACGGAGCCAAGCCAGGAAGCCTCACCCCGAGACGCCACGACCTGCCCGCAACGCTTCGCGCAGCCCTAGCCATTTCACTATACGGAGTGTGCCACGCAGCGATGCAGACGGGCGTAAAGGCGCCAAGGTCTTGGCGGTCTTGGGTTGAGATATCTGAACTTGCCAAAGGATAAATCCCAATGTATCGAAATCCCTTTCGCGCGGCATGAATCTAGCTGCTGGCGACAAGAGGTTTTATGCAAAAGAATTTT
>JBEEIB010000588.1:0-5492 GCA_041167675.1 Verrucomicrobiota bacterium
CTTCTTCTCGTGTCCAACCGGTGATCCTTTCCGCTACCACATTAAGGTAGGTAACTTTGCCTTGAAGGTCGGTGCTCAGTACCGCGTCCCCTATGGAATCGAGCGTCACCTGGGCGCGTTCTTTCTCCCTGAATAACAACTCCTCCGCGGTCTTTCGCTCCGCCATATTCCGTACAGCTCGAACAAATGACTCCCTGTCGAGATGGTCCTCCAACAGATAATCTTTGGCCCCGCGCCGCAAAGCTTCCAGTGCGACGCCTACATCCTTCGCGCCAGCTATGATTAGCGTAGGTACCCCAGGCACCGCCAGCGCCAGCTTGTCGAAGGTTTCCACACCCTGGCTGTCAGGCAGCGACAGATTTAAAAAAATCGCCCAGAATTCTTTCCCTCTCGAACGTCTGATGCCTTCCGCAAGAGTCTTTACGCACTCGCCCTGGAATGGACCGTCAGTGGCGTTCAGCAACGCGTCGGTAAAAACGTCGACGTGCGAAGCATCGTTATCGATGAGCAGCAAAGTCCGTATATTTGTCATATTCATACTCACCTCACTGTGTACCCAGGTGGCATGGTCAACTGTACAATATGGAACATTTGTCTAGACAGTAAATAGCGGCTTGAGGCCATGTTGTTTCAGGGTGGCGACTCGCGGTGGACCACCCTCAGAAGCGACCTTACAGCCAATGTTTTCAATATCCTTGGGGGTCCTGTGCTGCATTGAACATTATTCTCTCTGGCTGAATGACATCATGCCGCATGCGTCAAAGAACGAAAAAACAATCGGCCAAAAAAGCACTGGCCAACGTCACGAAGGAGATGGCACTGCCTCGCGTAGCCCAATCGGCCCAAAAGACCATCGGCGACGCGGCGACGCTCGGTATTCCTCGTCGCGATTCAAATTAATTTGGTGGGAACGAGTACCTCTACCTGCATGGCCCGGATGGGAGAGTGATCGATATGTTAGATCCTTTTGATATCTTTAAACTGGAGCACAATGGCAGTGTCAGGTGGCTACGCGCTATACCCGATCTCGAACGCGCCAAGTCCTACGTCGTTAAAATTCTCGTCATTGCTGCGCCTGCCGACTACCTTATTCTCAACCAGCGCACGGGAGAGCGGATCATTATCCAAGCTGCAACCCAACAGCGCGACGGTCGTTTAAGTCCCTCGGCCCCGTTCCGTTCCGCAGCCTGAAAATCCATCCATCCTCCACCGCTCCAACGGTAGGGAGGACTTACATGCGAACCTGTACAGGCACGTGTGTTGGCTGCATACCTGATCCTCATTCACTAACCTGTGGTTTTGGCCGGCAACTTTAATGGGTCACCCGCCGTTATTACTAATCCACGTAAACATGTCATAATGCGCGCCGGAAGTTTGAACGATGCAGGACCGTTCCGAAAAATTTTCGCGAAGCAACCCTCCCGTTTCGCTCCGCTGCTCCTTGGCAGCTATGGCCTTGGCTATAGCGCTTTCCTGTAGCACTCCACCTCTGGTCGCAGCACAAAACACAACCCACACCGACGCCACCGAGCACATTCGCGGGGTAGTCATAAATTCCGTGACGCACGAACCTATAAGTCATGCGCTCGTCTTTTCCCCGGATAACAGTGTCGCCGCCATGACCGACGCTCGCGGTCGTTTCGAATTCACCTTCACAACCGCTGAACCCCAACAGAGCGGGACACCGGTTACTAACGGATTTCAACTGAACCGCGGCTTCCAAAACCCCACGCCCAATCGTCCCAGCGAATTAATGGCTCGAAAAGTTGGCTTTGTCGGCCCTAACTTTGATCAGCGTATGAATGACAACGCGTTTTCTGTCGTCGGTCCCGATCAACAGGACGTTATTATTTCGCTCCTGCCGGAAGCTCGCGTGGTTGGACACGTGATTATTCCCGGCACCGATGGTTCCGACAAAATCCAGGTCGCGCTTTACCGGTGTACCATGCGGGACGGCCGGGAACAGTGGGACTCAGCGGGCAATGTGACCACCCGGGCAGATGGGCAATTTCGTCTAGCCGAACTTTCCCCAGGCGACTACAAACTTTTAACTCTCGAGCAACTCGATCGCGACCCTCTCACATCCTTTCCCCGCGGACCAATGTTTGGCTATCCGCCTCTCTATTATCCAAACGCTTCCGATTTCGCTAGCGCCGCCGTAATTAAACTGGCGCCGGGGGAGACTTTCCAGGCCACCATGTCCCCCGCGAAAAGAGCGTATTACCCGGTGAATTTAGGACTTACGAGTCCTATGGCCAACGGAGTTGCCGTAACTGTTTGGCCAGAAGGTCATCCCGGCCCTGGATACTCTCTCGGCTACAACCAACAAGAAGCTGTCATTCAGGGTTCCCTGCCAGATGGCACTTACACCGTCCAGGCCAGAAGCTACGGCCCGACGATGATGGCGGGCAGTACAAATTTCACGGTGAGAGGAGCGCCTGTCGCCGGCCCAGCCATGACGTTACTGCAAGGAACTTCTGTTACTGTGAGCGTACGAGAAGAATTTCAATATACCCAAGCTGGACAACCACCCGGCTCTGGGATTTTCATTAGCGGCCCTACCGCTGTCCCTCAAAACACGCGGCGCCCCACTAATTTACAAGTGAACTTGATTCCAGATGAAGAGTTTAGTCTCGATTATCAAGCTTGGCTGCGTCCCACTGTCAATGAGAATGACGAGTCGCTGGTCTTTGAGAATGTTCTCCCCGGCCGTTACCGCGTGCGTGTAAACACTGGTACTGGATACGTCTCCACAATTACCTCCGGAACCATTGACTTGCTGCAAAAGCCGCTGGTCGTTGGCGCCGGTGGGACCATACCTCCATTGGAAATTACCGTCCGCGATGACGGAGCCGAACTCGAAGGCACTGTCGATTCTTCTAAGGCCAGCGTGGCCGCCTCAGTTCCACAGGGCCGCTTTGGTGGATCACAAGATATCGTTTATGTAGTGCCCACCGACGGAATGGATTCCCAAACCAAGGTAACCGGACTTAATCCGGACGGATCTTTCACAATTCGACAAATTGCTCCTGGCACCTATCACGTTTTTGCCATCGATAACTCACAACAGATGCAATCGGTGAGCGAGGAATGGTTGAAACAGCACGAGTCGAAAGTTCAAGTTCTGCGCGTAGTCGTAGAACAGAAAGAACATCTGCGTTTGTCGTTAATCGCGGCTGGCGAGTGAATATGCCAAAACTCGGACGATCGATTTGGTTTGTGATAGTCAACTTTGCACTGATCCTCCTGGGCGCCTGCACGTTTGTGCGCGCACAAACCCGCTCCGCCGATCAAGGATCCGCCACGGACCTTAAATTCAAAATCGCCGGCACGGTAGTAAACTCCATCACCGGCGCGCCCCTCAGCAAAGCGCGCATTACGCTGATGGACAGCGCAAATCGCGCAAATATCCTTTCTGTGATCACCGGTGACGACGGTCACTTTGAATTTTATTCTCTTTACCGCGCCAAATATTCTTTGGAAGGCGCCAAACGTGGATTTATCTCTGCTGCCTATGAGCAGCATGAACAATTTTCAACTGCTATTGTGACCGGCGCACATTTCAACACTGAGAATTTAGTTTTGCGCCTGATGCCTCTCGCTTTCGTCAGTGGAAAAGTTATCGACGAATCAGGCGAACCTGTCCGAAAAGCCCGCGTCTTCCTATACGCGGAAACCCACCAGGGAGGGATGAAACGCATCGAGCGACGCGGTGCGGACCTTACGGATGATGAGGGCTACTATGAGTTCTCCGCGTTAGGCCCGGGCAATTACTTTGTCTCCGTTTCGGCAAAACCGTGGTATGCGTTTCATTTGTCTCCTTCCGCGCGAAGCGGCGGAAGTTCTTCACCGGGCCCCACGCCCCTGGACGTTGGTTATCCAACGACCTACAACAACGGCGCTACCGACAGCCAGAGCGCTACCCCTTTGCTCCTTCAAGCCGGCGACCACGTGCAAGTCGATATACATCTCAGCCCCGTCCCCGTCGTTCATTTGACGTTTCGTGTACCACAGGACCAACAACAGAATGGCTTGCAAATGCCCCAATTACAAAAACGTGTGTTCGATACTGTCGAATATGCCGGAAATGAGGGCATGCAGTCGATAGCTCCGGGTGTATACGAGTTGAGTGGAGTTCCTGCCGGGAAATACTCCGTCATTTTGCCAGATTCACAAACGGGCCGCCCACAGCAATCAAGTCAGATAACTCTGGATAAGGACGGACAAGAACTCGACGTTAGTCACGCAGAGGCGATGGCGTCCGTCAAGCTTTCAGTAAAGATGCCTCGACAAGCCCCTGTTTCTCCGCAAGTCACCATGGGATTGCAGGATTCCCGCACGCGGGTCATCGCAGCTAACGCCGTCGACGCAGCCGGCGAGGTGACCTTGGAGGGTATTCCACCGGGCAAATACGCGCTCGTAGCCTTCTCTCCAGATAAGCGATACTCCGTAGTTCGCACCGTTTTTTCCGGCGTGGAAACCTCTGACCACGTCTTAACCTTGACGGCTGACTCGTCCCTTTCTGGAACAGTATTTTTGGCCCTTGGTGTCGTTTCCGTCGAAGGCTTCGTCCATCGCGGTGGGAAACCCTCCTCCGGAGTGATGGTCGCGCTGATTCCCAAAGATTCCCACTATCATCTCGATATGTTCCGCAGAGACCAAAGCGACTCCGACGGCAGCTTCACTCTGCCCGCCGTAATTCCCGGAACCTATACTCTGATCGCCGTCGAAGACGCCTGGGGCTTTCAATGGCTGCAGCCCGATGTGCTAAACCGATATCTGCAGCACGGACAAAACCTCACCATCGGCGAGCTAATGACCAACACTGTGCACCTGCCAGACCCGGTGGAAGTTCAGCCTCACTAGCGGCTAGCGCTCTGTGGGTACATCTTCGCCAGATCTTTCGCGTGTGTACAACAAACAAAACGCGTTCACTCGCTGTCTGCCGTAATCTCTCTGGACGTGATCTCATACTTAAACGCCTCCGGAGCGAGCGGATCAAGCCTGCCTTCCTTCGTCTCCGCCTGGGGATACATGAAAAATCCGATCGGTCTCCCGCTCGACCCCGGCAACGCGACATCATGTGCAAAGTTGAAAGCCATCCAATTCATCTCCCACGATCCGAACAACCGTTCGCGGGTTTTCTTCACCAACTCATCCGTCAGTGGACGATTCCCCGGTGGCTCCTCTAGCGCCACTTTGCGCACGTCCGCAGGGTCGACCGGAAACCATCCAATCCCTCCGATGTAAATCTCTGCACGGCAGTGCTGCGCCTTGGTGACATTCGCCGATGAGACTCCCAGACTCTTGAATCCCATTTCTGACTTCGCTACTCGGATACCATACACGTCCCGCGCGGGCAGCCCGGCGGCGCGCGCCAAGCCTACAAACAAGGCGTTGAGGTCTGCGCACTTTCCGCCCAGGTCCCCCGACTCCAACATAAAACGAATGTCCCCAACTCCACATCCCCGCGTTTTCGGATCTCGAAAGGT
>JBEEIB010000589.1:0-4104 GCA_041167675.1 Verrucomicrobiota bacterium
CGGGATTGGCCGACTGGAACACTACGACCTTCACGGACGGGTCGGCCTCGAGGTCGGTCATTAGCGCTCCCAATTCGACGATCGTTGTGGGAACAAACATGTTGATCGGCGGGTTGCTGAAGGTGACCGTCCATCTGCCCGGATGGGTGCGGTCGGTGTTGAACTGCGCATTTGCCTGCTCGCTTCCTCGCTGTGTAGCGCTGGATTGGGTCATCACCTGCTCCTCTCTTGTGAAGAACCTTACCGTAGCGATCGGAAGCCCGCGCGCAGCTCTTCGGAAAGGAGCTGAGGCTGTTCAAATGCCGCAAAGTGCCCGCCTTTGGCGAGCTTGTTGTAGTGGATCAGTTTGGGATACGCGCTTTCTGCCCAATTCCGCGGACATTGATAGAGCTCGTCAGGGAACGCGCTCACAGCAACCGGGACAGACACGCCCTTGACGCTGAAATAGGCGAATTTATTTTCCCAGTAGAGCCGTGCTCCGGAAAGCGCCGTGTTCGTCAGCCAGGTGATCGTAATGTTATCGAGGACATCGTCGCGTGAGAGACCTTCGGTCTGCCCGTCAAAGACGCGCGCGATCAGCGCATAACTCCACGCATCGTGGTCCAGGAAATAGGCGGCCAGGCCGACGGGGGAATCCGCGATTCCATACAACGTCTGCGGTCGCAACCCCATCTGGTAGCCGCAGGCGACGCCTTTGCTGTACACGAATTGGAGCCTCTCGAAGGCAGCCTTTTTGTCGTCTGAGAGACCGGACGGCATCGGCGCGCCGGACAAAACCGCTTGATAAATATCCGCAGGAACCGCGCCGGGCATGTTGGTGTGAATACCGAGAAGTTCAGGCGGCGCCTGAACGCCCATCAGATCGGTGATGACCGCGCCCCAATCCCCGCCCTGCGCCACAAATTTTGAGTAGCCGAGTCGCTTCATCAACACGGCCCAGGCACTCGCGATCCGTTCAGGGCCCCAGCCGGTCGTCGTCGGCTTGCCTGAAAACCCGTACCCCGGCATCGACGCAATGACCACATCGAACGCATCTGACGCGCTCCCGCCATGTGCCGTGGGATTGGTCAGAGGATCGATAATCTTCAGCTGCTCGACAATCGAGCCCGGCCATCCATGCGTGACGATAAGCGGCAGGGCATTTTCATGTTTTGAACGGACGTGAATAAAATGAATGTCCAGTCCATCGATCTCAGTGAGGAAGTTCGGCAGGGACTGCAGTTTTGCCTCGCACTTGCGCCAGTCGTAATCGGTCGCCCAATAACGCGCCAGCGCCTGCATCGTCGCAAGCTGCACTCCTTGGGTTGCATCGGTCACCGTTTCCCGTTCAGGCCACCTGGTCGCGTTGATGCGATTGCGTAAATCGGTAAGCTCCGCTTCCGGAACGCTGGCCACAGGAAACGCGCGGATTGCCTGCTCGTTGCTTCGCTGTGTAGCACTGCCTTGCGTCATGGTGTTCTCCTTTTGAGTAGTCTTGGATTCCTCCGTCTATAGATCTGGCGATTATTATTTCTGCGTCGTCTCGAAGGACGAGCTCCGTCGGTGGGTGGCGAAGAGCCTAACACAAAATGAACGTCGGGAGCTTTAAATCCCGGTAAGTCGGCATCTCGTCAGGAAATCAAGCACTGAAGAGATGGGCGTTTGAACGACGAACCGTAACTTCCGGCTTCCGTAACTCGCTCGCAATCGGCGTCAAACGCCCTGGAAAACGTCTCCGATGAAGTCTTTAGGGCTCCTAAAGCCGTTGCCCCACTTTGCGTCTGTGGCGGCGGTAGGCTTTGCGGCGACAATTTCGTCGAGCGATTTGCCTTGTTTCTTGAGGGCCGCCACTCTCTCGCGAGTGCCAACCAGCAGGTCGCGGTAGAAGGCGAGTTGGGATTTGTCGCCAACCGCGCCGTGGCCTGGGATGACAATCATCTTGTCCGTGACTTTCGCCAAGTTGACTTCGGTAGCGCGGATCATGCCGTCGATGCTGCCGCCCGTTGAATAGTCGATGAAGGGATAGTAGCCATTCCAGAAGGTGTCAGCGACGTGGAAAATATCGGCCTCTGTAAAAAGAACGGAGATGTCGCTGTCTGTGTGGGCGGGAGCGTAGTGCTTGAGGGCAATAGTCGTCCCGTTAAATTGTACAGTCCGCTCGTCTGCAAAAACCTCCGCAGGAATTGCTCCGGGGGGCGAGGACGGGAAGGTAAAGTTCCACCCCTCAACTCGCGTCGTAGTAGACAGGTGCTTTCGCGTGTTCGCGTGAGCGAGAATAACTGCACCCGCAGAGTGCAGCCATTCGTTGCCATCGGTGTGGTCGAAGTGCCAATGCGTGTTGATGAGGTGCTTGATCGGATCGGAGCTGATTGATGCAAGCGCGTCGGCGATCTTTGGACGGGCGCCGGCAAAGCCAGCATCGATGAGGAGCTTGCCGTCGCGACCGGGTAGCACGGCGATGTTTCCTCCAGCGCCCATCAGGACGCTCACGTTGCCTCGGAGTTTCTGGACGGTGATAGTACCGGCTGCGGCTGTTTTCCTGGCTGTCTGCACGAGCCCATCATCTTGAGCGAATAAATCGCGAGCAGCGAGCAAACCGACGGTGGCAGCCATGCTAGTGGATATGAGAAAACGACGACGGGAAATGCCGGAATCTAATGTTGTGCTCATAACTGTCCTCCCCGTTTTCCTGCGTTAATGTTCCGCCGCTTGGTTGCTATGGAGTGGCGGCGCGTTCGACGTGCGCGCCGCCATCCCGTAGAGCACACGGCAACGATTGAAAACTCAAAGAAATCCGTCGAAGTGAAAGTCGGAACTATTGGCTAGGTCCGGATTATAAAGATTCTGGTCCAAGATCCTGACAAACGCGCTTGCCTTTGCCGATTTCCTTTCACTCGCCTAATCATACCTGTCACTGGCCAGAAACGGGGTTGTGGGAAATATTTCCCGCCTTGTCGGCTTGTAGGAAGTGAGCGCTTGGCACATCGATCCTCGACGGATTTCGGGCAAGCCACAGACCGTCCTGGTCGATTATCGTTTATGGGCTATGGTGTGCCTTGGCGGCCGTCACGCCGCCCCAGAGCGAACCGGGATTGGCTCGATCCCCATGAAGCTTCATCATCCGGTCGAAGAATTCGCGCACGGTCTTCGTCTCCTCGTTGAGGCGCAGGAAGTCCCGGAAGTAGCTGCGCGTTTCTTCGATGATCCGCGGGTCGTCGTCGTTCTCGGGCCGTTTGTGACCGGCGATCACGGCGCGAGGTTTCAGCAATTCGAGTTTGTCGAGGGCAGCGATCCATTTGGCCCAAGACTTTGGATTACCTTCCGCCATATAGGGATGGACGCCGTTGTAGGCGACGTCCCCGGCCACCACCAAGTCGATGGACGGGACGTGCAGACTCGTGGACAGAGCCGTGTCGGTGTAGCCCGTGTCGACCAAGACCAACTCGTGCCCTTCCAGCTCGATGGTGTTTCCTTCAAGCGCCTCGGCCACCGCGAGCTGTTCCGGGAGCTGGCCGGGAAAGCGCGAATTCCAGAAGCTGTTGAAGTAGGGCGGGTCGAGCTCACGACGCATGGCCTCCACGATGTCCGGCCTTGCCACCGCCCGTGCATGGGGGAAGCGCTGCTTAAGCAACCCTATACCAAAAAAATGATCGCCATGGCTATGAGTCAAGTAAATCGTGGTCAGATTCTTGCCGCTCGCCATAACCCAGTCCGCCAGAGCCTGCGAAGCTTCGGCGGTAAGGAAGGTATCGACCAGCACAGCATCACGTTCGCCGTAGATCAGCGTGGACGAGTTGGGCACCCAGGCCAGGGACTCGTAGCCTGGCGGCAACTCCCGGTTGAGGCCGGGCCGCTTGGTGATGAACACCGACCATTGCAAGGGAGCGTTTTTATGGTTGGATCCGGTCATGAGAACTCCTCCGTGAGTTTTTGCATTACGTTCGGGCTTCCTCCCTCCATACAAAGGGAAAAACCGATCAATGAGGTCGGCACGAAGGCATTGTAGTGGAATACGCAGTAAACTGAATACCTTCAGGTATCGGGGAGTCGGCTATACAGAGAAACGCGTTTAGATACCAACGCGGATTTGAATCGCCCGATTAGTAACGATCAACTCGTCTTGTC